>JAJJBE010000009.1 GCA_020996635.1 Bathymodiolus brooksi methanotrophic gill symbiont
TGAATATATCGAGGTTTTTTATAACCGTAAACGACGTCATTCAGCGAATGATTACAAGTCACCTGCTGATTACGAAATGTCGCTAAAAGCAGCTTAATTTTGTGTCCATAAAAGTGTTGACACATCATTTAGCCGCTGCAATCGCATATCAAGGTATTCTGCGACTAAAGATCGCAGTTCCATTAAGCCAGCACCTTCAAGTAGCTTGGGTATAGTTAAATTAAATGCGAATTTTCAGAGTGTGGTGATTTATTTAAAAAATTAAGAACTTATGAAAATACTAATAATGTTAGCTGTCGTCCCAATTTGTTGGATACTACCGTTATCTTCCGAAGAAATAAGCCTTGAAGGGAGTGAGGTAAGTCATTATAAGTACCCTGATAATTTCCATGAAAATAACCGTTACATTCGAAAAGGAATTGCAACAAAGTCTGGAGACTGTAAATTTAACAATACGATGCGACTTAAGCCTGGGCAACGAATTTTCATTAAAGAAATAGCTTATAACGCTGACACATGTGAGTCTCTAATGATAGAGGGCTTATATACTGTCGAGCCTCAAAAAATAATCGAGCCAAAGGAACTCTAGCGCATACTCATTAACGCTTATAATTTTAAAAAACCAAGACACTTTCAGAGGCGCTTGTTAACAAAGCACCCTATTTTACTTGATGTTTATAGTAGGTACTTTGTTGATAATGTGATTCAGAATGAATAGCCATAAAAAAAGCGCAAACTTCAAAGAAGTTGCGCTTTTTTTGTTTTAAAAAGAAGGATATTTAGTGCACATCTTTCCAATATTCTTTTTTCAATAAATAGGCGATTATGCCAAATAATAGAATAAAGAGTAGTACGTATTTACCCATGCTGCGGCGTTCTAATTGTGAAGGCTCTCCCGCATAAACTAGGAAGTTAACAAGGTTATTAATCGCTTCATCAAATTGATCAGGTGACATTGTGCCTTTTTCTTGAATCACTAGCTTAGAAATAACTTCTTGGCCATGTTCTTTTTTGAAAACTGCAACTTGTTCGCCTTGCAATTGCCAAAGTGGGTTAGGCATACCGACATCAGGAAAAACGGCATTGTTGACACCTAAAGGCTTAGAGGAGTCTACATAAAAGCTTTTTAAGTAAGTATATAGCCAATCAGCGCCTCTTGAGCGAGCAATTAAAGATAAGTCGGGCGGCGTGGTGCCAAACCATCTTTTAGCATCACGCGCGTTCATAGCCGTTAACATCTTGTCATAAATACCTGCACCTTCAGGAGCAATGTCCCTTAATACGGTATTTTGTTTAATATCAAAATCATCAGCAATGTTTAAGTAGCGAATGTATTTAACTGAATGGCAGCCTAAGCAGTATTCAACATAAAGTTTTGCACCATTTGATAGTGATTTAGAGTCAGATAAATCAGCATCAGCTGATTCTAAACTAATGCCCGCTGAAGCAAAGCTACTGAGTGGCAATAGTAGTAGGCAAATTTGCAGTAATTTTTTCATATTAGTCCAAGCTCGCTTTTATGTTTTTTGCTGTACGGGTAAGTACTTTAGCAATACCTGCAGGGTCAGGGCGTTTTTGTAAAACTGTTTTACCTTCTTTTTCAACAGGGACTTCTTTTATCATTGCATTAGCTGTATCTTTCCAGCCTGGAATGCGGTCTTCAATGCTAGGTTGCTCTGTTAAACGTTTAGGTACTGGCTTGGTTTTTTCCCAGCGAGTGTAAATTGGCATTAATAAGAAGAAACCAAAGTACATAGCTGTAAAAACACGTGCCATTATTGTTGCGTTAGCGGTAGGGGCTTGCATGCCTAAATAACCTAAACCAACGAAACTGATAACAAACATTAAGATTGCTTTTTTATAGATACCACCACGGTAGCGAATTGATTTCACAGGACTACGATCTAACCAAGGTAATAAAAATAATACAAAAATAGCTCCGCCCATTGCAATAACACCTGCAAATTTATCAGGAATCGCTCTTAAAATCGCATAGAAAGGAGTGAAATACCAAACTGGTGAAATATGCTCTGGTGTTGCTAAAGGGTCGGCAGGAATAAAGTTAGCATCTTCTAAAAAGTAGCCTCCCATTTCTGGCATATAAAATATGACCGTGGCAAAGAAGAATAAAAAGACTGCAACACCGACGATATCTTTAACTGTGTAGTAAGGGTGGAACGGAATTCCATCAATTGGGTGTCCCCAAGGATCTTTTGAATCTTTGATGTCGATACCGTCAGGGTTATTTGATCCTACTTCATGTAATGCAACAATATGTAAAAACACTAGCATGATTAAAATTAAAGGAATTGCAATAACGTGGAAAGCAAAGAAGCGGTTTAATGTTGCATCAGAGATAACATAATCACCACGAACCCATAATGATAAATCATCACCAATAATCGGGATAGCGCTGAACAGGGAAATGATAACTTGTGCTCCCCAGTATGACATTTGTCCCCAAGGAAGTAAGTATCCCATGAATGCTTCTGCCATTAAGGCAACAAATAATAGCATTCCAAAAATCCAAACTAGCTCTCTAGGTTGTTTATATGAGCCATAAATCAGGCCTCTAAACATATGTAGATAGATGACAATAAAGAAAGCGGATGCACCCGTAGAATGCATATAGCGAACTAACCAGCCCCAAGGGACTTCACGCATAATATATTCTACAGAATCAAAGGCTAAACCTGCATCAGGTTTATAGTTCATGGTTAATAAAATACCAGTAATAAACTGGTTCACAAGTACTAGTAGCGCTAGTGAACCAAAAAAGTACCAGAAATTAAAGTTTTTAGGCGCATAGTATTGCGCCATATGTTCATTCCATAATTTAGTCAGTGGAAAGCGGTTAACAACCCAAGTACCACAACCTGTTAGGTATTTTGATTTCATGCGCTTTCCTCTGTGTTGGTTTCACCAATAATAATACGTGTTTCTGTTATATAGCGATGGGGAGGAACCACTAAGTTAGTAGGGGCAGGGACGCCGCTAACAACACGGCCAGCTAAATCAAAACCTGAGCCATGACATGGGCAGAAAAATCCACCTTTCCAGTCTCCGCCTAAATCATTAGGTGCAATCTCAGGGCGAAAAGTAGGTGAGCAGCCTAAATGGGTGCAAAGGCCGACAGCAATAAAGATTTCGGGTTTGATAGAGCGAAATTCATTTTTAGCATATTCCGGTTGCTCAGATTCTTGTGAGCTAGGGTCGCTTAATTTGGCTGTATTGTTTGCTAGTATTTCAAGCACAGCGGGGGGGCGGTTTAGAATCCAAACGGGTTTACCTCGCCATGCTGCACGAATTAATTGTCCTGTTTCTAATTTGCTAATATCAATTTCTACGGGAGCACCAGCTGCTTTGGCTTTGGTACTAGGCTGCATTTGGGATAAAAAAGGTACAGCTATATAACCAGTACCTACAGCTCCTACAACGGTTAAAGCCGTTGTTAGAAATTGGCGTTTTGATCTGTCTACGCCTTGTTCGCTCATGTATAACACTCCTCGTTACGTTTACCGCTTATTAATTATTGTCTGCTCAATATTACAACAGAGCAGTGGGCTTTTGAAGCCTCATTTTTATAATTCAAACTTTATTATAGTTTAGATTGTATTTTTTAATGCATTTATAAAAGCATTGTTTTCGTCCGGCTTTCCTATGGTGACACGTAGACAGTCACTAAGCAGGCCTTGTTGTGGTGCTAAATTCTTGATTAAAATACCTTTCTCTTTTAAAGCTGCAAATGTTTCCGTTGCCTTGCCCTTAGCTGTTCTGAATAAAATAAAATTAGCAGAACTAGGAAACGGAGTAATACCTGAAAGTGTACTTAACTGTAAAAACACTCTAGCACGTTCGTTACGTAAGGTATTAGTTTGCTCTTGAAACATTTCAGGCTTTGATAAGGCAAATTCTGCACTACACTGAGTAAGAATATTAATATTGTAAGGTAGTCTTACTTTATTCAATTGTTCTATAATTTCAGGGTTGCCAGCAATAAAACCTAAACGTAAACCCGCTAAACCTAATTTAGAGACGGTACGCATCACTAGTAGGTTTTTGTAATTAGGCAGTTCGGCTATGAAGCTTGCATCGGTAAAAGGTGCGTAGGCTTCATCTAAAATGACTAAGCCTTGGCTATTTTCTATGATGCTTTTAATGGCGTTTGTATCAAATAAATTACCCGTTGGGTTGTTTGGATAAGCAAGAAAAATAATGGCGGGTTGCTGAGTTTTTATGGATTCCAATAAAGCAGGAAGGTCTAAATCAAAGCTATTAGCAACTAAAGGGAGCCCTTGATAGTCCAAGCCTAAGCAAAGCGCAATTTGTTTATACATAACAAAACTTGGCTCGGGTGCCATAACGCGTGAATTTGCAGGTAGAGCCATAAGCAGTAGCTGAATAATTTCATCGGAGCCGTTGCCTAATAAAAGATTACTTTGCTCGGGTATATTATTATATTGCTTTAGTATCCGACATAAAGATTTCGCTTCAGGGTCTGGGTAGCGATTTATTTCAGCATCATGAACAACTTTCAACCACTCTTGTTTGATTTCTTCAGGCCAAGTGTAAGGGTTTTCCATCGCATCTAATTTAATAAAACCTGTTGCATCGGCAACCTTATAAGCACTTAATGCCCTAACTTCAGGGCGAATAACAGTGCTTATTAAATCTTGTTCTTGCATAGATTTAAGCGTCTACACGTTTAAAATGGTGCACCCATACTGGCGCACTTTCATCCCATTCCATGCCAGCATGCATCTTAATGATTAAGTTTTTATACATTTCTAAGCTAGGGTAGCCTTCTGCTTGCGCTGAAGCATCAGTCATGTCACCAATGGTTTCGCGAGTTAGGTCAGTAACAATAAAAGGCACACCCTCTAATTCAAATGTTTCATTCGGGAAGGCATAAACCCCATCACGTCTTTGCTGTGTTTTTTTGCCAGCTAAAGCGGCTTCAACTAATTTAGGGTGGCGAACTAAGCGATCAATTTCACAGGTTCTTTCAGGATAATCAGTCATAATTTTTCTCTTTATAGTTATTATTTTAAACGAAATTCAGCGGAGCGAGCATGTGCTGTTAGACTTTCACCGCACGCTAAGATGGAGGCTGTTTTACCTAAAGTATTAGCACCTTCAGCAGAGCAAAAAATTAAGCTAGAGCGTTTTTGAAAGTCATAAACGCCTAAAGGTGATGAGAAGCGAGCCGTACCTGAGGTAGGTAATACATGATTAGGGCCTGCACAATAATCACCTAAGGCTTCAGCAGTATAGCGCCCCATAAAAATAGCACCGGCATTACGAATATGTTCACATAAAGCGCTAGGGTCTTCTATGGATAGCTCTAAATGTTCAGGGGCGATCGTATTGGACACTTCAGCAGCTTCTTCTAAGGAGTTGACCTTAATTAATGCACCGCGAGAAGATAATGAAGCTTTAATGATTTCAGCGCGTTCCATTTCAGGAAGTAGTTTGTCGATGCTATTTGCAACAGCCTCTAAAAAATCCGCGTCATCAGAAAGAAGAATAGCTTGCGCATCTTCATCGTGCTCTGCTTGTGAAAATAAATCCATTGCAATCCAGTCAGGATCAGTTTTGCCATCACAAATAATTAATATTTCAGAAGGGCCGGCAATCATATCGATACCTACTTGGCCAAAAACTAATTTTTTAGCGGTTGCTACATAAATATTCCCAGGGCCAACGATCTTTTCTACAGCAGGAATACTTTCTGTTCCATAAGCTAAAGCCGCAACGGCTTGTGCGCCGCCAATAGCAAAGACACGATCCACACCAGAAAGGTGTGCTGCAGCGAGCACTAATTCATTAACAATTCCTTTTGGCGTAGGAACAACCATAATGAGTTCACGTACACCAGCAACTTTAGCGGGAATAGCATTCATTAATACTGAAGAAGGGTAGGCAGCTTTTCCACCGGGGACGTATAAACCTGCGCGATCTAAAGGGGTTATTTTTTGGCCTAGCATAGTGCCATCAGCTTCTGTATATTGCCAAGACTCCATTTTTTGCTTATTAGCATAAGCTTGAACGCGGTCAGCAGCAATTTGAAGTGCGTCAGCTTTATCTTTATCTAAGTTATCCCATGCAGCTTTTAGTGTCTCTTTCGATATTTCTAGTTCACTTGCTTTGTTAATATTGCACAGATCAAATTGATTGGTGTAATCAATAACGGCTTGGTCACCTTTTTTACGTACATTGTCAATAATGTCGAGTACGCGTTGATGGATTTCATGATCTGATGATTCTTCCCAAGCGAGTAGTTTTTGTAATTGAGCAGAAAAATCTGGATCTGTGCTATTAAGGCGAGTGATAGGTTGAGTCATAAGTTTATCGTTCAGCAATTGTTTTTTCGAATTGATCAATTAAGGGTTGAATAATAGAATGCTTCATCTTCATTGAAGCTTTATTCACAATAAGACGTGAGCTAATGTTCATAATTAATTCGCGTGGCTCTAAACCATTAGCACGTAAGGTATTTCCAGTATCGACTACATCTACAATACAGTCAGCTAAGCCAACTAAAGGAGCTAACTCCATTGCACCGTATAGTTTGATGATTTCTGCTTGTATACCTTGGCTGGCAAAATAGCGCTCAGCAGTTTTAATATATTTAGTCGCAACACGAACACGCCCAGAAATATTTGGCGCATCTTTAGGTGCGGCAGTCATTAATTTACAGCAAGCAATTTTTAAATCTAAAGGTTCGTACAAGTTATCTGAGTCATGCTCGATAAGTACATCCTTTCCTGCAATACCTAAATCAGCGGCACCATATTCTACAAAAGTAGGTACGTCAGTTGCCCGAATAATAACCAACTGAACATCGTCGCGATTGGTTCTTAAAATAAGTTTACGGCTTGTTTTAGGGTCGTCAAGAGGGATGATGTTTGCTTCAGCTAATAAAGGAAGCGCATCATCGTATATTCTGCCTTTGGAAACAGCAATGGTTAGCATAATAAAACCTGTTTTATCTAGGAGTGCGGCGAATCGTTGCGCCAAGTTGAGATAATTTTTCTTCGATGTGGTCGTAACCACGATCGATATGATAAATGTGGTCTACTAGCGTTTTACCTTCTGCAATCAAGCCCGCGATCACTAAGCTTGCTGATGCACGTAAGTCAGTTGCCATAACAGGGGCAGCGGTTAATTTTTCTACGCCAGTACAAATCACCGTATTGGATTCTATTTTTATATCAGCCCCCATTCTTTGCAATTCTTGGATGTGCATAAAGCGATTTTCAAAAATAGTTTCCGTGATCGTGCTAACACCTTCAGCAATACAGTTCATTGCGGTAAATTGTGCTTGCATATCAGTCGGGAATGCGGGGAAAGGAGCTGTTCTGATGGAAACAGCTTTAGGGCGCTTACCATGCATATTTAATACAATCCAATCATCGCCAGTGGTGATTTCTGCACCGGCGTCTATTAATTTTTCTAGTACTGCTTCTAGTAAAACAGGTGGAATCTTTTTTAGTTTAATTTTTCCACGGGTAATGGCGGCAGCCACTAAATAAGTTCCAGCTTCAATACGATCAGCCAATACATCGTAATGTAAATTATCAATACCAAGCCGTTCTACGCCTTCAATTGTGAGCGTTGAGGTGCCAATGCCTGATATTTTAGCGCCCATTTTATTTAAAAAGTAGGCAAGATCATTAACTTCGGGTTCACGAGCTGAATTTTCTAAAATACTGGTTCCTTCGGCTAAAACAGCTGCCATTAAAATGTTTTCTGTTCCTGTTACGGTGACTTGTTCAAAAACTAAATGGCAGGCTTTAAGGCGAGTTGCTTTTGCATGGATATAACCATTTTCTACAGTAATATCAGCCCCCATTTTTTTAAGGCCTAATAAATGTAAATCTATAGGACGAGCACCAATTGCACAGCCGCCGGGTAGAGCAACATGTGCCTCGCCAAACCGGGCTAATAAAGGCCCTAATACTAAAATAGATGAACGCATGGTGCGTACAAGCTCATAAGGTGCTTCTAATTTTTTAATGGTGCTACTGTTGATATCAATATTGAGTTTTTCATCAATTGATAATTCTACGCCCATGCAACCTAGCAGTTCTAATGTTGTTGTAATGTCGTGTAAATGTGGGACATTGCCGATGCAAACAGGTTTTTCGCTTAAAAGGGTTGCGGCAAGAATAGGTAGGGCAGAATTTTTAGCACCTGAAACGGTTAATTCTCCTGCAAGTTCCTGTCCACCAGTAATTAATAGTTTATCCATTGATTTCGATATCCTGCGTTTTAAATAGATCGCAATCTGAAAGGTAGCTCAGTTTTATAAGTGCCGCTAATTGAGTCGGAATCGCATCAAAAAGAAGTTCTTGTTGATGGGCATGAGCAAATTTTATCCATTTTATAAGCAAAGCGACTCCTGCGCTATCAATTTTCTGCACAGCCTGTAAATCAATATAAGTAGGAAAGAGGATTAGCTGTGCTTTTAATTCATTAATGGTTTTAGCTGTAATCGTCTGAAAACTTAAATCCCCTGATAAACTGTAGTGATTTTCTGAGCTTTTAATAATGCTTAAAGTTGTCATAAAGTAGCGCTTTATTTATCAGAGGAGTTAAATAAAAATTGGCTAATAAGTTCTTCTAAAACTAAGGAAGATTGGGTTAACTCAATAACGCTACCTTCGATTAAAAATTCTTCCATTCCTCCGGCGCTTAGACCTATATATTTTTCACCTAATAAGCCAGCAGTGTAAATGCTAGCAGAAGTATCTGTCGGCAAGTTAGCATATTGCTGGTCAATGCGCATACTGACGATGGCATTATAGTCTTCAGCATTAAATTGAATTTGACTGACACGGCCAATAGGAACGCCGGCCATAGAAATGAGCGCATTATCTTTTAAACCGCTGATATTCTCAAAGTTAGCGGTAATCGTGTAACTAGCTCTATTTTGCAAAGCTTGAAAATTGCTTACTTGTAGTGCTATAAAAAAAAGAGCGGCAATGCCGGTGCAGACAAACAGGCCGACTAAAATTTCGGTAAATTTTGTATTCATGATTAGGTGGATCCAAACATAATGGCAGTTAATAACAAGTCAAAAAAGAGAATGGCAAAAGCTGAATTAACAACGGTACGGGTTGTTGCACGACTAATGCCTGCAGAGGTTGGAAGTGCATCATAGCCTTCAAATAAGGCAATCCAAGAAATAATCCATGCAAAAATAATACTTTTTATAATGCCATTAACAATATCATCATAAAAATCAATGGCACTTTGCATTTGTGTCCAATAAGAACCTGCATCCACATGTAATAATTCTACGCCAGTGATATGTCCCCCCAAAATACCTAAGCTACTAAAAAGTAGCGCGAGCAGAGGCAGTGAAATGAATCCCGCTAGAAACCGTGGGGCAATAATATACTTAATGGGGTCTATTGCCATCATCTCCATCCCTGATAATTGTTCTGTGGTTTTCATTAGGCCAATTTCAGCAGTTAAAGCAGAACCTGCACGCCCTGCAAATAATAGCGCACTAACCACAGGGCCTAATTCTCTGACTAAAGAAGCGGCAACCATAATACCTAATGATGCTTCAGCACCATAAGTTGATAGGGTGTATACCCCTTGTAAACCGATTACCATACCGACAAATAAGCCGGAAATAATAATTAGCCAAAAACTAAGCACGCCGACAGAGAAAATTTGTTTAATTAATAACTTAGGGCGCATAAAAACGTAAGGTAGCACCGTCATAATGCTATAAAAAAATAAGCTTGCACGCCCTAGTTTTGCTAATGACTTAAGAGTAGTGTGCCCTAATACTTGTAAGAAATTCATTATTTAATAAGTGAATAAGTCAGCAGTAAGTGAATCGCTTGGGTAATGAAATGGGACGGGGCCATCTGCTTTTCCATGCATAAATTGTTGTACCCATTCAGAATCAGAATCAGCTAATTCTTTGGGTGTGCCTTGGCCAGCAATTTTCCCATGCGATAACACATAAATATAATCAGCAATGGATGCGGTTTCTTGTACGTCATGAGAAACAATAATACTGGTTAAGTGCAATGTTTTATTAAGCGTTGCAATTAAACTCACTAAAACACCTAATGAAATAGGGTCTTGGCCAGTGAAAGGCTCATCATACATAATCATTTCTGGGTCTAAGGCTATAGCGCGTGCCATGGCAACCCGTCGTGCCATGCCACCAGATAATTCACTGGGCATTAAATCGCGTGCGCCGCGTAAGCCGACGGCATTTAATTTTAGTAAAACCACGGTGCGGATTAAACTTTCTGGTAACTGGGTGTGTTCTCTAATTGGGAAGGCAATATTATCAAAGACACTCATATCACTTAATAGCGCGCCACTTTGAAAAAGCATGCCCATTTTTTTTCGTAGAGTGTATAGCTGTGGGCGTGATAATTGATGAATGTTTTTTCCATCGACCATAATTACACCACTATCCGGCGACAGTTGCCCGCCAATTAATTTTAATAAGGTGGTTTTTCCTGCGCCACTGGGGCCCATAATAGCGGTAATTTTATGCGGCATAATATCGAGAGAAATATTGTCGAATATTTTTCGTTCTCCACGAGAAAATGTAAGGTTCCGAATAGAAATCATGCGTAATGAAAGTGTGTCTTAAGATGTTTGTTGAGCGCGTATTATAAGGTATGCCATTTGCTGTTGTCTGAACTTATTTCACTATGACTGTCATACATAGGATAAAATTATCTTATTTGAATTAAGTTAGTGTAAATATATGAGCATAAAATCAGATAAATGGATCCGTCGCATGGTAGAAGAGCAGAACATGATCTCGCCGTTTGAAGCTGGTCAAGTGCGTCATTCTGAGCAAGGGAAAGTGATTTCTTATGGAACTTCAAGTTATGGCTATGATGTACGATGCTCAAATGAATTTAAAGTATTTACCAATATTAATTCAGTCATAGTTGACCCTAAAGACTTTAATGAAGCAAGTTTTGTTGATGTGCAATCAGATGTTTGTATTATTCCTCCTAACTCATTCGCATTAGCAAGAACCGTGGAATATTTTCGTATTCCACGCGATGTATTAACGATATGCCTAGGCAAATCAACCTATGCGCGCTGTGGCATTATTGTTAATGTGACACCGCTAGAACCTGAATGGGAAGGGCATGTTACCTTAGAATTTTCTAATACCACACCACTTCCCGCCAAAATTTATGCTAATGAAGGCGTTGCCCAAATGTTATTTTTTGGCGGTGATGAAATTTGTGAAACCTCTTATAAAGATCGTGGTGGTAAATACCAAGGGCAAGAAGGCGTTACACTGCCTAGAGCATAATGTTTGATTAACTTAATAGGTATCTAGGTTGGCTTGGTAGTAAATAAGCGATAGTGGGTGGCATTTGTATATAAAACCCATTTTCTTCGATACCTTTTAATACGTCAGATGCGCTTTCGCGGGCAAGCTTACGTTCTGGAGTAATATCTAATTCCATCACGTATTCAGGTTGTCCTATGCTTTTTAATAAAGTTTCGGGAATGTTAGAAAAATCATCCTGTTTTGCTAAATATAAATATAACTCTGATTTTTTATTGCTTCGATAGATAAAACATTGCACGAAAAAAGCCTCTTGAATTTTAATGAAACGCTATTATCGCATCAAATTTATTATGAATGAACCCGTAATCGACCCTAAGAAATTTTTTAAAACTGCTTTTTACTTTGAAAGTTCCTTAATTTTAGTGGCTATTATTTTAGGCGCTATTGCACAAATTAACCCCTTTGCATTTATTGATATTAATGAGCGCGTGCTAATTAATGGCTTGATAGGAACTTTACCCTTATGTGTGATTTTTTTAGCACTAAACCATCTTAAAATCGATGCGGTATTAAAAATACGTAAAATCTTGCATGATACTTTAGGTGCGAGTCTTGTTAATTTGCATTGGACAGATTTATTTGTATTGGCTGCAGTCGCAGGAATTTCTGAAGAAATCTTATTCCGAGGTGTGCTTCAACCTTGGTTAGAAAATTCATGGGGAATTGTTGCTGGTTTAATTATTAGCAGTGTTATTTTTGGCTTAGTACATGCAGTTACTTTGTTATATTTTATCCTGGCCGCTAGCGTTAGCGTTTATTTGGGGCTGTATTTAGACTATGAAAATACACGTAACTTACACCCCTATTATTATCCATGGTCTATATGACTTTTTTGCCTTTATGGTCATACTGCAGTCATATCGCCAAGAACAACAAAAAGAGAAGTCTTAATGGAATTATCAGAACAGCAAGAGCAAGCGGATTTATTATTAGCAGGAGTGGTGCGAGGCTTTAGTTTATTGGTTTTAGGTGTGCTGATTACACTTTGTCATATTTATGCTGAGTCGATGCAACTTAACTGGCTTGAAGAAGATAGGGTATGGCTGAGGACGGCATTATATATTGTTGCTATGCTCACTTTTTTAGTGATGAAATTTGTACGCCATGTTTCATTACAGCTCAATTTGAAACCCAGTGATAAGCCAGCCAAATCCCGTTATTTAAAAACCATTATAGTTTCTATGTTGATGGCAGGGACCATTGGTTTATATGGTATTTTGATGTTTAGATTAGGTGATGGCTTTAACACGGTTTACATTTTTTCAGTATTAGCAGCACTCGCTATGTTTTTGTATCGGCCTAAGGTAGAAGAGTATCGGGTGGTTTTAATGTCTATTGATAAGCAAATGGAATGATTAGGGGGGGATTGACTTTTGTTTTGATTTTAGGACTGGTTAGTCTAAACGTTTTAACGCTTACTAACTCTAGAACCCATGATTTTTTATATGGAATGATTGATAAACTCCCCTTTCCACGGTTGAAATTAGATAGTCCGTCAAAGCGATATTCTAAGTTAGCAAAAGAGAATAATAGGCATTTAAATTCTTTAAAGAAACAAAAAAATCAGTTTAATAAAAAAATAAGCAAGGTAAAGGGGATTTCTAACAAGATATCCAAAAGATTAACTCTCAATATTTCAAGGAATATTGCTGCAATTCCTGCTGAAAGTCTCCCCTATATTGGTGTTGCTTCAGTGATAGCGGTGACAATTTGGGATATTAAAGATGCTTGCGATACGATGAAAGATTTAGATGAAATGTTAGGTTTTACTGGAATTCAGGTTGACTCCGCTGAGACTGTTAATATTTGTGGTACGACTATTTCTATAGATTAAAAGCATTTTCTCTTAGAACTGATCCTTTCTTTTTCTTAATTCTGTAAAAACTTCAAGCGCTGAAAATCAGGGATGATTTTTAGTCCGCAATAGGCGAAGGGTTGTTACCAATCTGAAGTGAACTGTAAGTTCGCTCAGGAGGTAAAAATTTTATCCCGAAGAGCCATTTGAGGTAGGATTAACGAAGCAGCTTTTGTGCGAAGTTGATCCGAACGCAGGGCGTATTGGGGCATTATTGATTCGTCGCGTGGCGAATCGATTTTTGCGACAGGAGTCCTAAAATCTTTAGGTGAGCCACGTGGTGGCGCGCTTATTCTGTTGCACTATTTAAATGGAGAGATGAGCGAATTTCCACACTATTCACTCGTAAAAAAGGGTTGGTCGCCAATTCTTGTTTTAAGCTTGTGGGAACTGTTGGCGTGTTATCTTCTCTTAATTGAGTCATATGTTCTATAGTTTGGGTTAATTTAGCATTATTAGCTTCAATACTGAGAGCAAATTTTGCATTGGCTAAACTATACTCATGAGCGCAGTAAATTTGAGTGTCTAATGGTAGCTGAGTAAATTTTGTTAATGATTGCCACATTTGCTCGGCAGATCCTTCAAATAATCGACCGCAGCCCATAGAAAATAAAGTATCACCACAGAATAATGCATTGGCATCAGCCAAATAAAAAGCAATATACCCTAGCGTATGCCCAGAACATTCAATGACTTTTATGGCAGAGTTACCTAATTTAAAAGTGTCGTTATTTTGTAAAGTAATGTTTATTGCTGGGATACGTGCAGAATCTGATTTTGAACCAATTACTTTGCAGTGGGTGGCTGCTTTCAAAGCACTGTTTCCACCGATATGATCTGCATGGTGATGAGTATTTAAAATATAAGTGAGTTGCCAGTTGTTTTTTCTAGTACAGCTAAAACAGGTTCAGCCAGTGCGGGGTCTACGACTGCTGTTTCACCTGACTCTATTTCATGAATCAGGTAAATATAATTATCCTGTAAGACAGGGATTTGTTGTATTTGTATCATGTTTTATGGGGTAGGTGAATATCACTAATAATACCTGCCTCTGGATCGTTGAAAATATTATCATCTAAATTATTTTCACCACGGGCAACAATGCACGTTACAGTGGCATCACCAGTAATATTAACCACCGTTCGCATCATATCCAATAGACGATCAACCCCAATAATTAAGCCGATACCTTCAACCGGTAAGCCAACTTGGTTAAATACCATGGCAAGCATAATTAAACCCACGCCGGGTACACCGGCAGTACCGATAGAGGCAAGAATAGACATGCCGATAATGGTTATGTATTGGGTTAGACTTAAATCGATTTGGTAGACATTAGCGATAAATACCGTGGCAACACCTTGCATAATAGCTGTGCCATCCATGTTAATGGTTGCACCTAAAGGAACAGTAAATGCTGCCGTGGTATTATCTACACCGATACGCTTTTCAACGGCCTGTAGAGTGATAGGGATGGTTGCATTTGAACTCGCCGTACTAAAGGCAAAAATATGTGCTGAGCGCATCTTTTTGATAAAAATAAGGGGGTTTAGTTTAGCTAAGAATATGAGTAATAAAGAAAATGTACCTAAGGCATGCAGTAGTAAGCAAAGTACCACGACTGAAAAATAACCAATCATTGGCAAAATGAGGGCGAAACCTTGTTCAGAAAAAGTTTTAGCCATTAGAAAAAAGACACCAATGGGGGCAAAATCCATAACGAGGGTAACCACTTTCATCATCACTTCATTAAGGTCTTCTGCTGTTTTTGCTAATTTCTGTCCTATTTCTTCGGTCATTAACATGGCAATGGCAAATAAAATCACAAAGAAAATGATTTGTAGCATATTGCCTTGAGCAAAGGCTTCAATCGGATTGCTAGGAATTAAGTTGATAAATACATCGCTAATAGCTGGGCTATCTTTTGCAATAAAGTCTGAGGAAGCAGCCTGAGATTGAAAGTCTTTTCCAGGAGCAATGGTAATGGCAACAAGCAGTGCCAATGTAATTGCCAGTCCTGTGGTTGTTAAGTAAAGTAAAAATGATTTTAAACCGATACGTCCAAGCGTATTAATATCGCCAATTCCGCAGACGCCACAAATAAGAGAAAAGGTCACTAAAGGGACAACTAACATTTTTAACGAGTTGATAAAGGCAGAGCCAATAACATGGAATAGTCCATTAACTAGGTAGTTTTGGATGAACGGCTGCTCAGCTGCAAATATATTAATAAGGCTACCTAAAATAAGCCCCAATACCATGGAGATAAGAATTTTAGTGGTGAGTGAGGTTTTTTTCATGGTTAGTTTTTAAGTAAAACAGAAATTATCAAAGCAAATGATAGTTTTGGTAGGGAAAGGGGGTTACCAGGGATATAAATTGAAGCTTTATATCCCTGGTAACAAAGCTAGCTAAAGTTTATTTTAGCTTCTAAATCATTACTAGAATCTGCATTTTTAAGGGCTTCTTCTAAGGTAATTCTTTTCGCCTTATAGAGTTCTAATAAAGCGTCGTCAAAAGCACGCATGCCTTTTCTGCCGCTGGTTTTCATTGCTTCTTTAATTTCAGTAAGGTCGCCTTTTAAAATTAAATTAGCGATGTGTGGGGTATTGATCATTATCTCTATTGCAGCAACACGCTTACCTTCAGAATCTGGAATCAAGCGTTGTGAAATGACTGCGTTTAAGTTGATAGATAAATCCATAAACAGCTGTTTATGTTGCACATTAGGAAACATATTAATAATACGTTCCATCGCTTGGTTGGCATTATTAGCATGTAGTGTGGAAATACATAAATGTCCTGTATTCGCTAATTCTAAAGCGGCTTCCATAGTTTCTCTATCACGAATTTCCCCTACTAAAATAACGTCAGGTGCTTCTCGTAAGCTGGCTTTTAAGGCGCGTGCATAAGACGTGGTGTCTACGCCTACCTCACGTTGGTTAACGATAGATTTTAAGTTTGGATGGGAGAATTCCACAGGATCTTCAATGGTTAAAATATGTCCTGAGGCATTCATATTACGATGATTAATCATCGCAGCTAAAGACGTCGATTTTCCAGATCCTGTTCCCCCGACCATCAATAAGAACCCGCGTTTTTCCATAATCAATTCAGATAAAATGTCAGGAAGGTTTAAGTCAGCGATGGTAGGAATTATAGAGGGAATTAAGCGTAAAACTAAACCAATAGTATGGCGCTGGTAAAAAACATTGACACGAAAACGAGCGCTATTATCATGTAGGCTGATGGCAAAATCTAAGTCTTTATTAGCTTCGAATTCCGCAATTTGCTCATCATTCATAATGCCGTAAGCTGCGGATTTAGTCAGTTGTGGAGTGAGTAGGAAGCTATCTAATTCAATGGCTTCACCATGAACTTTCGCTTTAACTGGTGAGCCGGCGGTAATAAATAAATCAGAAGCTTCTAATTCAACTAATTTAGCTAAATAGGGAAATATATCTAAAGCAACAGTAGGCTCTATCCCTAATACTTGAGTATCTTGTAAGCTAGTGGATACTTTTTCAAGTATATCTTTCTTTACGATGACGGGGCTAATCAATATAGAGAAACCAGAAGATTGCTCATTAACTTCAATCGTACAATCGATGTTATTTAACAGGATTGCAGAAAAATTTAATTTCTTTTTAGATGAAAATTTAAGTCGCTGACTATCGGTTGTTAATGATCTGAATATAATTTGTAAATCATCATCACTTAATAAAACATTGTCGACTGATTTTACTTGTTTATTTAAATGGAGACGTGGAGCAGAATGCGGACCTAAGTATAAACAGTCAGCATTTTTTTCGACCATCAATTTGATGTAAGGGTTAATATCCATAGTGGCTCCGTTAATTTAATGATTGAAATTAATAATTAATATGATGATCTAGGCATCATGGTCGTCAGTTGCTTGAAGAGATAGTCCGCTTTCTTCTTCGCCAACTCCACCTGCAAGTTTAATATGTAAACGTAATTCATTAGCAGAATCAGCATTTTTTAGTGCTTCTTCATAGTTGATTTTTCCTTCTTGAAATAAATCAAAGAGAGACTGATCGAAGGTTTGCATGCCCAGTTCGCGAGATTTAGCCATAATAGGTTTGATGCCAGAAACATCACCTTTGGCAATTAAATCAGAAATAAGCGGCGTGTTGATTAAAATTTCGATTGCTGCGCAGCGTCCGCCGTCAACTGTTTTTATTAAGCGTTGAGAGATAATAGCTTTTAAATTGAGTGAAATATCTTGTTTCAATTTTTTCTGTGTTTCTACAGGAAAGAAGCCAAGAATACGGTCAATCGCTTGGTTGGCATTATTCGCATGCAGCGTTGCCATCGCGAGGTGACCTGTTTGCGCAAATTCTAGGCCAAAATTCATAATACTTTGATCTCGAATTTCTCCTAGGACAATAACATCGGGTGCTTGGCGTAAAGTGTTATGTAAAGCAATTTCCCAGCCATCGGTATCAACACCGACTTCACGCTGCATAATGACGCAATTTTTATGGGGGTGTACATATTCAATTGGGTCTTCAATGGTGATAATGTGACCGTGACTATTTTCATTACGATGGTCAATCATGGCGGCCATCGTCGTTGACTTACCTGAGCCTGTTGCCCCGACCATAATAATTAAGCCATTTTTAGCGGTAATGATTTCTTTTAAAACAGGAGGGAGGTCTAGCCCATCTAATGTTGGGATTTCATTAGCGATGGTTCGTAGAACCAAGCCTTGCATGCCTTGCTGTACATACGCATTAACACGAAATCGGCATAGACCAGCAGGTGCGATGGCAAAATTACACTCTTTGGTTTCTTCAAATTCTTTTAACTGTTTATCATTCATAATGCACTGGGTGAGTGCTCTAGAGTCATTAGCAGATAAATTTTGTTTAGAGACTGGGGACATAATGCCCTTGACCTTTATTGCCGGTGGAAACCCTGCGGTAATAAATAAATCAGATCCATCTTTTTCTACCATTAGTCTTAATAACTTAAGAATAAAGGTCATCGCTTCTTTTTTTTCCATGAGGAGTCCTCCGTGCGTGTGTAAGTATTATTAGTAATGTTTCTAAATTTGCAATAAGCGTTACTGATTTGCAAGGGAATGCTGCATAAGGTATTAAGTAGGTTGGACTAATATCCATGGTTTTATCACCACTGACCACATAATATGATCAGTTGCTATCCATTTTTCTGCTTGCTGATCAGAGACTAGCTGAACTTTTTTAGTTTCCATCCACTGGCTAACTTGTTGTTTATCATCATTAGAAAAAGCATTGGCTGCATCGACTAAATCAATTTCAGGTGAAATATAAACAGCATCGCCACTGGCAAAAAAACGTTGCAAAGCTGACCATTCAATTTTAGCTGTTTCTTGGTTAATATTTTCTTGAGTCATTAGTTAAGTGTGAGAGTAAGTTAAATTATGTTTGGCAATGTTTACAGTAAACAGTGGTTCTATTAGATTGTTTAATATCAATTAAGATATTTTGGCAGTTTATACAAGGCTCACCTGAATGTCCATAAGCATTTAGTTCTTGTTTGAAATAGCCTGGTTTGCCATCACTGCCAACAAAATCACGTAAGCTAGTTCCACCTTTTTCTATGGCTAAAGAAAGCGTTTTTTTTATATTTTCGGCGAGTGCTTGGTACCGAATGAGTGAGATATTTCCAGCGGCACGCAATGGGTTAATACCGGAATCAAACAGGACTTCTGTGCAGTAAATATTCCCCACACCGGTAACAATTTTTTGATTCATTAAAAATTGTTTAATGCTGACTTTTTTATTTCGTGAGACCTGATAAAGATAAGCGCCTGTAAAATCATCATTTAAAGGTTCAGGACCTAAATTAACGAGCAAGCTATGCTGATAAGGATCTGAACCTAACCATAGAACCGCACCAAAACGGCGGGGGTCGGTTAGGCGTATGCCCTTATTATTAGCAAAAAAAAGATCAAAATGATCATGTTTTTGTATAGGGCTATCTTCAGTAATAACCCGTAAGCTACCTGACATGCCAAGATGAATAAGTAAAGTACCCGTATTAAAATGGAGCAATAAATACTTTGCTCTGCGTGTCAGGTGATTGAGTGTTTGCTGCTCTATTAATTCAGGAAGTTCAACTGGGATAGGCCAACGCAAAGTCGGATGGCGAATGGTAACTTTAGTGACACTTTGTTTTTCTATATACGGAGTAATGCCGCGTAAGCTAGTTTCAACTTCGGGTAATTCAGGCATTTAATATTAATAATGTAATAGGGAATGAATTTCGTAAGTACTTAGTTTTTCTTTTCCATGTAAAAAATCAAGCTCTACAATAAAGGCTAAGGCTTCTACAGTTGCCCCCAATTTCTCGATAAGTTCGCAGCTAGCTTTTGCTGTACCACCGGTAGCGAGTAAATCATCAATTAATAACACACGATCATTTTTTGTGAGAGCATCACTATGAATTTCCAAGCTGCTAGAGCCATATTCTAAATCATAAGCGACGCTTTTTTTATTGTAAGGTAGTTTTCCAGGTTTTCTTAGTGGAATAAAGGGGAGGTTCATTTCCCAAGCAACAAGAGAGCCAAAAATAAAACCACGCGCCTCCATGCCTGCTACTGCGGTTATCTCTCTATCTAAAAAAGGTTGAGTTAATTGTTTGATTGCTAAACGCAAGGCATCTGGGTCTGTGAGTAAGGGGGTGATGTCTTTAAATACAATACCTGGCTTAGGAAAGTCGGGAATATCACGGATTTTATGCTTTAATTCTTGCATCTTAGTGTTGTGTGTTTTTCTTAAAAAATGAACTAAAACGAAGTTCATTGTAAACGAGTGGCCAAATAATGCAGAAAGTGTCTTTTACTACACCGAGTGATTTAGCTATACCGCCACCTTTGCCTTTAAAAATATGGCTAATGCAGAGTAGTGCTACATAGATAAAGTGTTTGATTAAAACACCAGGGTGTCTATTTAGTCCAGATAACAAGGAAATAGGGCCGTTTGAGCTATCGCCGCCTTTGGCAAGGTATTCGAATACCGCCACTTTTAATTCATCATTAGACATAACACCGTAAAGAGCGTTAGCCATAATATTAACATTCGTATTGGCGTGAAAGCGATCACTATAATAGGCGGCAATTTTCTTATGTAACAGTGCGGGATCATCAAAATTAGGCATATCTAATAAGTGATCGCCTAATAAGCGTATGTCATTAAAAACAGCCGTTAATCCTCCACCTGTTATAGGATGGCGCATATTGAGTGCATCGCCTAATAATACCGCGCCTTCTTTTAAGACAGGTTTTGCAGGCATATAGTGGTTAGGCATGACTTTAAAGTCATTAGTGGCGATTGATGTTGTCACGCAATCTAAAAATTCATCTGGAATAAAAGGTAGCACTTTATTAGTAATATGATCTTTTATTTCATCTTTTTTAGGTGCCTTATTGCCTGGAAAATCAATTAATAAGCGAGTTTCTGTGCTAGAAATTGGGTAGCAAATCAAAGGGGTAGGAGCAGATAAAAAAACATGTCCATGATTGGGGTACGGCAATAGACAATCTTTTAGCACTAAGCCAATAAAAAAAGAAGTGACGGTGTGCTTATTATTACTGAGGTCTTTTCTAAAACTGGAGAAAAAACCATCACTCATAATGGTTAATTTTGCTGAAACACTTTTTATATCACGTGATTGTTTGTCGCGATATTGAATGCCAGTAATAACCTTGTTTTCATCTTCAATTAAGCCTGATACTGTGCCATGAAACTGCGTAATGTGTTTACTTTTTAAAGCATCATTACGAATAGACTGTAAAAAACGACCATTATGTAAGCCAGTGCCATGGTATTGTGTGTCACTACTTTTATTGTAAGCAATGGTGAATTTTTTATCATGTTGAAATAAAGCATAACCATAAATAGGCTGTGAATCAAAACCTTCTAATAAATGTTCTAGCTGCATTTTTTTTAGGGTTTCTACTGCGCCAGGTTGTAGCAGTTCGCCAACGATGCGTTCTTTTTCTGTGTAGTCTCTATCAACAAGAGCAATTTTTATACCTTTAGGAGCAAGGTAGGCTGCGATAGTAGCTCCTGCCATGCCTGCACCAACGATGCAGATGTCGAATGATTCGTTTTGAGTTGTATTATCTGTAGAAGTCATGGTTATCTCGTTAAACGATTATTTAGCAGAAGTAGAAAGTTTATAAAAACGGTTTAAAGCCCAAATAGGGAATATATTTCGGTAAGAACTATAAGTAATCATGCAATTATAATTAAAAACACCAGAAATATTTTCTTGCGCCCAGTCGCCATCATCTTTCTGGCGAGCTAGGAGTAAATTAATTCCTTGTTGTATTGCTTCTTTATTGGTTGATTTAGCAGCCTGTAAACCGAGCAAAGCCCATGCCGTATTAACGACTTGAGATGTTTTTGCTTGTGTATAAGTCATTTTAGCACAGGATTCATAGGTTTCGCCCCATCCACCATCAGTCATCTGTCTCTTGAGTAAAAAGTCAGTGGCCTTATTGATGCATTGTTCTTGTAATGATCGTTCTAGATGTGCTTTTCCTTGCATGAGAGCTTCTATCGCAAACCAAGTTGCGTAGGTAAAACAGACCGCCCAGCCGCCGTACCAGGATCCATCCGTTTTTTGCTTGTTAATAATATAAGTGAGTCCGCGAGATAAAGCGGTATTAATGGATTCAGTTTTATAATTAGGAAAACGTTCTTGAAAATCTAATAATGCAATGCTGCAAGCGGCGCTGCATTCAGTCCATGAATAATCAGCCATAATATCGGCAAAAACTTCAGAAGGGTTGAGCTTCTCTAACCATTTTGGCGCACGTTGTAGCTCATAGGTAGGCCAGCCGCCATCTTTATTTTGGTAAGATAAAATAATATCCACGGCTTGCTTTAGGCGTTCATCACTAATATTTTGTTTGAAAATATTAGTTTTTTGCAAGGATAAAGCTGCGCTAAGACCTTTAGATGTACAGTCAGCAACAGGCCAGCCCTGTTCTGCTGTAGAAAAAGGCCAGCTGCCTATCATGGGGTGGCGAAAAAATTCATGGTGCGTTTCATGCTCAGACAGGATTTGCATGTTATCAATAAAGTTTTCAGATTTTTCGAGCACTTTAGGGAGCAATAAGCCTAAGTCACTTTCTAACATAGCGTGCATGGTAAATGCGGTATCCCAGAGTTGAGAGCCATTATAACCACTCATTTTCATACCATCTTCTGCAACCCAAAGGTAATCATACCAGCGTGCTACATGTT
Organism: Bathymodiolus brooksi methanotrophic gill symbiont; assembly: GCA_020996635.1. Taxonomy (GTDB): domain Bacteria; phylum Pseudomonadota; class Gammaproteobacteria; order Methylococcales; family Methylomonadaceae; genus Methyloprofundus. The sequence continues at coordinate 22,478 of JAJJBE010000009.1, forward strand.
TTTTAAAGGATTCTGATTCCTTACCTTCGGCATGCCAAATGCAGATGGAGTTTATCGCCTTACTAACAGGGCCTATATCAAGGTATTCTGTTTGCGCATCTTCCGCTTGAATATATTTTAATAAATAAGCTGTTGTTTTTTGTCTAAGCCATTTTAGTTTGATTTTTTCATAGCCATTATTAATGAGGTTAGTCCACTTTAGTATAGGCGATTGAATTGTGTAAATATCTTTTTCACAAACAGTATTTCTTTGATTTTCCCAGTTGATAGTTGCGAAGTCTTCACAATAAATCTCTTCCCGTAAAGCAAGAATTAGCTCATTTTCTGGGGCTTGAATTCGTTCTGCGTAACAATAAGCCATCGGTAAATAAACCATACGACTATGGCACCAATAACGAGAAGGGTGGAAAGGTAGCCAAGTGGGTAATAACCACATTTCAGGCAGTAAGCTATTAAAACCTGCCCAGTTATATAAATTTAAGAGTGCTAAATAAAATTTACCCCAAGAAGGAATGCCAGTCGCTCCGCCATTATTTTTAATCCATTCTCGAGCTTTACTGAGCCGTACATCTTCTTTAGCAACGCCTAAAATACGCAAAGAGACATATTGCATGACCGTACCAAACATTGTAGGTTGGCCTTCAATATGCATTCCCCAGCCACCGCCAGACTGCTGATGATTAAATAAGTAGATTTGCATCATGGTTTGATGCGGTTTGGGGAGAGGGGTGTCCGATAAATAAGAAGCAATCAATAATCCAGGCAGAAGAAATAAAGGGCCGCCATAATCGCCAGCCCAGTGTCCTTCATCGCTTTGTAGTTGCGCAAAATACTCCATACCATTGAGAATACTATCAATTAATATTTGTTCTTCTTTGTTTTGTGCTTTTGGTTTTTTGCTTGCAGAAGGGCGGGGCTTAGTTGCCCGCATTTGAGATCTAAATACTTTATCGCTAGCAGAAGGGTTAGTTTCGCGGTTAAATTGAAAATCTTCTGCAAAAGAATTAAGTTCTTGCTCGGAAAAATTATGGGCATTATCAAGGTGCGCATCAATATTATTTGAAGTGGGCTTAAAAGCCCAAATTTGGCGACCATTTTTACTGAGTAATTGCCAAAGTGCCTTACTTGAGTTTTGTTGCGTCATAATTATCTTATTGAGTTTATACTTCGCGGGGTCACAACTTCGGTTTTCTATCGGTTGATTTTAGCCGATAGCTGCATTGATAAAATAGTTGCGTAGCCAGCTATGCGCCTATTTTATCGCCTTGCTCTCGACTAAAATCAACTTGATATAAAATCCGAATCTGTGACCGCGCGAAGTATATTAAGAATAAGTTGCAATTATACAACACTCTAAAAAAAATGCGACGGTAACACAAAAATAAACATTATTTTAAAAGTGGTAAATGGGTTTTATATGTTTATTATCAATCGTTTAGTGTTATTTGTATTGTTTTTTATGATGTTATAAAATAAGCTTTTCTTGAATTATAAGGGATAGATTATTATACTTTTATCATGAAAAATTAATTTTTGTTGTTTTTTTGCTACTTTTTTTGCGCGGTAGTTTAGCTGATGTTATGCAACTGTGTATTTTAGGCGTTGAGTTATCTTTGGTGTAAGCTGATGATAAAGAAACAAAAAAAGACTAGTTAGAAATCGGGAGGTTGTTTCGTGCGCGTTCCTAAGCTGCTGTAGCAGAAAATAGTGAATTTCTAATAAGTAAACCCCCAGCTCTGCTGGGGGACTCACAAAGTTTGACAATTACGGGAATCATCGAGATTCTCCTTATCTGTGAACCGCCTAAAGTTCAAAAGATAAGGAAAAAATGATGAA
>JAJJBE010000062.1 GCA_020996635.1 Bathymodiolus brooksi methanotrophic gill symbiont
TGAATATATCGAGGTTTTTTATAACCGTAAACGACGTCATTCAGCGAATGATTACAAGTCACCTGCTGATTACGAAATGTCGCTAAAAGCAGCTTAATTTTGTGTCCATAAAAGTGTTGACACATCACTTAGTTAAAGAGGTGTCAGCACGTAGGGCGGAAAAGCGCAGCGCCTTCCGCCATCACACCACGCATCCCATAAACCACCCAAACCATTTAAGGAACGTGCACGAAACAATCTCCCGATTTCTAACGAGTCTTTTTGCACCAGGAAGGCGGCTCTCATTCGTTGCGTAGAATAATTATGCGCCTCATGAGAGCCACCTTCCTGGTATAAAAATCCTGCGTTATAACTTCGGGATGTTATTCCGTGCACGCTCCTAAGCCTCTTGGAATAAAATTCTAAAACATTATTTTAAATTAAATTATTAGCATTGCACAGCCCTGATTTACCTCCTGAGCGAACTTACAGTTCACTTCAGATTGGTAACAACCCTTCGCCTATTGCGGACTCTAAAAATCATCCCTGATTTTCAGCGACAGTCAATACTCAAATCCATTTAACCCCATAAAAATATTTATGGCTGAAAATTGAGTAGTTGGCGTACTTGATTGGACGTATAGGTAATATTTCTATTTAATTTAACTTTTTTAGTATATTTTCGACCTTTCCCTGAAAGAAAACAAAACCCATTTTCACCTAACGATTTATCCAAAATTTTGGTGTTTTTACATTTATCAATTAATAAAAATCCTTTATTTTTACTCAATAATTTACGGTGCTGCACTAAGGTCTTATGAGTTTGAGATTTATCAAATTGAAACTTTAAAGTAGATTCTAATTGATTATTTAATTCAATAAAAATGGGTATTCTAAAGTTTCTGCCGTCTATACGAACAATCTTTTTATCAATATCTATTTCTAAATATTTTTGTATTTTAGGAAAATCCCAAAATGTGGCAAGTACATGTCGCCATGCTATTAGCTTAAAATGAATAAATTGTCTTTCTTTTTCTAAGGCTTCATTATTTAATAAATTACGCCCTAAACCAATTGCTCCTTTATACCCCATAAAAGGTAATATAGTAGCACCTATATCTAAAGTAGAGCCCAGTGCATTTATTTCAGAAAAAATATTTTTACTCGGGTCAATAATCATAAATAAATTTCGACGTTTCTTTTTGTGTAAAAGTTGGAAAGCAGTATTCCTAAGGGACAGATGATCTGACACCAGCACAATGATAGTTTTATCTGCATAAGGCGATTGGCTTATTTTTTTTATGAAATTAGAAATTAAATAATCGGAACAAGCAACAGCATTAAGTATTGGATTGGAAGCATCCTTATATTCTCTCCCTTTACAGCTTTTTGAGGGGTGTCCATTTGGATGATGAGTATCAAGTGTCAGTGTAAAAAGACCAAATTTCTTACCTGCTTCTGATAATTCAATAAAGCGACTATAAACCATATTAAATAATGAGTCATCATATAGTCCCCAGCTTGTTTTGTATGCTTTATCTTCTAATTTTGGTAATAACTCATCCCTCCCTAAAAGATTAGTAAAGCCATGAGTTTTCAATAACTTTCCTTTCCCTGCAAACTGCAGGCTAGCTCCGCCCATATAATTTAATTGGTACCCGTTCTCATTTAACAAATCACCCAGACATACTGCTAAGGGTAAAAATTGATCCATACCTGACATTGAATTGCCATGAGATGGCGTAGATAGCGGAATACCACATTGGCTAGCAGTCATTCCGGCGACAGTCCATCCTGTTCCAGCTACCTGTTTAATATTTGTAAAATATGTACTTCTTGATTCAAGTTCACGAAGTCCATTAATTAAACCGGGGAAAATAGTTTTATCAAAATATGTTCGCTCTAAGCTCTCAGCATAAATAAAAATAATATTTTTATGATTACTTTCAGAAGTTTTTATATAGGGAGTTTTATAGTACTTGTAAAATGATCTAATTGTTTTGGGGATTAATGGCTCAGTGAGTATTAAATAATTAGTTTTAAGGTTATATATATCGATACTGGCAGGGTTTAGCAGGAAAGCAATCAATAAAAAAGAAAAGGATAACAGACTATTGAATATGTGAGAAGGCTGATCATTTTTCCCCTTTAAAATAAACCGTAATAAATAGAACCCACTTAACATTATGACTATGATTGTTGTAACTATCAGCCAACTATATTCTAAAAAACCAGCTCCATCTAAACCATACTCTAGGTGATAAATTATAGATTCATCAATGCCATTCCCAGTGAAATAATTCGCAACTCCATATGCAATAAATAAAAATATTGAACTAAATACCATAACAAAAAATAGGCCCATAGTAATTTTTAATGGGTTCATTTTTTTGTATAAATAAAGACCTGCAATTAATGAAAATATTGATAGGACTGTGAAGATAATATGACTCATTTGCCAATACCTTCGCCAAATTGACGAGTGGTTTAAATATCCAAAAGAAGGCCAGAAGTCGGTAAAATACTGGATTACGACACCACAGTAGCTACCAAAATCTGACTATGCCTGAAATTATAGCAATACTTGAAGTACTCAGCCCAAGATTATCGACAAAGACCTTAAAACATTTGAGCTTAATCGTTGAGTCTGTGCTATCAATGACAGGGCGTGTCACGATGCTAAGTATTTCTCGCTGGACTGAAAAAGGGGGGGAGCTATCGCACGGTTCAACGATTTTTTAAAGAGCAACATCAGTGGGCAGCTTTACGGTCGCTATTGATTAAAAGCCATCTGAATATAACTTGCTTAGGGACATGGATTCTCATTAGAGATGAAATGGTTATCACTAAATCAGGCAAGGAAACACATGGCTTAGGGCGATTTTTCTCATCGATTCAAAACCAAGCCGTTCCTGGGTTATGCTTTATTAACATATCCCTACTGCATGTTGAATCTCGTCAATCATATCCGTTGGTTGCCGAGCAGTTGATAAGGAAAAAATCACAAGAAACGGCACCTAAAAGCGTCAAGAAGAAGGGAAAACCAGGCCGGCCTAAAGGCAGTAAAAATAAAAATCGATTGGAGGTAAAGCTGTCAGCGTTTCAATTACAATTGCAGCAGTGTATTCGACAAGCCCTTGTGTTGG
>JAJJBE010000069.1 GCA_020996635.1 Bathymodiolus brooksi methanotrophic gill symbiont
GCCTGTCGCTGTTGTATAGCTAAATGAAGTGATCAGGTAATCGGTGTATAAGTCAAAAATATCAGGTGTTTTCATAGCCTACTATTTTAATGGAAATATCATTAGGGTGCGTAACATCAGCTATTAACAAACAAACCATTAAGATTGTTAACGTTTCAATTCTTGCGGTTATTACTGTTGCTGCTTGGTTTGTTTGGCAGAATATTTTTCCTGCTTTATACCTGTTTATTATTATCACTGCAGTCATCAATTTTCCAGGGCTGATGGAAGTTTTATTATTCCAACATTCAGATATTGAGGCGGGTAGCCGTTATGCCATCAACCAATTATCTAAATATCTAATGATAACGATTGGCTTTATTGCGATAGCCAATAAACTTGGTGGTAGTTGGTCGCAAGTTCAATGGCTAGTTGCTGCCTTAACAGTAGGCTTAGGTTTTGGCTTACAGGAGATTTTTGCCAACATGGTATCGGGTATTATTCTATTGTTTGAACGACCGATTAGAGTAGGGGATACGGTGACGGTTGATAATATAACGGGGCGAGTAACACGCATACAAATGCGTGCAACCACCATATTAGATTGGGATAAAAAAGAGCTTATTGTTCCAAATAAAACCTTTATTACCAACCAACTTATTAACTGGTCATTAACCAGCCCAATGACTCGAATTGTAATTCCACTGGGGATTTCTTATGATGCGGATGTGACATTAGCGCATAAAGTGATTAAACAAGCCGTCATATCATCACCACTTATATTAACAACACCAGAACCTACGGTAATATTTATAGGTTTTGGTGATAGCTCTTTAAGATTTTTCTATTAGAGTTTACGTGAGTGAACTAGATAACCATTTACCTGCAAAACATGATTTACATATGCGATTATTAACTGCTTTACGTGAGGCAGGAATAGAAATTCCTTTTCCACAAAGGGATTTACATATACGCTCAGGCAGTGAAGGTGGGGGAGGTATTACATAATTAAAAGAGAGCCAAAGCTGATTGCAATTGGCTCAATAATATTTCAGTGACTATGCACGAGACATATATTTACCAGTACCAGTATTAATTTTAATGACTTCACCTGTCACTAAATATTCCGGTACTTGTACATCCAAGCCTGTCGGTAATATTGCCGATTTAGTCCGTGCCGTTGCAGAGGAGCCTTTAATACCTGGGGCAGTTTCTACAATTTCTAAATCAACAGAAGCAGGTAGTTCTATGCCTAATACACTGTCGTCCATTAACAAAGCAGTAATACCTTCCAAGCCTTCTGTTAAATATTCTTTTTGCCCAGAAAGATCATCATCGTTTAATGAATACTGGGTATAATCTTCAGTATTCATAAACACATAGTTTTCACCGTCGTGGTATGAATATTGCACTTTGACTCGAATACAGTCAGCAGTTTTTAAAAAATCATCACTCTTATATGACTCGTCTAATTTTTGTCCCGTTTTAAGGTTGTTAAAACGAATTTTGTATAACGTAGATGCACCTCGTGATGAAGGACTTCTGGATTCAATTAATTTAACAGCATGAGGTACACCATTAATATCAATAATATCACCGCGTTTTAAATCACCAGCTTTAGGCATAAACTTTCCTTAAATAATTAAATGTAGTAACAAACTTAGTTTGCTAATTTTGTTTTAATGAAATCAACAATACTATCTAAAGCAATATCTTGATTTTCACTATCCGTACGAGCACGATATTCAGCAGTATTACTATCTAAACCACGATCACCTAATACGATTCTATGTGGAACCCCAATTAATTCCATATCAGAGAACATAAAACCAGCACGTACTTTTCTATCATCAAATAAAACATCAATCCCTGCATCTTTCAGGTCTTGATAAAGTTTATTAGCGGCAACACGTAAACGCTCAGATTTATGCATATTCATTGGGCATAATGCCACTTGAAAAGGTGCTAAATTTTCTGGCCAGATAATGCCTTTATCATCATGATTTTGCTCAGCAGCAGCGACAGCACGAGAAATACCGATACCATAACAACCCATAATTAAGGTCTGACTTTTACCGCCTTCATTAATAACATTGGCTTTCATTGCTTGGCTATATTGGATTCCCAGTTGGAAAATATGCCCCACTTCAATACCCCGCACAATTTTTAAAGTGCCTTCCCCATCAGGGCTAATATCACCTTCAACAACAGAGCGTAAGTCAGCAATTTCAGTTGGTAGCTTTAAATCTCTTTCCCAGTTAACACCGGTGTAATGTTTGCCTTGTTGATTGGCACCACAAACAAAATCAGCAAGATTAGTCACGCTACGATCAGCAATGGTTCTAATGCTTAAATCTTTAGGACCGATAGAGCCTTTTTCACAAGCACAGGCTAATAATATTTCTTCATCACTTGCAAATTCAAGAGGTGCAAGAATACCATCAATTTTTTCCGCTTTAATTTCATTTAAAGCATGATCGCCTCTTAATAATAGAGCAACTAAGCTGTCTTCTTCACCGCGTACAATCAATGTTTTAACAATAGATTTATTACTAATATCTAGTGCTTGAGATAACTCTTCAATAGTATGTAAAGTAGGAGTGTCAATTAAAGTAAATTCTTGTAGTGGAGCAGGGCGAGGCTCTATAGGAATAATAGCTTCTGCTTTTTCTACATTGGCAGCATAATCACTTTCCGTAGAAACCGCTAAAGCATCTTCACCTGTATCTGCTAATACATGAAACTCATGGGAAATAGCGCCGCCAATGGAACCAGAATCCGCCATAACAGCACGAAAGCTAAGTCCTAACCCATTAAATATATTGGTGTAAGCTTGGTACATTGCATCATAAGTTTCTTGTAATGAATCCATACTTAAATGAAAAGAATAAGCATCTTTCATAATAAATTCACGCGAACGCATAATGCCAAAGCGAGGGCGAATTTCATCACGAAATTTACTTTGAATTTGGTAATAAGTAATGGGTAATTGTTTGTAACTTTTTAACTCATTACGTGCTAAATCAGTAATGATTTCTTCATGTGTAGGGCCTAAGCAAAAATCACGACCGTGGCGATCATTTAAACGTGCCAGTTCTGGGCCATACTTTTCCCAGCGTCCCGTTTCTTGCCATAATT
>JAJJBE010000164.1 GCA_020996635.1 Bathymodiolus brooksi methanotrophic gill symbiont
TTAAGTCTACCTCAAATGACTTGACGGCTGTCGGGATAACTACTTGCCTCCCGAGCGAACTGACCAGTTCACTTCGGATTGGCGAATTTCCCTGTCGCCTACTGCGGACTAAAAATCATCACTTCGCTGCGCTCCGTTTCCCTGATTTTCAGCGAATGATGCTGGCGTAGCTAAAAGCTAATGCTAGGTTTAAATTTTCTTGCAAGAACAGTTGCAAAAAATAAACAGCTGGGGTGCTCCATAATAAGAAATACAAAGAGAATATAAAGGATATTTAGTGTTCTTAGGAAAATTGCCATTTAATTTGTTGGGGTGATTTAAGGGCGCATTGTTTAGCGTTTTTTTGTGAAATAAATTTGATTGAAAATCAGCTTATGATTACAGTCTATTGTACAATGGACTGTTAAATGAATACTTAGAAATCTAAGTAATAAATATAAAAAGTAAAAAATAAAGTTGATTTTATGTCTGAAAAATAGAGGGTTCACGTATATTGTTAGGCGAAATAGCTTCCTTAACAGTCATAAGGGGTATTGAGCTTTATTGAATAAAGTTTCAATAGTCGTTTATCTAAAAAATTGATTAAAATATAAAAGGAAAATAGCGTGTTTGAACTGATGCAAAGTGGTGGCTTATTAATAATCCCAATATTTTTATGTTCTGTTGTTGCAATGGCGATTATTGGTGAGCGGTTTTGGACCTTACAAAAAGATGAGGTATTACCGCCAGAAATGGTCAAACAAGTATGGGAATTAGCCCAATCTCAGAAATTAGATAGTAAAACGATTCAACAGTTAAAAGATAGCTCACCCTTAGGTGCTATTTTAGCCGCGGGAGTATCAAATCAAAAGTTAGGCCGTGAAATTATGAAAGAATCTATTTCTGAAGCTGGCCGACAGGTTGCTCATGATTTAGAGCGGTTTTTAAATACTTTAGGAACTATCGCAACGATTACTCCATTATTAGGCTTATTAGGAACCGTTGTTGGCATGATTAAAGTTTTTTCTGCCATTGTTACGCACGGAGTCGGTGATCCAACAATTTTAGCAGGTGGTATTTCTGAAGCACTGATTACCACTGCAGCAGGTTTATCGGTAGCAATTCCTTGTGTGATTTTTCACCGTTATTTTGATGGCTTGGTGGATGGTTTAGTCTTAAGTATGGAAGATGAATCGTTAAAGTTGATTGAAGTAATGCACGGCCCTAGCGAAGAATTAAAATGAATTTTCGTATTAAAAACCGTAAGCCATTAGAGCTTTCTTTAACGCCAATGATTGATGTGGTGTTTTTATTATTAATTTTCTTTATGGTGACGACCACTTTTAGTAAAGAAAGCATGATAAAAATTCAGTTGCCGCAAGCGGAGGGAGTGGCACGAACACAAGAACAACAAATAGTTTTAACTATCGACCAAGCGGGACAATATTTTTTAGAGGGTAAAGCACTTGGTAATAAAGACTCAACTGAGTTAGCTAAAGATTTAGATGAAATTAGCAATAAGAAAGTACCTTTATTGATTAATGCGGATGCTAGAGCGCCCATTCAATCAGCTATTTCTGTTTTAGATATAGCGTCTAAAAAAGGCTTTAAAAATATTACTTTTGCAACACAAAAAGACTAGATAAATGAATAAACTTTTCACAAAATGGGCCAATACGATTTGGTATAAAGAATTTTTTATTGGAACGTGGTTATCACCATTTTCATTTCTTTATATGGATGTTGTGCGTTTTCGCCGCTGGCAATACAAAACAGGGAAAAAAACAGTCACTAAAGTTTCTGTGCCGGTTATTATTGTGGGTAATTTAACTGTCGGTGGAACAGGAAAAACTCCGTTAGTTATTTATTTAGCCAAGCAAGTGCAAAAACAAGGTTTCAAGCCTGGAGTTATTAGCCGTGGTTATGGCGGTGAATCAGAAAATTGGCCGCAGCGAGTGACCGCAAACAGCCAGGTGAATATTGTTGGTGATGAACCAATTTTAATTGCCGAGCAAACACAGTGCCCTGTTGCAGTAGGCCCTATTAGAGCCGATGCCGCTAAATTATTGATTGAAGAGGCGGGCTGTGATGTTATTTTATCGGATGATGGTTTGCAGCATTATGCTTTAGCGCGAGATATAGAAATTATAGTCATCGATGGCGAGCGACGTTTTGGTAATAATTATTGTTTACCCGCTGGCCCATTGCGTGAACCCCAAGAGCGGAGGTTTGAAGCTGATTTTGTAGTCTGCAATGGTGGTGAAGCTGAGGATGATGAAATATTGATGCAGCTGGAAGGGGATGTAGCGGTTAATTTACAAAATTCTGAGCAAAAATCACTCTATGAATTTAGCCAATTAAATTGCCATGCACTGGCAGGTATAGGTAACCCACAAAGATTCTTTAAACATTTAGAGAAATATCATATTAAAAGCAGTATTGATGAGTTTCCTGATCATCATGCTTTTACTGAATCAGATATTAGGCATAAAAAAGCAGATGCTATTTTTATGACAGAAAAAGATGCCGTTAAGTGCAAACCTTTTGCAACAGACAAGCATTGGTTTGTACCTGTGCAAGCAAAATTGCCCGATGATTTTATGGGGCAATTAATTGATTTATTAAAAAGTAAGTCTATCTAAGAATTTACAAGGCTTTAGGTAGAATAGGGGAGCGCCCAATCTTACTTGAAGTAGTAATTTCTTACCACGTCATCCTATGCTTATAGCGGGGGTCTTGTTGTAAACAATAGACTCCCGATAAAAGACTTCGGGAGTGACGAACGGGGAAAGCACTGCGCTTTCAAGCGCTTTAGCTGTAGTAAGCTAATTCCGCTTTTTGGTAAATAGGGATATTATTTTGTACACGTTCCTTCGCTGAAAATCAGGGAAACGGAGCGCAGCGAAGTGATGATTTTTAGTCCGCAGTAGGCGACAAGGAAATTCGCCAATCCGAAGTGAACTGGTCAGTTCGCTCGGGAGGCAAGTAGTTATCCCGACAGCCGTTTGAGGTAGACTTAACGAAGCAGTGTTTTTTGCGTAGTTGAGTTGGACGCAGGACGAACTGGGGCTCCCATAAATCGCTCCGTGCTGAATGAAGATTGGCGATAGGACATCCCAATGTTTCATGA
>JAJJBE010000074.1 GCA_020996635.1 Bathymodiolus brooksi methanotrophic gill symbiont
CTGTCGGGATAACTACTTGCCTCCCGAGCGAACTGACCAGTTCACTTCGGATTGGCGAATTTCCCTGTCGCCTACTGCGGACTAAAAATCATCACTTCGCTGCGCTCCGTTTCCCTGATTTTCAGCGATGGTAAGGCAACAACACCCGCTGTTAAGCCACCAAAAAAATCTCCTCGTAAATTAGAGGTATCGATTATTTTTTTACATTCATGAACGTCTCAATTAAAAAAATAGCTGAACCTGTTTAAAATTAGCAAATCTTCTAAAAAGGATTTTAACCTATCTTTTATTTCAGCATAAGCCTTAGATATAGCTATTTTAATAGCAATGCTATTTTTTAATACTGATGTCTACTATACTTTGGCAGATAAGTTATCATGTCTAACACATATAAAACTAAACAAGAGAGTCCTACTTATAATCGCGACGTTTTTAAAGCAAGCTTACCCAATAGTCGTTATTCTATTTTTCTACGCTCACACCCGAGCACCTTTCTATTTAGATTATATAAAAAAAATAATTAATTTTTATGCCACTAGAAAACAACACACTTTATTATGTCTATGACCCTATGTGTAGCTGGTGTTATGCATTTGAAGAATCTTTAACTGAAATCAAATTAAAGCTTCCTGCACTAATCGCATTCAAATCTATTTTAGGAGGGCTAGCACCTGATCCTACTACCCCCATGCCTGCAGAAACACAAAACATGATACAGCGCGCCTGGCATCAAATTGAACACACCGTCCCTAACATTCAATTTAATTTTGATTTTTGGTCTAAAAATACTCCCTATCGTTCAACATACCCTGCTTGCCGTGCAATTCTAGCGGCTAGTTTTCAAGGAGAAGGATTTTCTAATGCTATGCGAAAATCCATTCAGCAAGCCTATTATCAAAACGCACAAAACCCTTCTTTAAGCCCTACCTTACTACACTGTGCTGAATCTATTAATTTAGATAGCAAGCAGTTTGCTAATGATTTTTCCAGTGAAAAAGCTAATGATCTATTGCTTGAGGAAATTAATTTCTCACGTTCTTTAAATGCTAATTCATACCCATCTTTACGCTTAGTGCTTAACAACAAAACCTATACTATTCCTGTCAATTACACGCAAGCAGAAGCTTCATTACAAAAAATTCAGCAGCTAATAATTGACAACAAAATATGCTCTATTGCTTCTCCCTGTATAAAAAAATGCTGTTTAAATACTCAGGACATGTGTTTAGGCTGCTTTCGTTTGTTAACTGAAATTACAAACTGGCAAACAATGACTGAACTTGAAAAACAGCAATGCCTTAAAAAGTGCATACAAAGAAAATCACTCCAAAACCATTAATCACCCTCTTTAAAATTATGACTTACAAGCCATTATCCTGCATAGAAATCCCCGCTACTTCGACAACACTTTATTCCATTATTTGGCTACATGGACTGGGCGCTGACGGCCATGATTTTGAAAGTATTGTTCCAGAATTAAAGCTAAAAAAAGAACCACATATACACTTTATTTTTCCTAATGCACCTATTCAAGCTGTCACTATTAATGGCGGCATGGAAATGCGTTCTTGGTATGATATTCTTGCAGCAGATTTAGATAGGGAGGTTGCTATTGACGATATTTATCAATCGGCAACAGCGGTCACACAACTTATCGAACAGGAAATCGAAAGAGGCGTAAAAGCAGAAAATATTTTGTTAGCTGGTTTTTCTCAAGGTGGTGTTATTGCTTTACATGCTGGCTTACGTTTCCCACAAAAACTTGCAGGAATAATCGCCTTATCAACTTACTTACCAACAACTGAACAGCTAAAGTCTGAACGCAATATTAATAATGATAATACGGCTATTTTTATGGCTCACGGAAGTATGGATCCTGTTGTTGCAGTACAATCTGCAAAAATTGCTTTCACCCAATTAAAAGAATTAAGCTATCCGATCAGTTGGCATGAATACCCAATGCAGCATTCGCTCTGTCTAGAGGAAATTACGGATATTGCAGCATTTATTAATCAAAGATTGAACTAATTGATAACTCACAACATCTCTTTATTAAATACTGCGACTTGATTTTTCCCTCGCGCCTTTGCTGCATACATAGCTAAATCAGCATAATGAATATAAGTATCAATTAAGTGCTCAGTATTATCTTCTAAATTATTTTTTTGACAAAGCACACAACAAACTCCAATACTCGCTGATATTGCGACCTCATGTCCATCAAAATTCCAGCGTAACAGCTCAATAGCCTTGCGTATTCTTTCCGCAAAAACTAAGCCTTTATCATTATCTGTATTAGAAAAAGCAACCACAAACTCTTCCCCTCCAAACCTAGCCAGTACATCCCCGCCTCGTACTGTTTCTTTAAGGGTATTAGCAACATCAATTAAAACTTTATCACCTGCATGATGCCCATAGGCATCATTAATCCTTTTAAAGGCATCTAAATCGAGTAACAATAAACAAAGAGGGTCACCATACCGCAGGGTCTTGGCAAAAGGAACAGCAATTTGCTCATAAAAAAATCGGCGATTGTATAACTTGGTTAAGCTATCCACCATGGATAGGTTCTCATAACGCTCTTTTAGAATTTCTGCTTCTTCAAGTGCTTTTTCTAAATGTTGTGTTTTTTCAGAAATTCTCTGATCCATCTCTTTAAATAAACGGAAATTGGCGATCAATTGGCCCAACATATTTTTATAAATTTCTAATAACCGTATATGCCAGTCAGAAAAATAATGCGCATCTGAATGAGAAACGTTGAGAATACCGAATAGCTCACTCCCTACTTTGACTGGGACACTGATAATAGACCCTGGCATTTCATCATCAGCATATTTATTTATAAAGCGTTTATCATTCAAACAATCAGAACAGTACTGTGATTCTTCCTTTTCTGCCGCTCTACCAATTAATCCTTCCCCCATTTGAAAGACTACTGAGTTACGCTTTTCTTTTTTAGCACTCACAGACTCTTGATGTGTCAACACTTTTATGGACACAAAATTAAGCTGCTTTTAGCGACATTTCGTAATCAGCAGGTGACTTGTAATCATTCGCTGAATGACGTCGTTTACGGTTATAAAAAACCTCGATATATTCA
>JAJJBE010000072.1 GCA_020996635.1 Bathymodiolus brooksi methanotrophic gill symbiont
AACTGAGGGTACGATTGCGAATAAAAGCTGTTTTTGAAAGGCGATATCTATCGATAAATGAAAAGCTGTTTAGGGTGTTATTTAACTCTTCATAAATATTTTTTATTGAATTTTCCACTGCTTTATGCTTACCATTGATTATGCTAATATAAGGATTTATACTAACATAATCAATGGGTTAACCTTAACTTACTGGCATTGGGGATTGCCCCTACGATGACAACTCACATCTTAGAATAATTATTCCTTGTTACTTATGCGTAACATCAGTTAACTAATCGGAACAGCGGTCTTTAGCCGCTGCAATCGCATACCAAGGTATCTGCGATTAAAGATCGCAGTTCCATTAAGCCAGCACCTTCAAGTAGCTTGGGTATAATCATACTTTTCTACTTTTAGCTAGCAAGGTCTGCATCTTCTGCAATCCTAATTTACGCGCTAACTTTACATTCGTCTCAGGAATTAAATCTGGATCTTTAGGGTAATGCGCTAATGCTTTTTCAATACTCGCTTCCCTTATTAAATGCAGCATAGGATAAGGTGATCGATTAGTATAGTTAGCCGCATCTTCTTCATCACTCCCCTCAAAACAATAATCTGGATGAAAACTGGCTAACTGATAAACCCCTTCGTAACCTTGAGCCAACATTAACTCATCACCAATTTCTACTGCATCTAGAAAATCATCAAATGACTCCAATGCATCAGGAAAAATTAATAAGCTAGTCTCTATATCAGACGAAATATCTAAACGCTCAGCTTCATCTATTAAATCCTTCAAGCAATCCTCTAAAGCCCTTGCTGTACTCACTTGATAGTGAATTTTCTCTTTATCAAAAACCGGCTTTGCAAAAGGGCAAAAATTCAAGCCAATAACGACCAACTTCAGCCATGCTCGTGTTTTTCCTATAAACTCTTGATCATATTTCACTTCAATTTACCGTAAAACTAATCTTTAGAAAAATTTTCAACTTTAATTGAAATCTCAGCTAATAAAACCTCGAACCCTGACTTTTTCATTATTGCCCCATATTCTGAACGCTTTAGAGCAATATCACTGACTCCCTTTGATAAAATATTGATAATGCGCCAACTATCCCCTTTCTTTTTTAGCAGATAATCAATACTCACGTCATCATCAGGTAACACTAAAAAAGTTTTTACATAAATTTGCGACCTTACTTTCTCAACTGATTTAACTGTAAATGATTGCCCTGAAAATGAAGAAAAATGATGCGCATAAGAAGCAACACTTAAATCTATTAACTTAGTAATCAGCTGTTTCTTTTGCTCTTGAATTAAGCCCTTCCAGTTTCTCCCCATGACAGCTCGAGTCATTCTAACCATATTATGAGTTTTAATTAATACTGGGCGTAATTGAGCGGATCTTTGCTCAAAATTAAGTTTATCGCCCTGCTTCATAACACTAATTAATTTAGCCTGAAAATCATCAACCACTTGAGTTGCTTGCTCCACATCAGCGTCAGCTATAACACTTTGACTTAAAATCAATAACATAAAACCTGAAACAATATTTTTTAGTCTTATCATTTTTAAACCTTTTTTATATACCTTAAAAAATCTTACTCACTTTTAATTCAGCTCTTTACAATAAAAGCCAAATACCATCATTACCTTTTTGAAACCAAATCAGGCACCATCTCACCTTCCGTCTTTGGGCCTTGAATACTTGATATCATTGCCTTCAATGGGTGATGTAAGGTGTCTTCTACAGAAGTCGCCTCATAGCCGCAATGAGCCATACAGCCATCACATTTTGGGTTATTACCCGCACCATATTTATGCCATGGTGTTGTATCAATCAACTCTTGAAAAGTATTAACATAACCTTCATCTGCTAATAAATAACAAGGCTTTTGCCAACCAAATACATTTCTTGTTGGGTTACCCCAAGGGGTGCATTCATAAGCTTGATTACCAGCCAAATAATCTAAATAGAGAGAAGAATGATTTAACTTCCATTTTTTATGCTTACCAAGCGTAAATATCCCTCTAAATAATTCCTTTGCTGCTCGACTAGACATGAATGAATCTTGATCTGGTGCATCTTCATAACTAAAACCTGGAGCAATAGTAATCCCTTCGACACCCAATTCAGTTGCATAGTCTAAAAAGTCAGCGACTTCTTGCGCTGTTTCCCCTTGAAATAGAGTACAGTTGATTGTGACTCGGAAGCCTTTACCTAAAGCGAGTTTAATTGCTTCAACTGCAATATCAAACACGCCATCTTGGCACACCGAGGTATCATGTCTGTGTTTATTCCCATCCAAATGTATAGAAAAAGTTAAATAAGGAGAGGGGGTATAGTTTTGAATTTTTTTCTTAAGCAATAAGGCATTGGTACATAAATAAAGGAATTTCTTACGCTTAACGATGCCTGCCACAATTTCTGGCATTTCTTTATGAATTAATGGCTCACCACCTGGAATTGAAACCATAGGCGCACCGCACTCATCAACTGCTTGTAAGCACTCATCGGCCGACAACCTTTTATTTAAAATATCATCAGGGTAAGCAATTTTGCCACAGCCTGCACACTCCAAATTGCAACGAAATAGCGGCTCTAACATTAAAACCAAAGGGTATTTTTCCACCCTTTTTATTTTTTGCTTTATTAAATAAGAACCTACAGCTAATTGCTGTATTAAAGGAACGCCCATCCAGTATGCCTCAACATTTAAACTTTAGTTAGTTGCAAAAAAGCAACAAAATAGTAATTATTCTCAGTATTTTACAAAAATAAAAGTAAATAATTAAACTATTTTCCACTCATTCTTTACTTATTACTTAGTCAGCATACTATTTTTATCACCCCAATACTAGCATTCTGCTTATATTCTCCAGATAAGTCACATTTTTAAATAGCAAAAATATAAATCATTTCTTATCTCTAAAATAGAGATTAAAACTTGTAGCAATAAAACAACATTCTTTGTATTTAAAGCATATTAGTCTATAATTTCACACCATTATTAACATAATGAATAAATTCTATTCGCTCCAAAACTAACCTTATAGATAAATATGACTGATACCCAAGCTTCTATTGATAATCCAGAATCGCTACTTGCATCCTCTGATAATGAATTTCAAGCAGTTTTACTTGAAGGTGTTTCTCGAACATTCGCATTAACTATTCCTCAACTACCATTAGGGCTTTATAAAGAAGTTGCTAATGCTTACCTTTTATGCCGAATTGTCGATACAGTTGAAGATGAAGTCTCCTTATCTGCCGAGCAAAAAGAACATTTTTGCCTACGTTTTATTGAAGTCGTAAAAACGGGTGAAGGTGCTGCCAGCTTTGCATCCGACCTATCACCTTTGTTATCAGAACAAACTATTCCAGCCGAGCACATACTGGTTCAATTAACAGAGCGTGTTATTCAAATCACTCGCAGCTTTGCTCCTGAACAAATTGACTCATTGTTATATTGTGTCGATGCTATGGCAAAAGGTATGCCGGGCTACCAAAGCATGGATTTAAGTGGTGGCTTAGCGACCATGAAGGATATGAATGAATATTGCTACTATGTCGCTGGATGCGTAGGTGAAATGCTAGCAAAATTATTCTGTCATTACTCACCGGAAATCAACCAGCATCGCGAAGAGCTACTTACCCTTTCAACATCCTTTGGTCAGGGCTTACAAATGACCAATATCCTAAAAGATATTTGGGATGATGCAAAGCGTGGCGTTTGCTGGTTGCCGCAGGATGTATTTACCGAAGTTGGCTTTGATCTAAAAGATCTTAATACCTCAGAAAGTACACCCGAATTCAGGTTAGGTTTAGAACATTTACTAAGCACGGCGCAAGGGCACTTAAAAGACGCAATGACTTATACATTGATCATTCCTAGCCACGAAGTGGGGATGCGTAATTTCTGCTTATGGGCAATTGGAATTGCTGTTCTTACCTTAAATGAAATTCAACAGCATTTAGATTTTAACGATTCTAGCCAAGTTAAAATCACCCGTCAAAAAGTAAAGGCAACCATTCTTACCACTAAAATTATTGGCCGTAGTAACTGGCTACTGTCAGCTGCATTTGATACGAAAAGCAAAAAACTTATCTGCAAAGATTGGCAGTATACAGCGCAAAAATAACTTCTCATGTTTACTGAAGACCACCCTTCCTTATGTACGTCGGCTAACTCATTAGAATTAGCCATTCAACGTGCACAGCAAAAATTACTATCACTGCAACACAACGATGGCTATTGGGTTTTTGAGCTAGAAGCAGACTGCACCATCCCAGCCGAATACATCATGCTGATGCATTACTTGGATGATATTGATAGTCAGTTACAAGAAAAATTTGCTGTTTATCTACGAGCACGCCAATCGAAGGATGGTAGCTACCCTTTATTTTATGGTGGGATAGGAGATATTAGCTGTAGTGTAAAAGTTTATTACGCATTAAAAATGGCAGGGGACGATATTAATGCCGTGCATATGAAAAACTTACGCAACTACATTATTGCCCAAGGCGGCGCAGCAAAAGCGAATGTCTTTACCCGTATTGCCCTGGCAATTTTTGAACAAGTTCCATGGCGTGCAGCTCCGTTTATACCAGTAGAAATCATGTTATTGCCAAAATGGTTTCCTTTTCATATAGATAAAGTATCTTATTGGTCTCGCACCGTAATGATTCCTTTATTTATATTATGCACCTTAGAAGCTAAAGCAAAAAACCCATTAAAGATTGATATACTTGAGCTATTTATAACTCACCCAGATAAAGAACAGCATTATTTCCCTGAGCGCGGCTTACTCAATAAAAGTTTTTTATTTTTAGATTATATCGGTCGAAAATCTCGCTGTTTAGTGACAAAAAAAATGCATCTTTGCGCCATTGAAAAAGCATCCGATTGGTTTACTGAACGCTTAAATGGCGAGGATGGCTTAGGTGCTATCTTTCCCGCTATGGTAAATGCTTACCAAGCGATGTTATTACTAGGTTTACCTAAAGATCATCCACAGGTAGTGACTGCACGTAAAGCAATCGACAAGCTACTTGTTATTAAAGATAACGAGGCTTATTGCCAACCTTGCCTTTCGCCTGTTTGGGATACAGGACTAAGTTTACTTGCCCTACAAGAAGCAGACCTAGCTAACACTAAAAATAGTCGAAAAAGAGCTTATAACTGGCTTAAGGACAAACAACTATCCAGTGAAGCGGGTGACTGGCGCATTCATCGCCCTAACTTAAAAGGCGGTGGCTGGGCGTTTCAATATGAAAACCCTCATTATCCAGATGTTGATGATACGGCTGTTATTGCCTTTGCTATGGCAAGCTCTGAGCTAGAAGACATGAATGAATCCATTCATCAAGCAACTCGTTGGATTATAGGCATGCAAGATAAAGATGGCGGCTATGGCGCATTTGATGTTGATAATACTTGCTATTATCTTAATGAAATCCCCTTTGCTGATCACGGTGCATTATTAGACCCTCCCACCGCTGATGTCAGCGCTCGCTGCGTTATGCTAATCGCTAAAGTTGCACAAAACCACAAAGAATATTTACCTGCTTTTGACCGCTGCATTACTTATTTACGCAATCAACAGGAAGAAAACGGCTCTTGGTTTGGACGCTGGGGAAGCAATTACATTTATGGTACTTGGTCTGTTTTAATCGCCTTGGAACAAACGGATATTGCTAAGTCTGACCCTTTATATACACAAGCAGTGGCTTGGCTTAAAAGCATTCAACAGCTTGATGGTGGCTGGGGAGAAGACAACCAAAGTTATTTTGATAAGTCTTTAAGTGGCAAATTTCATAGCAGCACAGCACACCAATCCTCATGGGCTATTTTAGCTTTAATTGCAGCCGGTGAAGTTAATTCTATGGCAGTTAAAAAAGGTATTAACTATTTATTGAGCCAACAAAATTCAGCCGGATTATGGAGCAGCCCATACCATAACGCCCCAGGATTTCCACGCGTTTTTTATCTAAAATATCATGGTTATGATAAGTTTTTCCCACTATGGGCGTTAGCAAAATATCACAATGAACTTAACAATCAATGAGCCTAGGTATTATTGTCGCCCTACCAGAAGAGTTACGCAGCCTAAACAAAGCTAAAATTAAGCAGGGGGAGTGCCTTACTTTGCCTAATAATATTTTAGTTAGTCTTGCTGGTGCTGGAGCAAAAAATGCAAAAAATGCAACTGAACAACTATTATCTTCTGGGGCTAAACAAATTATCAGCTGGGGCTGCGCCGGCGCATTAGCTCCTCACTTAAAAGCAGGCGATTTAATTATTCCGAAAATCATTCAGACACAATCAAATCAACAGATTAGCACTGATAACTCATTGCGTAAAAATATAGCCCACGCATTAGGCAAGCAGACTTATTTTGAGGGAGTGCTGCTAGAAAGTTCAGGTATTATTTCTAAGGCCAAAGAAAAGTCAGCTTTATTCAATGAAAACTCTGCCATTGCTGTTGATATGGAAAGTGCCTCAGTCGCACAAGTTTGCCAAAAACAAAACATACCCTTTATAGCCATTCGTACCATTGTAGACTCTGCAGATTTTAACTTACCCGTCGCAGTGAGCCACTCAATGACCGCTGAGGGTAGTGTGAATTTAGCTAAATTAATTCTTTATACTATTCGCCACCCAAGTGAGATACCTAGCCTTATTCAGCTAGGCAAGCACTTTAAAGCAGCCAACAAAAAACTTAAACAAATTAGCCTACTATTAACTCAGGTTGCAAACTCATGAGCCACTGCTCCGTTAGCAATAAAATACTTAACTGGCAAGCACAGCTTGTTAACCGCTACGCATGGCTTATCATCATTGCCACCCTATCCTTAACGATAGGCAGTCTGTTTTATATTAAAGACAACTTAGGCATAAACAACAATTCAGCGGAAATGCTTTCGCCTGATTTACCTTTTCAACAAAATACAAAACGCCTAGAGCAGCACTTTCCACAAGATGCCGATACGATTATTTTTGTTGTTGATGCCCAAACACCAGAAGAAACAGCCATTGTTGCAAATCTATTATCAACGCAATTAAAACAAAATACCGATAACTTCAGCTCTAGCTATATCCCCGAAGATAATCAATTTTTCCGTCAACAAGCATTACTTTATTTATCTCTAGAAGAACTTGAAAAATTATCTAATAATCTAACAGATGCACAGCCCTTTATTGGTTATTTGGCACAAAATTATCACCTGACAGGTTTTTTTGATATTTTAACTCAAGCATTAGAAAATGAAGATAGCATCATTAATCAAAGTTTACCTAAACTATTAGGCCGTATTACAAACGCGATTAACGAGTCTAGTCAAAACATCAACAACCCAATGTCATGGCAGGAAATCCTTAGATCCAACAGCTTAACAAATAAAACCCGCCGTATCGTTATTGCAAAACCTAAGAAAAACTTTAATGCAATGATGCCTGCGACTAATGCCATTGAAGCTGCTCGACTTATTTCCGAAAGCATCGAAAACAATACTGCAACTGCTGTCATTCGCATGACAGGTGAAACGGCTTTAGAGCACGAAGAACTAGAAGCAATGGGACAAGGCGCCATTTTTAGCGGTATCGGCTCATTATTGGCTGTTTTACTTATTTTATTTAGGTGCCTGCGTTCATTCAAACTGCTGTTTGCTACCTTATTGATACTCATTATCGGCTTAACCCTCACTACTGGATTTGCTGCCGTAACAATTGGCCACCTTAATGTTATTTCTATTTCTTTTGCCGCTCTTTATATCGGCTTAGGTGTCGATTTTGCAATACATATGAATTTGCATTACCGCGATGAGATCATTAAAAAAAATGATAACCCAACAGCGATTAAAAATGCGCTACACAGTGTTGGCTTCTCTCTTTTTCTATGTGCACTAACCACCTCTATCGGATTTTTAGCCTTTGCTCCCACTGACTACAAAGGTGTCTCTGAGCTAGGATTGATTTCAGGCGTAAGCATGTTTATCGCCTTATTTTTATCGCTCACGGTGTTACCCGCCTTTTTAAACATACTAAAGCTCAAAACACCCAAAATCATTCAGCAAAACTCACAGCCAAACTATCTACACATCCTCCCTTTTCGTCATAAAAAAGCCATTCGTATTATTAGCTTACTCCTAGGTATCAGTTGTTTATTTTTTCTACCTTATATTAGCTTTGATTCAAACCCCGTTAATATGCGTAATGCAAAGGCAAGTTCAGTGTCTACTTTTAAAGATTTATTACAAAGTAAATCTGACTCCCCTTACGCACTTTATGCATTAACAGAAAATTTAAATAATACTCGTGTTATTACCGAACAACTTAAACAGCTTCCCAGCGTTCATAACACCACCACATTAGAAGATTTAATCGCTCAGGAACAAGAAGAAAAACTGTATATTATTGAAGATCTTGCCATTATTTTAGGGGCACAACTAGCTCAATTTAACCAAGATTTAGCGCCATCCGATACTCACGTCGTATTGACTGATTTCCAAGCAACATTACAAAAGCTATTAACTGAAAATAAAAGTACCGTTGACCCTCAACTACTCAATAATTTAGATCATAGTATCAATCTATTTATTAGCGCTTTAGAAAAAAATCCACAACTTGCCAAACAATTGGATAACAATATATTAAGCTTACTTCCTTATACTATTGACACTTTAAATCAAAGCCTAGCAGCTTACCAATTTAGCTTAGAAGACCTACCCCGTGAAATTCGTGAACAGTGGCTAAGCCCCGCTGGGCTATACCGTATTATGATTACACCTGAGAAAAATCTAAATATTCCTAGCAACCTCAAACAGTTTGCTAAAGATATTCAAAATATTGTTCCGACAGCCACTGGCTTACCTGTCGCTGATTTAGCATCTGGCGAAGCAGTTGTTTCTGCCTTTCAGCAAGCTTTTTCCGCCTCTTTTATTTTAATTACACTTTTACTTTTATTTATTTTAAAAAGTATTAAAAAAACACTGCTCGTTATTGGCCCCCTTGTTTTAGCTGGCTTACTGACTTGTAGCGTTAATGTTTTATTAGAAATCCCTTTTAACTTTGCTAATATTATAGCTTTGCCCCTACTATTAGGAATTGGGGTTGATAGCGGTATTCATATTATGCACAGCTTAGATAGCAATATTAGTCAGCAACATTTACTGCAAACTAGTACAGCAAGAGGCGTTATGTTTAGCAGCTTAACCACAATGAGTAGCTTTCTAAGCTTAACCTTAATCCCTCATTTTGGTATTTCCAGTATGGGCATAACCTTAGCCGTTGGCATAAGTTTTACTCTCATTTGTACTCTCATCATATTGCCTGCTTTTAGCAATAAATCAATTCCACTTTAAAATATAAAACCCTTTTATAGATTTATGTCATTTAGCATTAAAAATCTTTTTTCAGAACATAGCTCAGAAAAGTTTGAGTTACACGAAGACCATTTAAACAAGCAAATGGTGCGTGTATTAAAAACAATAGGCTACGATCGCAATTACACAAAAGCAAAAGGCCAGTATTTATACGATGAAAAAAATACAGAATACCTTGATTGCTTAAGTGGTTTTGGTGTCTTTGCAATAGGTCGCAACCACCCTACGGTTATTAAAGCCTTACAAGAAACATTAACACTAGAATTACCCAACTTAATACAAATGGATGTTTCAGTCCTGAGTGGCTTATTGGCAAAAAAGATTTTAGCAACCACTCCCGATAATTTACAAAAAATGTTTTTTTGTAATTCGGGAACAGAAGCCGTAGAAGCTGCCATTAAATTTGCCCGCTATACCACTAAACGTAAAAAAATCATCTACTGTAATCATGGTTACCATGGCCTAACAATGGGCGCCTTATCACTAGTCGGTGATGAAATTTTTCGTGAAGGTTTTGGGCCACTATTACCGGAATGTCACTCCATCCCCTTTAATGATTTAGCGGCCTTAGAAAACGCATTAAAAAACAATGATGCTGCAGCCTTTATTGTAGAACCCATCCAAGGAAAAGGCGTTAATATTCCTGATGATAACTATCTGCCAGAAGTGCAGCGTTTATGCAAAAAATACGGCACTCTTTTTGTTGCAGATGAAGTACAAACAGGCATAGGTCGCACAGGGAAATTCTGGGCTATTGAGCACTGGAATGTTCAACCCGACATGATTTGTATGGCAAAAGCGCTTTCAGGCGGTTTTATTCCTATCGGTGCAGTGGCAATAACTGATAACATAATGGAATCTGTTTTTAATCGTATGGATAGAGCTGTTGTACACGGATCAACTTTTTCAAAAAATAATATGGCGATGGCTGCAGGGCTTGCAACACTTCAAGTGATAGAAGATGAGAAGCTAGTTGAAAACAGCGCAAAAGTTGGTACTGAAATCATCAATCATTTAAATTCTATGAGCTCCAAATATGAGTTTTTAAAAGAAGCTCGTGGCAAGGGACTAATGATTGCCATTGAATTTCAAGCACCTAAAAGTTTAGCTCTCAAGGCAGCATGGGCAACATTAGAAGCTGCAAATAAAGGATTGTTTTGCCAAATGATTACCATACCACTATTTAAAGACCATAATCTGCTGACCCAAGTTGCAGGTCATGGCATGAACGTAGTTAAATTACTACCCCCCCTTAATTTAACGAATAAAGACCGAGATTGGATTGTGACTTCATTCGATCAAGCTATTGCAGATACGCATAAAGTTCCTGGCTCCATTTGGACCCTTGGAAAAAACCTTGCAAGTCACGCACTCAAAACTCAAAAAGGGGCCTAAAGGAAGCATTATGAAAATAGCAGAAAACTACCCATTATTAAACACAATAGACCTTCCAGCAGACCTACGAAAACTTCCGCGAGAAGAATTAAATCCTGTCGCTAAAGAGTTACGTGAATTTTTAACTCACTCTGTCAGCTTATCAGGCGGGCATTTTTCAGCCGGCTTAGGAACAGTTGAATTAACCGTTGCTCTACACTACGTTTACGACACCCCAAAAGATCAACTTGTTTGGGATGTAGGCCACCAAGCTTACCCACATAAAATATTAACAGGCCGCAAAGAAAGCATGCCAACCATCCGTACTAAAGGTGGCGTATCCGCATTTCCTAAACGTTCTGAAAGTGAATACGATGCCTTTGGTGTTGGTCATTCAAGCACATCAATTAGTGCTGCCCTAGGAATGGCAATTGCGGCAAAAAATAAAGGCGAAGATAGCCGTATGGTCGCTATTATTGGTGATGGTAGTATTACTGGCGGCATGGCTTTTGAAGCGATGAACCATGCCGGTGCTATTGATGCCAATTTATTGGTTATCTTAAATGATAACGACATGGCTATCTCCCCTAATGTAGGTGCGATGAATAACTATTTCACTAAAGTTATTTCTAGCAAAACTTACACCTCCGTCCGTAATGAAAGTAAAAAAATTCTAAGTAATATGCCGGGTGCTTGGGAGTTCGCTAAAAAGACTGAAGAACACCTAAAAGGAATGGTGACACCAGGTACTTTGTTTGAAGAACTAGGCTTTAACTATATTGGCCCCATTGATGGTCATGATATTGATATGCTGGTTGATACATTAAAATCCATTAAAGAAATGTCAGGTCCAATTTTTCTACATATAGTGACTAAAAAAGGTAAAGGATACGCACCTGCTGAAAAAAATCCACTAGCCTATCATGGTGTACCCGCTTTTGACCCAAGTAAGGATAGCTTGCCTAAATCTAAAGCTTCCCCTCACCCAACTTATACACAAGTATTCGGACAATGGCTTTGTGATACAGCTGAAAAAGACGAGCGCTTATTAGCAACTACACCTGCTATGCGTGAAGGCTCAGGAATGGTTGAATTCTCTGAACGCTTTCCTACTCGCTATTTTGATGTTGCTATTGCAGAACAACATGCAGTGACTCTAGCGGCGGGGCAAGCTTGCCAAGGTGCAAAACCCGTTGTTGCTATTTATTCTACATTTTTACAACGTGCTTACGATCAATTATTACATGATGTTGCCATTCAAAATTTAGATGTCCTTTTTGCCATTGACCGTGCAGGCTTAGTGGGACCTGATGGCCCTACTCATGCAGGTAATTTTGATTACAGTTTCTTACGCTGCGTGCCTAACATGTTAATTATGGCACCTGCTGATGAAAATGAGTGTCGTCAAATGCTAACCACTGGCTATAACTACCAAGGCCCTGCTTCTGTGCGTTACCCACGAGGAAAAGGCCCCTGTACAGCTGTTAACCCTGAATTAACTGAGCTGGAAATTGGTAAAGCAGAAATTCGCCACAAAGGCGGCAGGATGGCTATTTTGGCTTGGGGCAGTATGGTTACCCCTGCCTTAGATGTTGCTAAAAAATTAGGTGCAACACTCATTAATATGCGCTTTATTAAGCCTATTGATGCAGATATGATTTTAGAGATGGCTAAGACACACGATGTGCTTGTCACCATTGAAGAGAATGTTTTAGCAGGTGGAGCTGGTTCTGCAGTTAATGAATTCTTGCAAGCTAATAAAATTCTGATGCCAGTCTTAAATATTGCCCTACCCGATGAGTATGTTGAGCAAGGTACTCGCGAAGAGCTACTCAGCTTATGCGGCTTAGATAGCCAAGGTATCTTAGACAATATTGAACAATTCTGCGCATAAACTCCGCGACACTAGAATAGGTGACTCTCACCTATTCTAGCTCTATATCACTACCTCCAAAAAAATTCGTGCCCTACATAAAAGTTTGCTCAGCAATCACTCTAGCTCTCTTCTCCAGCCTTTGTTTTGCCCACGGAGAAATTCTGCCACACCAATCCATTTGGTCAGCATGGATTTATACTCCCGACGTAGCAATCCCTATGCTATTAACCATCGTTGTCTACTTCAGAGGGCGAGTAGTAAGGCGAGAAGCAGGCCGACCCGTTGGAATCGGTCAAACCATTACCTTTCTGTTAGGAATGCTTTGTTTTGTTATCGCGTTGCAATCTCCACTAGAACCTCTATCTGAGCACTTTCTGTTTTTTCATCAAATAGAACATTTATTAATGCGTGGACTAGGCCCTTTGTTACTGATATTAAGTATGCCCTTAGCATCTTTATTACAAGGCCTACCTAAAATCATACGGCATAAAATTTTAGTCCCCATTATTCGTAATAAGCTTATTCAGTGGCTATATAATTTTCTAGGTCACCCCGTTATTGCTTCAATCTTATTTATTGCGACACTACTTATTTGGCAAATCCCAGACCTCCATAATCAAGCTCTTGCTGACCAATCTTTGCACAATACCATGCATTTCACGATGATTATTACTGGGTTTTTCTTTTGGTGGTTAATCTGCGACCCACGGCAAAAAACATCTCGCATTCCCTTTGGCATTCGCTTAATTATCTTATGGGCTGTCACTATTCCCAATACTATTATTGGCGCAATTATCACTCTAAAGAGAGATCAAATTTATGCTGCGTATGACGTACTAGATGGTCGCCTGGCGATTGAAATCATGCTAGATCAACAATTAGGTGGCATTATGATTTGGGGGCCTGGCGGCATGATGGGGCTTATTGGTACGGGGGTAGTTTTTTTCTTAATGTCTCGTAAAGAAAGGAAGTTGCGCTATTAGTAAAACTGATAACGCAAACTTTCTTATTATTATGCTTAACGCTGTTTAAAAATTTGCGGCGCTTGAGGCTTCGCCTTTTCTTGCAGGCACTCATAAGCCGCTGCTTCAAAGCGAATAGTTAAAGATTGAGTCTGTTTGTCTTCTTTTAAGAATTTCTCTGCTTCAACCGCCGTTAAATCATCCATCATTTCTTTTGCAATACATAAACAAGGCTTAGAAAAACGCTGTCTATCATTCTTTTTATTCACCGAATTTCTTGTTTCGCGTGCAATACACTGCTCGGCAAACTCATGTTCAAATTTATGTTTTTCTAAATTTGTTGCTTCATCATGGTCATGATCAAAATCATTATGTGTTGCAATCACATTTTGAGGGATTATTTTTTCAGGTTCATCATCAGAACAGGCACTTACCCCAAAAATAAGCAAACCACTGATTAAATAAGTTTTTATTTTTTTATTTTTCATGAGAATATTTTAATTATTGTTGTGTAAACATGAGGTTGAAAGTAACGGGAACTGCCGCATTGATACTTTTTAAATGCGCTATTTCACACAATAAATTAACACCTTTAAGTAATTTAAAAGCTTGTAAATTAATAACCAATGGCTTTATTGAATTGACTAAAAGTTTATTACTCTCTAAATAAATAATTTGAGTACTTACCATCGCTTTTTGCTTAACGCCATGTATGCTCAACTCTGCTTCAAGCTCAACTTGTTTAATATCCCCTACTTTCATCATCTCAATACCACTATTAGATAATTTAATCTTTACCACCGCTTGAGGAAAAAGTTTCGTCTCAAAAAACAAGTCTTTAAGACGCTCATCACGAATTTCAATTCCTGTAGAAACGCTATTCAAATTAACCACTAAACTAGCGACATTACGCTTTATTGTGCCACTTATTTGCTGGAAACTTTGTACTTCTGTTTTACTGGCATTTTTTGTAGTCGTAAAAGTTAAATTTGAAACCTGTTTATTTAAAGTCCAATCGTTAGCTTGTCCAGTGCCTAAATTAATTTGGGCAAAAATTGACGGGCTGATCAGTAATAAAACTAGTAATATTTTTTTCATATTTTTTTACTCAATTATTTTTGTGCTGTAAAAATACCATATTCAACTAAATTTTTGTGAAATAAATAGTATTGGGCTAAACCAACTTTAAAGTTAGCGGTTTGAGTTGCACTCCGAAGACCTAAGAAGCTGCTAATTTTCTGTAAAGGTTCTAAGCGCTTGGATACTTTATACATATAATTAGCTGAAGGCATTGTTTCCTCAGTAATATCAGTATATTTAACATCCGTAAATTTATTTTCATGCAATAAACCTTCAAATTCACTGCGTAAACATAAGTTGGGTACTGCCCAGCCATCAAAACAATCAACAACAGCTTGCCAGTCTTCATCATCAATATCGCGCTGGGTAATAAAACCATCACACACCACTAAACGCCCGCCTTTTTTTAAAATACGAAAAGCTTCTCGAATAAAGTCTCCCTTATTCAATGCGTGACAAATACTTTCCAAGCCCCAAACAACATCAAAGGTTTCATCAGCATAAGGTGTTTGGCAAAAGTCTGACACTTCGAAATCAATCTTTTCTGCAACGCCATGCCGTTTTGCATGGTTAGCGGCATAATAAATTTGCTTCGCGCTAATAGTAATCGCCTTTAGTTGATTACCATGATTTTTAGCCATCCATATGGAACTGCCCCCAATCCCACAACCAGCATCAAGAACAAAATCATCCTGTTTGATATTAGCTAATTCATATAATTTTTGATTTTTATTCAGTAAAGATTCGCTATGTGAGGCCGTTTTTTCATCCCAATAACCATAATGCAGAGCTAAATCATTTCGGCTACTCCATGCAAACAGATAATCCCAATAACAGGCATCATAATGTTTTACTGCCGCTTCGTGTAAAGCTTCAGTACTAGTATTCTCATCGCTAGCAGTACGGTAATCTTTATTCGCTTCTATTCTATGCATAATATTTTAGTTAACGGGCTGTTTTATGCGCCAAAGGCGTTGTTTAATTCTTTCAAATAAATTTAATGCAGGTTGAGCACCAGCCATTGCCACGGCATCGACTAAACAATACCAAGCAGCAACGCCACTAGGTGGGTTACCTTGAGTTAAGCCAGATGCTGGGTCAACAACAGCCCAAGCCCATGTACCAGCACTTGTGCCAACCAACTCCAACCATGTGGTAATAAAAAATGCACCTAAATACACCATAGGGGCTTTACCCTTAAAAAGATAAAGCAAATACACGACAAATAAGATAGCTCCAATTTGATCACTTCTTTCAGCATAAGGGCTTATCCCCCATGCAGACCATAAGCCACAAGTAATAACAATAAATAAAGCAATTTTCCGCGCATGTCGCAAAAAGAACCCTGATCGCGCTAAAATTATCGCTGTTAGGTAAACCATCCCATGTCCTGCAGGAACATAAGGAGGAACAGATCCAAAACGGTAGATATACCCCTCCATAAAAGGGGACGCGAAGATTTCACCAGCCGTTGCAAATAACAAAGCTACCACAACTTGCATCCGAATTAATTTAGATTCCCAATACAATAAACCCGCTAAAAATAAATACCCAAAAAAAGCTAAGACCCATTGTAAATATTGCGGCGCAAAACCATCTAATGTTAAACAAATTGCTGTACAGGTAAATGTAAATATAACAATTTGATAATCTCGTTTCTGATGAGAGTAATCATTAACCTCTTTAGGGAAATTTCGAAACATTGATACTATTCCTTCCTATTAACACTATTTTAACCCAGTACCCACAATCACATTTATACAAACAAATAAGCAACCATTAAATACCGAATTAACTTTCCTACAAAAATCAAAAAAATGGAAAAAAACAAAGGCAATTTCAACCAACCTGCTGCAAAACATAGAGCATCACCAATCACGGGTAACCATGATAATAAAAGGCTCCAACTTCCCCAGCGTTTCACCCAACTTAAGGCTCGTTGTTTATTTTTTTCTAATATAGACTCAACAGGATATTTTTTAGCCGCCAAATAACCTAACCACCATGTTGTTAATGCACCTAGGGTATTGCCAACTGTTGCAGTAGAAACTAACCATGCAATAGGTTGAATTTTTTCTGCTACCATATAGGCCAATACTGCTTCAGAGCCTCCTGGTGCAATTGTTGACGATATAAAAGCACTAACAAATAGCCCCCATAATTCTAGCATTAATAATTTCTCTGTGTTTATCCATAAAAAAACCCTTAGCAATTATGTCTATAATTACCAAGGGTCATTAATCTATACTTCGCACGATCACGACTACGGTTTTCTATCAAGTCGATTATAGCCGATATCTGCGTTGATAAAATAGTTACGTAGCTAGCTATGCGCCTATTTCATCGCCTTGCTCTCGACTAAAATCAACTTGATATAAAATCCGCATCCGTGATGCGTGCGAAGTATAAAGTACGTCTACTATTATTTCTTTTTAACTAAACTCATTAGCCATTTAATGATCTTAGCACTCCAACTTACCGCGGATTGAATTAATTCCAATACATAACTAACAATTTCCCCAGCACTCATATCTTTAAACTTACGAGCTAGTAGAGGAGCAACTAAGAGACCAATTGCTAATCCAATAATGGTTAGACCTGAGAAAAAAGAATCATTACCTGTTACCGTTTCTTTTAACTCAGTAACCTCTTCAATAATTGCATCACTAATACCGCCAGTTTCTTTCTCAGTATCCCAATAATCATCTTGGATAACATAAGATGCTACCCCAGGAATGCTTGGTAAATCGCCACTACCCTTACCAATTTTCAACTGCCCCTTCATTCCCTTTTCCATATGCTGCGCTATATCACAATGGACTAGGTAAGTTTTATCACCTGGTGGAAAAATTAAAGTACCCGAAATCTTTCCAGGTCCTGTTAATTCCATATGGAACATACCTTTTGGATAAAGGTACTTAGGTAAACCATGCATCATCCATTGGTGACGTACACTATCATCATTAACAAAATTAATGGTTAACTTAGTACAAGGTTCAAACTGGTACTCTTGCACATCAAAAGCATACATTCGCCCTGGGAATTTTTTTGCATATTTATGCCCAGCATGAACAGTAATTTCTTTTGTTGCAGCAATGCTGTCACAACCACCTGGCAGAACATCTGTATTCTGCCCCATGATCATACCGCCAGTCATATCCATTAAATGGCCATCACCGTGATCCATCATATTGGTATGATTTTCAAACTCTTTCTCTGCTAAAACTGGTGCAGATAAAACTAAACTAATAGCAGCTATCGATAATTTATTTAGCATGATTATTTACTCCCCTTGAATGAAGCGATGACTGCAAGCCACTTTTCTCTTTTAACAAAAGCGAGGTAGGCAAAAAGTCCTAACAACAAACCAAAAAATAAATTTCTCATTGAGTTATCTTCTGCTACTTTCATCGCTGCAGAACCCGGAATAACATCTGCTGAAGCAGGTTTACTTGCTTCTGGTGCAACATAATTAAGTGAATCAACTTCGCCTAAACTATTCCATTCATCAATATTTTGCCAAACAGGTAGTTTTCTTTGTTGAAAAGCTTCTGTAAATAGTTGCATTGGACTTTCACCGGTGCCTTTTGGCATACCGATTTCATCAAGGTATTTTTTATAAACTAATGCGCTCACATTACCACCTGGATTCATCCCGTCTGTGGTAATACCTTTTTCACGATGATCATGAAAAATCCAAATACCCTCTCCATAACTATGAAAACCATCATCTACTGTACTGATTTTCAAATCATTACGTTGTGCAGGTGCTAAATCATAGACATCACGTGTAATCTGAGCAACAGGGTTATGCTCAACGCCATCGTAATGCGTAATTGTGCCTTTATGACCATGGGTATGCATCGCTAATTGTTCACCTGTACTATTAAACATTCTAATTTTAATATTTTTATCAGGTTCAGTAACAATAATTGACTCCCTTAAAGTATAAGGGAATGAGCGACCATTTAAAACATGGTAATCTTCTGTTGAATCATTCATTCTATATTCACGATTCATTTTTTTCGCAATTAAGCGTGGATCATTATATTTTTGAACAATCTCATGTAACTGCTTATCCATTGCATGGTAATGCAAGTCATATTCACTATCAAATTCTTCTAAAATTGCTTTTGAAGGATGACGCACTTGTCCAGCCCCCACATTGAATGTTTGCACCCAGTTGTTAGGGCGATTTTCTTCTACAACAAACATGCCAACTAACCCCATTGCTAAATGTACATGAGTTTGTACATGGCAGTGATAGACAAAAGTACCTGGAGTTCTCGGGCGAATTTCGTAAGTTTTACTTTGCCCTGGCAAAACAAATTTATCACTTGTTTGTGGCACACCATCATTTCCTTCGCCTGAACTATCAACAAAAGGATGGTCTACACCATGTAAATGTATTGTATGAGGAAAATAATGTGTATTCTCTAATTGAATCCAAATCGTATCACCTTGCTCAACACGAATAACGGGAGAAGGTGCTCTTAATAATGGATTAGCATCAACTCCAACAAAGCTATTCGTTGCCATGCCTCGTGATTTTGGTGCAAAAACCCACATAGCCGGCTGAATTCCTGATGCAATATCAAAAGTGGGAACAAAACCGTCAAAATCTGGAGAATGGCCATTTAATTCAGCGACTTCTAACTTAATAATAATTAAATCAGGATCACCATCACCATCCATATCGTTCTTTTTAATAATGGCATCTAGCGCGTAATGTGTATTCATTACAGCTTCCATCGATAAATTGTTAGTTCCTTTAACTTCCGCAGCGACAGCATAAGGGTTATCTGGGCTACAGCGTAACGATTCCTGAATTTGCACCCCTTCTATCGTTTGAGCTTCTCGCCAATCTGGATTGTTTTCGTTACAAATAGATTCAAATTTTCCCGGATCTACTTCGATTGACTTAGGTAAAGCGGCGCTTACTACTGTTGACACTGACAAAAATATTATCGTCGTGCTCAGCAACATTCCTAAAGGATTTTTCTGCATTGTAAAATGGCCCTAAAATTTAAATATCTGGTCTTTGAAAATATAAAAACTTAACACAAATACTATCTACAATATTTGCGCTAAGTTAAAAATAGCATTTACACTTTCATTGCTTAATTTTATAAAAATAAATTTGACTCTTTATGCTTTTTTAATCCCAGCAAGAATCTCATCTACTTTGCTTTTAAAACCAGCATGAGATAAATATAAAACATAAAGACCAGCAAATAAGAATAAAGCATACATAAATAAATCTTTCATGCTTGCAGACTGTCCTGATCCGGCAGTAAAGCCCATATGTGCATCTAATCTTTCGCCATTACCTTGTAACAAAGTAATATGAATTAAATACTTACCTGCTTCTGGCACACCTTTTGGTAAAGTCAATTTAACTGAACCTGATTTATGCTTTTTAGCCTCTTGAAAAAACACGCGCGTTCCTTCTGGCTCTTTAGTTACTTCAAATTCAATCGCTCTATTACGAAACCTAACATCTTGATAATCAAATACTAATAATGTCATCGTATTAATATCAGGAATATTGGCACAAAAATCTTCAGCAGGAAAAGCCAAAGGCTGATATGCCGTATAGTGAATCCAATGCTCTGGTTCTAGCTCAAATTTACACTGATCTGTATCAGTACCAGCCGCGCCACCATGCGCTAACAAACTAGCTGAAAATAGCATACCTAATAAGGCTATAAAACTACTTCTCATAATGCGTGTTGTGTTCATAAATACCTTCCTCTATTATTTTTATAATTCTATTATAATGTTTTTACTCATTCATATAAATTGAGTAAAAACATAATCAAACTCTATCATATAGCCCTACACAAAGGAAGATTATTGATCATAAATTACCTGCTAATTAGCCCGCAATTTAAGAAGACCCTTATATAGCTATTGCTATAGTGCTCAGCTTTTCGTAAAATTTTGATAATACTTACGCAATTTAAGGTCCTTACATGTCCCATCTAACTAGCTCTCCTGAATGGTTAGCTTTAAAAGAACACCAGAAACACGTCGATAAATTACACTTAAGAGACTTATTTGCAGCTGAATCTAACCGATTCTCCCAATATTCAACCAAGTTTGACGATCTACTTTTTGATTATTCAAAAAATAGAATAACGGATGACACTCTGCCTCTATTAATAAATCTGGCAAATTCCGTCAATTTAAAGTCACATATCTCTGATATGTTCAATGGCGAAAAAATAAATAAAACAGAAGGTCGAGCAGTTCTGCACACAGCTTTACGTAACCGTAGCAACACACCCGTATTAGTTGATGGCGTAGATGTTATGCCGCAAATAAATGCAGCCTTAGAAAAAATGCGCCACTTTTGCGATAAAGTACATTCTGGTGAATGGAAAGGTTATTCAGGTAAAAAAATTATCGATATCGTTAATATAGGCATTGGTGGTTCTGATTTAGGCCCAAAAATGGTGACTAAAGCATTAACGCCGTACGCTATTGAGGGAATAAGTGTGCATTTTGTTTCTAATATCGACCAAGCTGATTTAGTAGAAACACTTAATAAAGTCTCACCGGAAACAACTTTATTTCTTGTTGCGTCTAAGACCTTCAGCACTCATGAAACAATGACCAATGCAAATTCTGCACGCACTTGGTTACTGAAAGATATGAATGACTCATCAGCTGTTGCAAAACATTTTGTTGCATTATCCACGCACAAACAGAATGTTACTGATTTTGGTATCGACCCCGATAATATGTTCGAGTTTTGGAACTGGGTAGGAGGTCGTTATTCTCTTTGGTCTTCTATCGGTTTATCTATTGCCTTATATTTGGGTATGGATAACTTTGAAAGCCTCCTTGAAGGTGCGCACGATGCCGACAAGCATTTTCATGAAACACCTTTTGAAGAAAACATCCCTGTTATTATGGGTTTATTGGGTGTTTGGTACAATAACTTCTTTGATGCAGAATCTCATGCAATGCTGCCTTATGCCCATACGATGCAGTTTTTTGCAGACTACTTTCAGCAAGGCGATATGGAAAGTAACGGTAAAAGTGTTGATTTAGAAGGTAAAGCAACAGACTATAGCACTGGACCTGTTATTTGGGGCCAACCTGGCACCAACGGGCAGCATGCGTTTTACCAACTAATCCATCAAGGTACAAAGTTAATTCCTTGTGATTTTTTAGCGCCCGCACAAAGTCATTATGATTTAGAAGAGCACCACGACATTTTAATTTCTAACTTCTTAGCCCAAACTGAAGCTTTGATGAAAGGAAAAACAACCGATGAAGTAAGAACAGCTCTTGGCGATGATGCCTGTGATAATGTTGTTGCTGCTAAAGTGTTTTCTGGAAATAGACCCACAAATTCATTCTTATTTAAGAAGTTGACCCCACATTGCTTGGGTAAATTAACAGCCCTATATGAACATAAAATATTTGTTCAAGGAAAAATATGGAATGTTAATAGCTATGATCAGATGGGGGTTGAATTAGGTAAAGTACTGGCTAAAAACATTTTTCCCCAACTTGAAGATGATAATAAAGTTACCGCTCATGACTCCTCAACCAATGGTCTAATTAGCCATTACAAAGCTCTTCGTTAACTTTGTTCTTTAAGCGACTTTTTTTATTATCTTTACTGCTCTTTGGAAGTCCTCCTTCCGATACCAATAAAAAAGTCGCTTATTATACTAACCAACTTGATCGAATCAAGCAGCTAGGTTCGATAACAGTTCTCAGCCGCTACGACCAAACAACCTTCTATGAAAATGTAGATGGATTTTCAGGTTTAGAATATGATTTAGTGACACTCTTTGCCAAACACTTAGGTGTTAAAGTTAATTTCAAAATCCCTGATACTTTTGCTGAAATTTTGTCACATACTCAACAAGGCGGTTTTGCAGATTTTGTAGCAGCAGGCTTAACCATTACTCAAGAACGAAATAAACGCCTACTTTTTACACCTGCCTATCAAAAGATCACCGAACAAGTTGTTTATCGTTCAGGCACAAAGCGCCCAAAAAAACCTGAAGATCTCACGCAAGGTATATTGGAGATTGTTCAAGGTACTAGTCATAACGAATCATTATTACAATTAAAAAAAGACATTCCCGAGCTTCAATGGCTAACTAATACCGAACTTAAAACCGATGAACTTCTTTACCTAATTAATGAACGATTGATTGATTACACCATTGCCGACTCAAACCAAATTACACTCTTACGCCGCTTCTACCCTAAACTTCACGTCGCATTTGATATTAGCCCGCCTAGGCGATTTGCTTGGGCTTTTACAAAATCAGACGACTTAAGCCTATACAACGAAGCTGCATTATTTTTTGAAGAAATCCATAAAAATAAAACCCTAGCCCAGCTAATTGAACGCCACTATGACCATACCAAACAAATACGCTATGTTGGTAACTGTACCTTTAAACGGCACGTTAAAAGTCGCCTACCTCTTTACCAAGATTTATTTGAAGGCGCAGCTGAAAAATACAAAATTGACTGGCGACTACTTGCTGCAATTAGTTATCAAGAATCTCACTGGAATAAACGAGCAGTTTCCCCTACAGGCGTTAGAGGGCTAATGATGCTTACCCAAGGTACCGCAAAAGGCCTGCATGTTACCGATAGGACAGACCCCAAACAAAGCATTTATGGTGGTGCACTTTATTTCAAGCAGCGCATTAAGAAATTTCCTGAGAGAATCAAAGAACCTGATAGAACTTGGTTTGCTTTAGCTTCATATAATGTTGGTTTTGGTCATGTAAATGATGCGCGTATTTTAGCTCAGCGTTTGGGGAAAAACCCTGATAAGTGGGTTAATATCAAAGAGAAATTACCTCTATTAACTCAAAAAAAATGGTATTCACAAACTAAACATGGTTATGCACGTGGTAAAGAGCCGGTTATTTATGTTACCAATATTCGTAGTTATTTAGACTTACTCGTTTGGGATACTAACAATAAAAAGCGTAATGAAACTGGTGTCATGACAGTGATTGAAAAATAGTAAATTAAGGTTAAAATGAGCACTTCAATAATTTACCCATATTAGGTTTTTTTATGATCCGTAAAATTTTATTCTCAGTAGCACTTTTTTCTTTTTTAACAGCTTGTACACATACACCGGGTGGAATTGCAGCATCAAACATCCCTTTAGCACCTAATAGTTATACTGTATTAGAAAACGTTGAAGGAAGTGATTGCGCTTATGCGATACTTGGCATAATCCCAGTAACCGATGGCAATGAGTTAGAAGATGCCTTAAATGATGCATTAGCTCAAGTTCCAGAAACAGATGCTCTTATTCAAATAACATCAGACTTTTATTCTCAATATTGGATTTTATGGAATAACCAATGTACGCAAGTTCGAGGCACTGCCGTTAAACTTAATAATTTCTAATAAGTAAACCCCCAGCTCTGCTGGGGGACTCACAAAGTTTGACAATTACGGGAATCATCGAGATTCTCCTTATCTGTGAACCGCCTAAAGTTCAAAAGATAAGGAAAAAATGATGAA
>JAJJBE010000268.1 GCA_020996635.1 Bathymodiolus brooksi methanotrophic gill symbiont
TTTCACAAAAAAAGTCAAAAAAAAACCCACTTAGATTAGTAAGTGGGTTTTAATATTTAAGAGCTTGGCAATTCCCTACTTTCACATGGATAAATCCACACTATCATCGGCACTAAACGGTTTCACTTCTGAGTTCGAGATGGGATCAGGTGGTTCACATTCGCTATGGTCACCAAGCAAAGGGTTTTGATTGACGATGT
This sequence comes from Bathymodiolus brooksi methanotrophic gill symbiont, assembly GCA_020996635.1. Taxonomy (GTDB): domain Bacteria; phylum Pseudomonadota; class Gammaproteobacteria; order Methylococcales; family Methylomonadaceae; genus Methyloprofundus. The sequence continues at coordinate 201 of JAJJBE010000268.1, forward strand.
CTTACCATCTCAATCATCTCTCTTTAAGCTTGTTGCTGCTTAAGGATTGGAAATCTGTATTATTCGAGTCTAAAGTCTATGAGTTCTCTCACAGTCAAAGCGAAATGTCGCTCTCGTCTATAACATCAAACGTATTTGGTGTTATATGGTCAAGCCTCACGGGCAATTAGTACAAGTTAGCTTCACACATTACTGTGCTTCCACACCTTGCCTATCAACGTTGTAGTCTCCAACGGCCCTTCAGGGAACTTAAAGTTCCAGTGAGATCTCATCTTGGGAGGGGCTTCCCGCTTAGATGCTTTCAGCGGTTATCCTGTCCGAACGTAGCTACCGGGCAATGCCATTGGCATGACAACCCGAACACCAGTGGTTCGTCCACTCCGGTCCTCTCGTACTAGGAGCAGCTTCCCTCAAATCTCAAACGCCCACGGCAGATAGGGACCGAACTGTCTCACGACGTTCTGAACCCAGCTCGCGTACCACTTTAAATGGCGAACAGCCATACCCTTGGGACCTGCTTCAGCCCCAGGATGTGATGAGCCGACATCGAGGTGCCAAACACCGCCGTCGATATGAACTCTTGGGCGGTATCAGCCTGTTATCCCCGGCGTACCTTTTATCCGTTGAGCGATGGCCCTTCCATTCAGAACCACCGGATCACTATGACCTACTTTCGTACCTGCTCGATGTGTCTATCTCGCAGTCAAGCACCCTTATGCCATTGCACTAAACTCCTGATTTCCGACCAGGATTAGGGTACCTTCGTGCTCCTCCGTTACTCTTTGGGAGGAGACCGCCCCAGTCAAACTACCCACCATACACTGTCCCCAACCCCGATAAGGGGCCTAGGTTAGAACTTCAAACATACCAGGGTGGTATTTCAAATGTGACTCCACCACAACTAGCGTCATGGTTTCAAAGTCTCCCACCTATTCTACACAAATAGGTTCAAAGTCCAGTGTAAAGCTATAGTAAAGGTGCACGGGGTCTTTCCGTCTAGCCGCGGGTATACGGCATCTTCACCGCAATTTCAATTTCACTGAGTCTCGGGTAGAGACAGTGTGGCCATCGTTACGCCATTCGTGCAGGTCGGAACTTACCCGACAAGGAATTTCGCTACCTTAGGACCGTTATAGTTACGGCCGCCGTTTACTGGGGCTTCGATCAAGAGCTTCTCCGAAGATAACCCCATCAATTAACCTTCCAGCACCGGGCAGGCGTCACACCCTATACGTCCACTTTCGTGTTTGCAGAGTGCTATGTTTTTGATAAACAGTCGCAGCCACCAATTTATTGCAACCCTCTTCTGCTCCAGCAGCAAGTGCCTTCACATACCAAGGGTGAACCTTCTCCCGAAGTTACGGTTCCATTTTGCCTAGTTCCTTTACCCGAGTTCTCTCAAGCGCCTTAGAATTCTCATCCCACCCACCTGTGTCGGTTTGGGGTACGGGTTCTTGTAACCTGATGCTTAGAAGTTTTTCTTGGAAGCAGGGCATCAATCACTTCGCTCTTACAAGTAAGAACTTCGTTATCACTCCTCAGGATTAATGAATGCCCGGATTTACCTAAGCACTCTCCCTACAAGCTTGAACTCACATATCCAACAGTGAGCTGATTTAGCCTTCTCCGTCACTCCATCGCAGTTACAACAAGTACAGGAATATTAACCTGTTTTCCATCGATTACGCCTTTCGGCCTCACCTTAGGACCCGACTAACCCTGCGTCGATTAGCGTTGCGCAGGAAACCTTGGGTTTTCGGCGAGGGAGTTTTTCACTCCCTTTATCGTTACTCATGTCAGCATTCGCACTTCCGATACCTCCAGCCAACTTCTCAATTGACCTTCACAGGCTTACGGAACGCTCCTCTACCACCTCCGTTAATAAATTAACGGAGATCCGTAGCTTCGGTACTATGCTTAGCCCCGGTAAATCTTCCGCGCAAACCGACTCGACCAGTGAGCTATTACGCTTTCTTTAAAGGATGGCTGCTTCTAAGCCAACCTCCTGGCTGTCTGGGCCTTTTCACATCGTTTCCCACTGAGCATAGATTTTGGGACCTTAGCTGACGGTCTGGGCTGTTTCCCTTTTCACGACGGACCTTAGCACCCGCCGTGTGTCTCCCGTGCTGCAACTTATTGGTATTCGGAGTTTGCAACGGTTTGGTAAGTCGGGATGACCCCCTAGCCGTAACAGTGCTCTACCCCCAATAGTTATACACGAGGCTCTACCTAAATAGATTTCGAGGAGAACCAGCTATCTCCGGGCTTGATTAGCCTTTCACTCCGATCCACAGCTCATCCGCTCATTTTTCAACATAAGTCGGTTCGGTCCTCCAGTAGGTATTACCCCACCTTCAACCTGGCCATGGATAGATCGCCCGGTTTCGGGTCTAATCCTAGCGACTGAACGCCCTATTAAGACTCGCTTTCGCTACGCCTCCCCTTTTCGGTTAAGCTTGCCACTAAGATTAAGTCGCTGACCCATTATACAAAAGGTACGCAGTCACAGAACAAGTCTGCTCCTACTGCTTGTACGCATATGGTTTCAGGATCTATTTCACTCCCCTCTCCGGGGTTCTTTTCGCCTTTCCCTCACGGTACTAGTTCACTATCGGTCGATAAGTAGTATTTAGCCTTAGAGGATGGTCCCCCTATCTTCAGTCAACGTTTCACGTGCGTCGACCTACTTAATGTGTTCTTGATTGATTTCGTATACGGGACTATCACCCTGTATCGTGAGACTTTCCAGACTCTTCTACTATCTAATCAAGACTCGGCTGTTCCCCGTTCGCTCGCCGCTACTTAGGGAATCTCGGTTGATTTCTTTTCCTCGGGGTACTTAGATGTTTCAGTTCCCCCGGTTCGCCTCTATATTCCTATGTATTCAGAATAAGATAGTTTACTTATGTAAACTGGGTTTCCCCATTCGGAAATCCGTGGATCAAAGTTAGTTTGAAAACTCCCCACGGCTTATCGCATCCTACAACGTCCTTCATCGCCTCTTATCGCCTAGGCATCCACCATATGCGCTTATTCACTTGACCATATAACCCAAATACGTCTTACACAGTCTCTTTCGAGTCTTTTCGGTCGCTTGTGGCTATATAAATCAGCTGACATTTTCGCTTTTTCTGCTTGAGAACTCATTTAATTTTCATGTCTGATTCACTTACGTGTCTCAGTTATTCGTTTAAACTCGTTTGAAACTTTTTGTTTATTTCTTTTGCTAGTTTGATTATCTTGCGATAATCACCTTAACTTAATAATAAATTATTAGTTACTTTACAGATTTCCAAATTGTTAAAGAGCTTATTAGTCTAAAAAACTAATGCTATCAATTCTGATTGTTTAGAATGGATAGCATTAGTGTTTCTTTCTTTTAAGTAAAACATCAAGTAATGGTGGAGCCAGGGAGGATCGAACTCCCGACCCCCTGCGTGCAAGGCAGGTGCTCTCCCAGCTGAGCTATGGCCCCAATGTGTCCGCAAAGTTTACGAAATGGTGGGTCTGGGTGGATTTGAACCACCGACCTCACCCTTATCAGGGGTGCGCTCTAACCAACTGAGCTACAGACCCAATTCGTTTTACGAAAAGGTCTTACTTGATTAATCAAAATAATTTGTTGTGGATACTCGTAAAGCATCAATTTGCTTTGTAAGGAGGTGATCCAGCCCCAGGTTCCCCTAGGGCTACCTTGTTACGACTTCACCCCAGTCATGAATCACAAAGTGGTGAGCGCCCTCCCGAAGGTTAGACTACTCACTTCTTTTGCAACCCACTCCCATGGTGTGACGGGCGGTGTGTACAAGGCCCGGGAACGTATTCACCGCGACATTCTGATTCGCGATTACTAGCGATTCCAACTTCATGCAGTCGAGTTGCAGACTGCAATCCGGACTAAGATCGGCTTTCTGGGATTAGCTTACTCTCGCGAGTTTGCGACCCTCTGTACCGACCATTGTAGCACGTGTGTAGCCCTACCCATAAGGGCCATGATGACTTGACGTCGTCCCCACCTTCCTCCGGTTTATCACCGGCAGTCTCCCTAGAGTTCTCAGCATTACCTGCTAGCAACTAAGGATAAGGGTTGCGCTCGTTACGGGACTTAACCCAACATCTCACGACACGAGCTGACGACAGCCATGCAGCACCTGTCTCAGAGTTCCCGAAGGCACTCTACTATCTCTAACAGATTCTCTGGATGTCAAGGGTAGGTAAGGTTCTTCGCGTTGCATCGAATTAAACCACATGCTCCACCGCTTGTGCGGGCCCCCGTCAATTCATTTGAGTTTTAACCTTGCGGCCGTACTCCCCAGGCGGTCAACTTAACACGTTAGCTCCGCCACTAAGTCTATAAATAGACCCAACGGCTAGTTGACATCGTTTACGGCGTGGACTACCGGGGTATCTAATCCCGTTTGCTACCCACGCTTTCGTTCCTCAGCGTCAGTTTTAGTCCAGGAAGTCGCCTTCGCCACTGGTGTTCCTTCAGATCTCTACGCATTTCACTGCTACACCTGAAATTCCACTTCCCTCTCCTAAACTCTAGTTTGCCAGTTTTAAATGCAGTTCCCAGGTTAAGCCCGGGGCTTTCACATCTAACTTAACAAACCACCTACGAACGCTTTACGCCCAGTAATTCCGATTAACGCTTGCACCCTCCGTATTACCGCGGCTGCTGGCACGGAGTTAGCCGGTGCTTCTTCTAAAGGTAATGTCAAGAGACGATATATTAATCTCGTCTGTTTTCCTCCCAATTGAAAGTGCTTTACAACCCTCAGGCCTTCTTCACACACGCGGTATTGCTGGATCAGACTTTCGTCCATTGTCCAATATTCCCCACTGCTGCCTCCCGTAGGAGTCTGGGCCGTGTCTCAGTCCCAGTGTGGCTGATCGTCCTCTCAGACCAGCTATAGATCGTCGCCTTGGTGAGCCATTACCTCACCAACTAGCTAATCTAACGCAGGCTCATCTATTAGCGCGAGGTCCGAAGATCCCCCGCTTTCCCCCGTAGGGCGTATGCGGTATTAGCTTACGTTTCCATAAGTTGTCCCCCACTAATAGGCAGATTCCTACGCGTTACTCACCCGTCCGCCACTCGTCATCAGAGAGCAAGCTCTCTATGTTACCGTTCGACTTGCATGTGTTAAGCATACCGCCAGCGTTCAATCTGAGCCATGATCAAACTCTTCAGTTTTAAATCATTTTGCAACATCATCAGATGTGCTGCCAATCTTGGTTTCGATTGTCAGAATTTACGTTTGTTAATCCGAAGATTAACGATGTAGATTCTTATATCGATTATTTATTACAAATTAATAATCTCTACAAGTACCCACACAAATTATTTTGATTGTGTTTTTAAAGAGCGGTCAGAGCGACTGCCGAAACAGTTAGCCCTGATGAGCTAGACCATTATACAGAGTCAAAACTCAGTGTCAACCTTTATTTTCAGGAGAGTTAAATCAACGACCGAAGCCGATAATCACCACACCAAAAAACCAACATCAACTGATCCCGAAGAATCAAACCTTAATCTCTTAAGGAGCCGACCA
>JAJJBE010000063.1 GCA_020996635.1 Bathymodiolus brooksi methanotrophic gill symbiont
AGCAAAAAGAAAAGCGAGAGGATATAAAGCGCAACATTTCAAAACGATTGCTTATTTACTGACAGGGAAATTAGACTTTTCTAAAATAAATGCTAATTGCTTACCCACTTGAAATTCAAAAGAGCCACATAACGGCTATGCCAATCAATCACTGCCACTAAATACATAAACCCCTTAGCCATTGGGATGTAAGTAATATCAGTACTCCAGACCCGATCTACTTTATCAATCACCATGCCACGCAACAAATAGGGGTAAATCTTATTCTCTGGGTGTGGCTTACTGGTATCTGGCCCAGGTGCAACACCCCGTATCCCCATAATACGCATAAGCCTTTGAATGCGTTTACGGTTCCATGGCTCACCACGGTCACGGCTCAGTTGCGCTGCTATCCTGCGCGAGCCATAAAATGGACAACGAGTATAGATCTCATCAATCAGTCGCATCACTTGTACATCCTCATCTGATACAGGTATTGGCTGATAGTAGAGTGTTGAGCGATTAAGTCCCAACAGTCCACACTGACGACGAATACTAATGGCTTCATACTCTGGCTCTATCCATTTTCTCTTGAGTTCAATAGGGTTCGTTAACTTTTTTTTAAGCCAGTCTAATTCGATCTTTAACCGACCTATTTCTTCATAAAGAGGTGAAGTCAATGCCGCCTCATCAACGGCTTTAGCACGCCCTGATTCAAATAACTGCACTGCGCCATCGACCAAACATTTCTTCCAGGTACTAATCTGGCCTGAAGAGATTTTATGTTAGGCGCGCCATTCCTACTTCATGAAACATTGGGATGTCCTATCGCCAATCTTCATTCAGCACGGAGCGATTTATGGGAGCCCCAGTTCGTCCTGCATCCAACTCAACTACGCAAAAAACACTGCT
>JAJJBE010000251.1 GCA_020996635.1 Bathymodiolus brooksi methanotrophic gill symbiont
ATTAAATATTGAGATCTTAGCTCGCAATCCTATATGCAGGTTCATAATGACCTTTTGAACTGTTCAGCTTAACTCTCGTAAATAAAGGCAGGTACTTACATCCCTGACGGTGTTAATCACGCATGACGATCAATAGTGTGTCCTGCCTTTGTGCTAGGATATCAACTATACTCTAGCGGGTATAAGCATAGGATGACGAATAGAAAATATACTGCACCTTCAAGTGGCATGGGTATAGCCTTTTCAAAAGAGCTTTGATAATACAGTTTTATATACGCTTAATAAGCATAACGACAATGATTTCTAGATTACCTTGATAACATATTATGCTGGCGTATTAAGAGCGATAACATTACCCTGCTTTTCACTACAGTACTTTCTTTATAGTGAGGAACGTGCACGAAACAAGCTCCTAACCTCATTCTTCAAGATAAATATTATGAAACTAGTTAGCTTTACACATAAAGGTATCAGTCGAGTCGGTGCGGTTATTAACGACAGGATTATCGATAGTTTAAACCAGCCTAATATCCCACAAAATATGCTGGATTTTTTAGAAGCAGGACAACCCGCTTTAGATGCATTGCAAGCCCTCAGTAATAAGCAATCATCACAACTTGCATTAAAAGATGTCACCCTATTAGCCCCAGTACCACGGCCTAATAAGTTTTTAGGCCTCGGGTTAAATTATGCTGACCATATTGCTGAAACAGTTTACGAAAAACCTGAGTACCCTACTTTTTTTACCAAGCAAAACTCTTGTGTTATTGCCACAGGTGAGGCAATTCATTTGCCCACAGTATCAGAAAAGCTAGATTATGAAGCTGAACTAGCTTTTGTTATTGGCACTCGCTGCCGTAACGTGCCCGTCGAAAAAGCCCATGAAATGATTGTTGGTTACACCATTGTTAATGATGTCACTATGCGGGATTGGCAAATGCGCACTCCCACTTGGATGATAGGTAAATCTTTTGATACCCACGGCCCTATGGGACCTTGGATTGTCACTAAAGATGAAATTACTGACCCGCATAATTTAACGCTAAAAACGTGGGTAGATGGTGAGTTGCGCCAATCATCAAATACACAACATCTGGTTTTTAATTGTTATGAAATGATTGCTTATTTAAGCCTCGCCATGACACTTGAACCGGGCGATGTTATCTCAACGGGCACACCTAGTGGTGTAGGTGTGAGCATGAAACCACGCGGTTATATGAAAGCAGGTCAAAAAGTCAAAATTGAAATAGAAAAAATTGGTACTTTAAGCAACTATATTATAGATGCGCCTGAAGGATTTATTGCCAACAATAAATAGCAATCTCAGCAAAATGACATTCGTCGCTTCTCATGTTAAAATTGACAGGATTTACTAACGGTTTTATAGTGCAGCTGAAAAAATAAAGCAGCAAACAATCAACAGTTAAAAGTTGATTCACACTTACTATACAAAGTGCTGCCACTATAAAACCCTATACCTTGATTCTAAATGAGTTGAAGAATGAATAAAAACTCCATTGCAAACAAAAAAAACCAAATGCTTTATAACGCAGACGCATCAAAAGATAGCTGTGGCGTTGGTTTTATTACACACAAACGCAACGAACAAACCCATGATTTATTAAATAAATCTCACGAAGCTTTATGCACCATTCCACATCGCGGCGGGATGAGCGCAGAAGGTATTGGTGATGGAGCTGGGGTCAACATTGATTTATCACTAAATTTTTTCCAAAAAATCACTGAAGATTCAAGCCTAAAATTAGGTGGTTTTGGTGTTGCAAATTTCTTTTTTCCTGAAGATCATAGTCATTATGATTCAGCAGCACACAATTTAGTTGATGATCACCTAAAACAATTTGATTTACCTGTTATCAAATGGCGTGACATCCCCGTTGATAACAGCGTACTTAATAAAGCCTCTGTAAAAGCACAGCTACCTATCAAACAAGTTGTCTTTGGCCGCCCTGCTAAATTAAAAGATGCCAGCCATGCAGAATTTGAGCATTACATACAAGATGTTTTACTCACGATAGAAGAAGAAGGTTTTACCCGTCATGAGTTAGATGGTTTTTACCCACTCTCTATGAGCTCACGCACTCAGGTTTATAAAGGTCGTTTAAACTCATTTGAAGTGATTCCTTATTTTGTCGATTTATACAACAAAGATCATCAAATTAGTACTTTTTTTTTCCATACACGTTTTTCTACCAATACTGCACCTGCTACTATGATGGCACAGCCATTCCGTTACATGGCGCATAATGGTGAGTTAAATACCGATAAGAAAAACCGTTTAAGTGAAAAAGCGATTGCTCGCCAACATGGCAAACATTTAGTTTTCCCTTTAGGTCAATCAGACTCTAGCCGTTTAGACCAAACTTTATCTCGCCGTATACACGAAGATAATTTAGATATCGTCACTGCTATTTTAGCGATGATGCCACCAGCCTGGGAAAATGATACAACTTTAACTGATGATGTTCGCGCTATGCTCGAATATTTCAGTTTATACGAAGAAAAAAATGATGGCCCAGCAGCGATTATTTTTAATGATGGAATTCGAGTTGGCGCACGTTTAGATCGTTTAGGCTTACGCCCTTTACGTTCTGTTGAAACGACAGATTATTTAGCCGTTATGTCTGAAGCGGGGCAGATTGATTTCCCAGCTAAAGACGTTTTAAAACGCGGCAGAATTGAAGCTGGCGGCATGCTTTATTTTGATCACTCAACGGGTGAGTCTTATAATAGCCACCAAGTCATGGCACGCCTTGCCAAAGAAATTGACTACCCAGCTTTACTAAAAGCAAAAGCCATACATCTTGATGAGCTACCTACTGTCGATTTAGCTAGTCTAGACAACCAAAGAGAATTAAGTACCAACCAGCAACATACGGCTTATTCATTAAACCAAGAAAGTTTTAAATTCTTGCTTGATCCTATGCTGAACACTGGTTTAGAGAAGATTTCAGCAATGGGCTACGGGCTTGCGCCGAACGCTCTATCTTCTGCTGAAGGCGGTATGTCACGTTACTTTAGCCAACGTTTTGCACAAGTCACCAATCCACCACTTGATTCTTTACGTGAAAGTGATGGTATGACGTTACGGGTTGCGCTAGGTGCAAAACCAAATTTTTCTGATGAAAAATCACAACAACTAGTAATTAACTCACCGATCTTACAGCGTACTCAACTAGAGCAAATCCGCCAACAAAAAGCGGTCAGCGTGATGACTCTAGATGCTTTATATACGCCAAATAATAATACCGAAACAAATGAGAAAAACCTACAAACGGCTTTAGAGTCTGTTTGCCAGCAAGTTGTTTCTGCGGCTGAAAATAATACCGGCATTATTATCCTGAGTGATATTAATATTAATAAAGAAAAAGCAGCACTCCCTGCTCTATTATTAATTTCCGCTGCTAACCAAGCACTTGTTAAGGAAGGCTTGCGATTTAACTCTTCTTTAGTTTCAGAAACCGGCCAAGCGGTTAGCGCACATGATGTCGCAACCATTTTAGGTTTTGGCGCTTCTGCTTTGTGCATGTTAAGTGTACATAATCGTGTGTTGTCTGAATTTAGCGCCGATAAACAGCAAAATGCATTAGATAATTTTCAAAAAGCCGTTGCAAAATCACTCATGAAAATCATGGGTAAATTCGGTTTATGTACCGCAGAAAGCTATATCGGTGGAGAATTCTTTGAATCTAACTATATAGATACCGACGAACCTCGTTTAAAAGAGTACTTTCCTAATATCCACTTTTCTGTTGGTGGCATTCGCTTTGCAGATATTGCAGCCAGTGCATCTGAATGGCATAACAAATCATTAGCGATTGAATCAGAATCTGACATTCCATTCTTAGGTTTATTTAAAGAACGTAATGAAGGTGCTGGACATACTTTTGGTAACACTTCTGTGCGTGAATATATCAACATGACAGATGAAGCAATTTTATATGTTGATAGCGAAAAATCACCGGCAGTACGCGATACGGCTTATACTGATTTTGGTTACGAAAAACGCTCACCAGAACAAATAGATAATTTTGGCATTACCCCCGCTTACCGTAACTTTAGCAATGCCTTAACCGTTGAGCGTAATAACCGCCCCGCTGCTTTACGTGATGTAATGAGCTATCCGGAAGATATTTCACGCGCAAAAGAAACATCTGAATTCGATGCTATTTTAGGCAAGCAAGATTTAATTGGTAACAATAGTTTTTGTATTCGCGGCTTAATCGTTAAACAAGAAGCAAGTAGCTTCACTGTTTCTTTTAGTAACGACAACAACAAAACTCGTTTAGGTAATTTAGCAGCTCACTTTAAAAATCGCTTTGCAGAAAAAGCGATACCGTTAACAGTGACCGATTCTGATATCACTGTACGTATCAATGATGATTGCACTTTATGTGATTATCTAGAAAATGTAATCACTGCTCGCGACACAATTAGTTTAAGTAAAGTCCAAGCAGCACATGAAATCACGGCAAGCTTAGCAACAGGTGCAATGAGCCACGGCGCTTTATTAGCCGAAGCCCATGAAGCCGTTGCACAAGGCACAAATATAGCCGGTGCAACCAGTAACTCTGGCGAGGGTGGCGAACACTCAAGCCGTTACAACACTCTAAGATCTAGTAAAGTAAAACAATTTGCATCGGGTCGTTTTGGTGTTTGGGCTGGTTATTTAGCCGACTTAAACATTGAAGAAATTGAAATCAAAATTGCTCAAGGCGCTAAGCCAGGTGAAGGTGGCCAATTACCCGCAATGAAAGTATCAGTAGAAATTGCTGCTGCGCGTGGTGGTACACCTAAGGTTGAATTAATCAGCCCTCCTCCGCATCATGATACTTATTCCATTGAAGATTTAGGCCAATTAATTCACGATGCCAAAGCTGCACGTGTAAAAGTTGTCGTAAAACTGGTTTCTTCTGAGGGCATTGGCACAATTGCCGTTGGGGTTGCTAAAGCAGGTGCTGATGTTATTAATGTTGCAGGTAACACTGGCGGTACCGGTGCTGCTGCAGTAACAAGTTTAAAAAATACGGGCCGCTCTCCTGAAATTGGTATTTCTGAAGTACACCAAGCATTATCAGTTAACGGCTTACGTGATAAAGTCGTTTTACGTTGTAGTGCCGCACACCAAAATGGCTCTGATGTTATAAAATCCGCTATTTTAGGTGCAGATTCTTTTGAATTTGGTACTACCGCATTAATGATGCTGCGCTGTGTCATGGCAAAAAACTGTAATGTTCGCTGCCCTGCTGGTTTAACCACAGCACATGAAGAATTCAAAGGCGATCCACGTGTTCTAGCACAATACTTTATGAACCTTGCTCATGAGGTACGTGAATTATTAGCCGCACTGGGTTATAACAGCCTCAGTGAAATTCGCGGTGAAACTGACTTATTACATTTGATGAATCATGCTTGCATGGTAGGGCAAATGGATTTCAGCAAGCTATTACAAGCTGTTGATGTTGTTAAAATCGAAAACCCTGTTTATTTAGAAGCTGATTTTTCAATTGATGACAAAATCATCGAGCAATTTAAATCTGGCATTATTAAAGACAAGCAACGACAAGTGATTGTTGAAGGTGCAGATTTCAAATTAAATAACCGCCACAAAACGGTGGGGGGCCAAGTTGCAATTGATGTTGAGCGAATTTTATCTTATGAATTAAGCGCGGAGCAGATTGCCGCCAACCCTGTTATCTACACCAACCAACATAAACGTAATTATCTTGCGGCAGATAGCCTTATTGTGCGAACAACTGGTTCGGCAGGGCAAAGTTATGGTGCATTCAATAATGATGGCATCCGTTTAGAACACACTGGAACCTGTAATGACGGCGTTGGCAAATCAGCCTGCGGCGGAACAATCATTATCAAATCACCTGGCGGCGGACATAAAGTGCCCGGTGAAAATGTCTTAGTGGGTAATTTCACATTATTCGGTGCAACAGGTGGTAAAACGTTTATCAACGGTGAAGCGGGTGACCGTTTTGCAGTTCGTAACTCTGGTGCAATGGCTGTTGTAGAGGGTGTTGGAGACTTTGCCTGCGAATATATGACTAATGGCGCTGTTTTAAACTTAGGCAGTTTTGGTAAAGGTTTTTGTAACGGTATGTCAGGTGGTAATGCTTACCAATACGATCCAGAAAATAAATTAGAACAGTTATTTGATGCTTCTTCGGTTGAAATTAGGCAACTAACAGAAGACAGCAACACAGCCCGTGCTCATGAACAGTTTGTTTTATACATGCTAGAGCAACATGCTGAATACGCAGAATCAAGCATTGCAATTAATTTGTTAGCCAACTGGGAGGACGAGCGACAACATTTCAAATTTGCAATTCCTTTGTGGTTATATAAAACACAAACAGCAGAATTTATTGCACAATCCTTAGATCGCAAAACAATGATCGAAGAGCTATCAGTTAATGAAGCACAAAAACAAATCACATTAGTACAGCAAGCTTATAACAAAGGCAGTGTTTTATTTGATGGTAAAGCACCCGTATTTGGTGAGCTAGATACTCCATTAGCTTTCAGACTAGTGAATAGCTTTGCCGTACTCAATAAAGCCACTAATATTGCAGCAAATCAAGTACAAAATGCAGAGCAAACAGAACAAGCCGCGCAACGCTTAATCAGCAATAAAGCAAGAAAACTGCAAGATGCCTTAGTGAAAGAAACACGTGAAGCGTACGGTAATTATGACGATGCACAATTAGCTAATTTGCTAGCTAACAAGCGTTTAAATGATTACAAACAGGCGCTCAGCTTACGTGATGTACAAAACATTTACTCTATCGGATCAACTAACTGGATTATCGAGCAATCGGCTATTAATGCTAATGCCTTAAGTGATATTCCTGCTGTTGATGCTTATTTAGCTGCTTTAAATAGCCAAGCAGCCATTCAAGATATGATGAAAGCGACTGAAAATGCATAAGCGTTGCATAAAGTGAGCTTGTTTAGCAAGCTCACTGAAGTCCATGCAATTACACGAGACCTTTTTAAAGAATAGTCCCATGAAAACAGAAAATAATACTCAAAACATCCCCTTCAACCCAGCACAACAAGCATGGCTGAATGGATTTTTTGCTGGAATGCACTCGCACATGCTACAAAGCGCAGGTTCTGGCGATAGCGCAAATGCACGTCTAATTCATATTTTATACGGCACACAAACAGGTAATTCTGAGTCTGTCGCGCATGATGCAGCTAACATGGCAAAAGCGCACGGATTAAACCCAAGCGTGCTTAGCCTAGATGAAATCAATAAAGATAACTTTATCAAAGCAGAGTATGTCATCCTTATCACCAGTACTTATGGTGAAGGCGAAATGCCTGATAATGCACAAATGCTTTGGGATGAAATTAGCCCCGATGACAGCATTGACTTAAGTGCCATGAACTATTCAGTGCTTGCCTTAGGCGATACTAGCTATGACCTTTTCTGTAAAGCTGGTATCGAGTGGGATGAACGCTTAGAAAAGTTAGGTGCAAAACGCCTTGTTAACCGTGTTGACTGCGATGTTGATTTTGACGAAGCGGCAGAAAGCTGGATGAGCAGTGTTATCCCTTTAATGGCAGAAGGTGCTGCCACTGTTACTATTGATAGCAGCGATAATACCCCTACTGCCAAATATAACCGTAAAAATCCATTCCCTGCAACACTAACGGCTAACCGCTTATTAACCAGTGAAGATTCCTCTAAAGAAACACGTCATTATGAAATTTCTATTGTAGGTTCAGAATTAAGCTATGAAGCTGGCGATGCTTTAAATATCACCCCAACTAACTGCCCTGAATTAGTGACTGAAATCCTTAAAGCTATTGCTTGCACCGGTACTGAAGATGAGCCTGTTAATGGTGAGCTAATGCCATTAACTGAAGCTTTACGTAGCCATTTTGAAATCAAGTTACCTAGTAAAGAGTTATTAGCTGCAATTGCTGACCACTCTGGCGACAAAGAGCTAAATACTGCACTTGCTGACAAAGATGCTCTTTCAAAATACTTGTGGGGGCGTGATACTTTAGATTTATTATTACAATTCCCTAGTATTCGATTTTCTGCAGCCGAATTTATTGCTTTATTAAAACCACTACAACATAGAGCCTACTCTATTTCATCCAGCGGTAAAGCTAACCCTGAAAGCGTGCATTTAACCGTTGCTAGCGTACGCTACAACAGCCAAAACCGTGACCATAAAGGTGTTTGTTCTACTTATTTGGCAGACCTTGTTGATGATACAACCGAAGTTCGTTGCTTTTTTAGCCCTAACAAAGTTTTCCGTGTACCAGAAAATAACGACCTGCCTATGATTATGGTTGGCCCTGGGACAGGCATCGCACCTTTCCGTGCTTTTTTACAAGAACGTGAATTTAGACAAGCAAAAGGGCTTAACTGGTTATTTTTTGGTGACCGTAATGCCGCGACTGATTACATCTACCAAGATGAAATGGCAGCGATGCAAAAAAGTGGCTTACTCAACAAACTAGACTTAGCTTTTTCTCGCGACCAAGAAGAAAAATTTTACGTGCAAGACCGTATGCGTGAACAAGGTGCCGAGTTATTTGCACAACTGGAATTAGGTGCTTACTTCTTTGTTTGTGGTGATGCTTACCGCATGGCTAAAGATGTTGATAAAGCCTTACATGATGTGATTAAAACGCATGGCAAGCTATCAGAAGCACAAGCAACTGACTATGTGAATCAACTGAAAAAAGATAAACGTTATGTGCGGGATGTTTATTAAAATTAATCACTTAACATTAAAAACACTGAAGCCTGTAATTAATATTTATTTTCCTTCTTGTTTATCAAAAAAGACATATAATAAAAATTCACAATTTATACTTTACTAAGGGAAATAGAAATGAAAAAAACATTAAAATCAGTTTGTATTGCAAGTGCTGTTTTAGCTTTAACTGCTTGTACCAGCACTATACCATTGGGAGCGATTATTACTGACGTTGAATTACCAATTGCCGTAACTGCTGCAAAGGTATCTTCTTCAAAAACTGGTGAAGCTAGCTGTATCAGTTACGTTGGAATGGTAGCAAAAGGTGATTGCAGCATTGAAGCTGCTAAAAAGAATGGAAATATTACAACAGTAACAAGCGTCGACTGGCACTACGACTCTATCTTAGGTATTATCAACAACTACAAAGTAACTGTACACGGAAACTAATACACTCTAAAAAATTAGAAGAAGGGGTGTTTCACCCCTTCCTCTAATTTTAGATAAGAAAAATGTAACCAGCAAACCCTACCCAGCTTACTAGCAACAACACCCATGCTCTAACCGACTTTGCTGAACAATAACTTCCAGATCTACCTCAGAACCTTCTGCTGCATCCAACTGATTTAATTTCCCTGAAACTTTTTTAAGTTTTTTATTCAACTCACGCGCGCGTTCTTTTTGCTGTTTTTTATACAGTTCGATGCCTTTTTGTATACCTTGCGCAATTAATTTCTAATGGGAATGTAAATATCATATAGTTTGGATCCCTAAATATAGAAAGAAGAGCATTTATAAAGATTTACGGAAATACCTTGGAGCTACCTTAAAAGATTTAGCTCTTCAAAAAGAATGTACAATCG
>JAJJBE010000236.1 GCA_020996635.1 Bathymodiolus brooksi methanotrophic gill symbiont
CGACTGCTCGATTAGAGATTCTCAGTGCCCAGCAAGGGCTGAACAAGTTCGCTTTAAAATCGAAACTTTATATTAATGCTATTCGACAAGCTTTTGATGAATTGCAACAATTAAAGTCGGCTACTGCGTAACATCAGTTAGTAAAAGTACTCAGCGATAGTTCCAAGCGCTCTGATTCTTCCGCATCAATTGTTACGGCAATATTAGCCGCTTTAGCCTGTTTAACTAAACACAATAACTTAGTACTTATTTGCGGTATCGCTTGTTGTTGCTGTAACGGTTCATAACGCGCATAAAGTGCCGATAGCTTAATGAAAATGCTAGGATTTTTATAAAGCGCCGTAGGGTTTACTTGTTCTGCTAAAGTCTTAATAGCCCGTTGATACGCTTGGTAGTAACGCTCGGCATCACTAGTGGTTAAAGCTGCCTCACCCAACATATCAAATGAATACAGATAAGGTTCTGATCGGCGAGCTTTCTGCATGGCTTTATCGATAGTTTCAGCAATCACAAATTGATAAGCAAGCTGCTGCATCGCTTGTTTTAATGCACTGCGAATTAAAGGTAAACCTAAGCGTGCCGAAAGCTGAAGAAAAAGTGACTGAGAAAGATCATCTGTTTTAAATTGACGCTCAAATTTACCTGTTAAATCCAGCGTTTGTGTCGCAAAATTGACTAATAATGAATCGCTATGTAAACGATGTTTATACCAATCTGCACTGCCTAATTTTTCTTGTAAAAATACATCTTGGGTAGCAGCATCCGGTATTCGCAATAAGGCTTCTGCCATCTCCATTAAAAGAATACCCTCTTCTGAATTCAGCTGATATTCGTGTAAAAAAGCTTCTATCAAACTTTGCTGAGCTTTTTTCGCTCTAATACCTGTCACTAAAGTATGCGCTTGCTGCTGTATCACAGAATTTGGGTAATCTTTTAAAACGCTTAATAATATATTAATCTGCTCCTGTTCATTAGCCAAATAATAGTGATTAATTTTCTGGCGATAAGCTTGCAGTTTATTTTTCCTAATCATTACGACCACTGCTTTGGATCTTTCTTTAAAAATGAAGTACACATTTTTAACATCAGTGGCGTGAGTATATTAAGCAAAAAAGCAGTAAATACAATCATTGAAAAAACATTTTTATCTAACGCGCCCATCTCTATCCCCAGAGAGTCAATAATAAAAGCCAGTTCAGCCCGTGCGCAGTGCCCCACTCCAATAGTGAGTGATTCAGCCCAAGTAAAGTCTTTACGTTTTGCCATTAAACCTGCGCTTAATATTTGCCCGACAAGAACAGTTAAAGTTAAAACGACTAAAAACCAAATTAAATGGCTAGGTAAATCAAGGGTAATATTAAAACCTAAAGAGATGAAAAAGATAGGTCCTAAAAAGGAATAGGATAAGCCATATAATCGGTCATTAACAATGGCAAATAATCTTTTATTAACCACCTTTTCTTCAAAAAACAAACCCGCAAAATAAGCACCAATAATAAAATGTAAACCTAAATGATCAGCAAATTCTCCCGCCGCAAAACCCCAAATTAATAAGCGCTTCATTCAGCACGGAGCGATTTATGGGAGCCCCAGTTCGTCCTGCATCCAACTCAACTACGCAAAAAACACTGCTTCGTTAAGTCTACCTCAAATGACTTGACGGCTGTCGGGATAACTACTTGCCTCCCAAGCGAACTGACCAGTTCACTTCGGATTGGCGAATTTCCCTGTCGCCTACTGCGGACTAAAAATCATCACTTCGCTGCGCTCCGTTTCCCTGATTTTCAGCGGATGAAAGTAAAACCCTTACCTTGCACACTTCTAAAAAGAAACGTGAACCTAGGATAAAGAAATAAACCGATGCCAAGAGTGACGGTAAAAAATAAAATCACCTTTCCCATGACTACCCATAGGTGCGTAATATCGACAGCTTCATCATTTAGAAAGGCAAGAACAAAGCTAAACACAATCATGGTCAGTACATCATCCACTACACAGGTAGCAACAATACTCCGTGACACTCGAGAATTGTGTAAATCTAAATCTCTCATTATTTTCAAAGTAACAACCACAGCCGTTGCTGTCATTGTTAAACCAACAAAAGTTGCTGCAATAATATCGTAACCAAAAGCGAGAGCCACCCCCATACTAACGGAGAAAGGCACAACTGCACCGACTAAAGCAATGCCAAAAGACTCCTTAACTTCCTTATAAAATTCACGGGGTTCGGTTTCCACACCGGTATGCAACATCAGAAAAAAGATACCAATTCGAGCTAAGTTTTCGATAACTTCATTAGGTGTCACCCAGCCAAAAACAGCCGGCCCAATTACCACGCCCATCACCAGCTCCCCTATAATGGTAGGCAGGCCAATTTTGCGCATAATAACTGCAACACTCCAGACAACCAGCAGCAGCATCAATAATAATAAAGAATGAAAGAGTGAATCCATAATAATGAGTCCATGTATTGTTAACAAACCTAAATAAATTAGGACCCTAAGGACACGTTAATAACAAGTTAAACAGCATTATTTTTTATGCATAATCTTAAATTTACACTGGTTAATGAAAAAATGCATTTATTATTCTGGGGATGTAAAAATTTACAGCTATCTATCCTTGTAAAATCTTCCACTAAGTCAAACATTTATTAAGAAATTTAATGGCTAGCTATCTCTTTTATTAAAACGTGTAATCGCTTTATCAATATCAGATGATAGTTTTTTTACGCTATGTATACCCAAGCTACTTGAAGATGCTCGCTTAATGGAACCGCGATCTTTAGTCGCGGAATGCTTGATATGTGATTGCAGCGGCTGAAGACCGCTGTTCCATTTAGTTAAAATCACTCATCTTCATTTATTTTGGGTATAAGCTTACTTTTGGCTATGCCACCGTTAAGTATGAAGTTTTTTAGCTCTCTCCAATTACGGCTATTTACACAAATTTCTTGAAATGAATGCAATGTAATTTAGCACTCTCTCCTGCTGAAGAGAGCTGGGGTGCGGTATTATCATTTCTATTACTTTCTTATTTACTTTTTCCTAAGTATATATTTCGTATAACTATTTTTTATCAATCCTCTTTAGCTTCCTGATTGGGTACACGACAAAACCCCTGTGCAGGTAAATCAAGCGCGCTATTAAATTTGCTGGATAAATTTTGGAATGCAATAAGACCGGTAATTTCAACAACCTCATCTTCATTAAAATATTCACGTAACTGACTCATCAATTCATTATCAACTTGTCTGTCAGAATATGTCATTGCCTCTACATAGTCCAAAACAACCCTCTCTTTTAAATCAAAAAGTTCACTGTCTCGCCAATGTTCAAGCGCTTCAACTTTGTCCATAGATCCTGCTCTTTTAGCTAATACAGACGAATTAATATCAATACAAAATAAACACCAATTTATTTGTGAAACTCTTACAGTAATCAATGAGCGTAAAACAGGCTCTATAGGGCTAGATCGTCTATCCAACACACCATAAAGTATCGCTACAGCAGAAAATAATTTAGGGACTCTAGCCCAAAGAAGACCTGGTTTAAGAACCTGACCATATTTTCTTTTTTGGTTCCAAAAGAAAGGCCGAAGATACCAAGGGTATTGGCCGATTGGTTTGTCATTTACTCTCATATTTAAACCTTGTTTTTTAATGTATAGCCCTACAATAATCTAATAAAAAATCCCAACAACAAAACTGAAAATCCGCCTATTTCAGCAGCCATCAAAAAAAGCATAATTATTTTATCCCCAAAAGGGTTTTCGGAATCACACAATTGGTTATTACTAGTATTGGCTATGCCCAGTTTAATGCAATTAACGATGGCAATAGCAAAAAATAATAAGAGTGCTATGGTGGCAATAATATTCACCCAATTAGCAAATGCACTAAAATAAGCAAAACAGCAAGCATACATTCCTTATCGTCGCTATCGAATGTGGCGTCGAGTGATATTGGCAATGGCGACGCTTCATAAAATTGATAATTTAACTTATGCCGCAATGGAGGATGGCTTTACCGACTCTGCACATTTTAATCGCTGTTTTCGCGATACATTTGGAGTGCCTCCTTCCCTCGTATTTAAAAATATGAATCGATTTGAAAGCTAAACTAAAAACATTCAATTAGCTTTCAATGCTGATTTTATTTTCTAGCACTCATCTTCAGTTAGAATAGCTAATATTAAAAATATTCATCTACTTTAGCTTATAAAAATGACAATCTGGTTATTACAGTTCTGTTTAGGTTTAATCGTTGCTAATGCGGGTGAATGGGTTATGCACCGATATTTATTACATGGACTGGGAAAACGACCTAATAGTATTTAGGCCTACCATTTACACGAGCACCATATCATTGCCCGAAAACTAAATATGCTCGACCCAGGCTACCAAGCACCGCCTAAACGCTGGAACAGTCAAGCCAAAGTCTTAGTGAGTATTTTAACCGTCCATCTCCCCTTTTTCTGGTGGTTAAATGGTTATGCATGGGGCATAAGTATTGCTGTTATTAGCTATTATTTACTACATAAAAAAGCTCATAAAGATATAAACTGGGCTAAACGGCAGCAATTCTCAATTTAGAATTCAGTGATAAAATAACCTTAATTCCTAGTTAAAAAAACCTACCAGTGATAGATACCGTCGAAACAATAACAAGCTTCACGCAATCAAATTTTATTGGACAGATCAAGCAGGCATTTGAAAACTTGCCCGACGCACGTAGCGGTAATGGTGTTTATCAAAAGTATGCGATGCCAGATGCTGCTCTCAGCGCCTTTTCCGTTTTCTTTATGCAGTCCCCCTCCTTTTTAGATGACCAGAAAACGATGGAAAAAGAGCGAGGTAAAAACAATGCCCAAAGCCTATTTGGTATTCACTTAATTCCGAGCGCTAACCAGCTTAGAAACCTTCTTGATCCCGTTCCCGCAGAAACTCTCTCACCTATTTACAGGGAGATATTTAGAGGCTTGCAGCAAAGTGGAAAAATCAATGAGTTCCATGTGCTTGATAAGACAGTTTTAGTGGCTATTGATGGCGTAGAGTACTTTAGTTCACAAACGATTCACTGTGATTGCTGTTCAATGCAATCCTTAAAAAAGGGTAAAATACATTACTCTCATGTCTCAGTAACGCCCGTTATTGTATCGCCAAAACAATCATCTGTTATTCCTTTGGTCCCTGAATTTATCACCCCTCAAGATGGCTCTGAAAAACAAGATTATGAGTTGGCCGCCTCAAAACGTTGGTTGGAAAAAGACGCGAAGGGGTTACCTGAAAATACCACTTTTTTGGGTGATGATTTATATTGTAAACAGCCTTTTTGTGAGCAACTGCGTCAAATGAAAAAGCCTTTTATTTTGGTTTGTAAGCTAGATTCTCATAAAACATTATACGAATGGGTTGATGACTTTGAACGATTAAGTAAGGTAGAAAATATTATTATCAATGAATCGAAGGGAAAGAAAAAAGTAAAAAAACACGACCGTTTTGTCAACCCAGTTCCTTTACGGGATACAGATGATGCTTTATTTGTAAACTGGTGTGAATTAACCATCACCTAGGCGCGCCATTCCTACTTCATGAAACATTGGGATGTCCTATCGCCAACCTTCATTCAGCACGGAGCGATTTATGGGAGCCCCAGTTCGTCCTGCGTCCAACTCAACTACGCAAAAAACACTGCTTCGTTAAGTCTACCTCAAATGACTTGACGGCTGTCGGGATAACTACTTGC
>JAJJBE010000181.1 GCA_020996635.1 Bathymodiolus brooksi methanotrophic gill symbiont
GACAAGCCTGCCGCTGTTGTATAGCTAAATGAAGTGATCAGGTAATCGGTGTATAAGTCAAAAATATCAGGTGTTTTCATAGCCTACTATTTTAATGGAAATATCATTAGGGTGCGTAACATCAGTTCTTGATTGTAAAAATGAGCGTAATTCAAATTGATTTGCTTCGCTTTCAGGCGTAAGCAGTTCATCAATATTGTTATCTGATGATGGATATTAATCAAATTTAATTATACTTTTAGTTTCCAGTGTAAAGTTTCCCCAGCTTTTAAAGGTGTTAATTGCTGCTCTGCAACCGCATAGTGCGCAGGGACTTGCCAATCTATTTTTTCTAAAGTAATTATTTTGTTGTTTCTTGGTAGCTGGTAAAAGTCTGCGCCATAAAAGCTGGCAAATCCCTCCAGTTTATCTAAAGAATTCGCTTGGTCAAAAACTTCTGCATAGAGTTCAATAGTGGCATAAGCGGAGTAACAGCCTGCACAACCGCAGCTGTTTTCTTTTAGATGGCTTAAGTGGGGTGCGCTATCCGTGCCAAGGAAAAATTTAGAATTACCACTGGTTGCAGCTTCGACTAAAGCAAGGCGATGTGTTTCGCGTTTTAGGATGGGTAAACAATAATAATGCGGTTTAATACCACCGACTAAAATAGCATTGCGGTTATAAAGTAAATGTTGCGGTGTAATAGTTGCGGCGATTTTATCTGATGCTGACATTACAAAATCGACCGCATCTTTTGTGGTGACATGCTCTAAGACGATGCGTAAATTAGGGAAGGTTTTTTGTAATAAGCTAAGTTTAGTTTCTATAAATAAGCGTTCACGATCAAAAATATCGATATCAGCATCGGTGACTTCACCATGAATTAATAAAGGGACATCATATTTTTCCATAGCAGCAATGGTCGGGAATAAAGCCTGTAAGTCCGTTACGCCTTGTGCAGAATTAGTGGTTGCACCTGCGGGGTAAAGCTTAAAGGCTTGCACAAAATCTGCTTCCGCTGCTTTTTTTACGTCTTCAGGGCTAGTCTCATTGGTGAGATATAGCACCATCAGAGGGGTGAAATCGTATTGACTCTCTGTTGCTTGTTGGATTTCTTGCTGATAGTGAAAGGCTTGCTCTACATTTGTTACCGGTGGCTGTAGGTTAGGCATGATGATGGCACGCGCGCATTGTCGTGCCGTGTGGTTGATAACAGTTTTAAGCATGTCACCTGTGCGTACATGTAAATGCCAGTCATCGGGCTGTGTAATTGTCAGTGTTTGCATTTTTTTACCTTTAAGTCGCTGCTCTTGCTTGTATGTTATCGCGCTTATTATTAAAATGGTCGGTTATCTTTATTAATAAGGGCGAGGAATTGGTTAATTCTCGCTATTTTCCTCTTTTGGAGTATTAAATGCCAATTTATGAATACCAATGTCAAGCATGTGGGCATGAGCATGAAGCTTTGCAAAAGCTAAGTGCCGAACCTTTAGTGGCATGTCCT
Organism: Bathymodiolus brooksi methanotrophic gill symbiont; assembly: GCA_020996635.1. GTDB lineage: Bacteria > Pseudomonadota > Gammaproteobacteria > Methylococcales > Methylomonadaceae > Methyloprofundus. The sequence continues at coordinate 1,484 of JAJJBE010000181.1, forward strand.
GCTTGTAGTGAGCCTGAATTAAAGAAAAAAATATCTGCGGCTGGTTTTCGTTTAAAGGGGAATGGTTGGTATGAAACGGACTTTAAATCAGGTAAGAAAAAGAATATAGCGGGTGAAGCAAAAGCACCCGCAAGTAAATGTTGTGGCGGCGGATCTTGCAGTAGCCACTAATATTTATTGAGATTTAGATAGAAGTATAAGTGTTATTTCTGTCGCAAAAAATAATTGAGATGAATGTCATCTTAAAAAATTAACATTATAAAAGAGATACTGATATGCGTACCCACAAGTGCGGAGAATTAAATAAAGAACAATTAGGGCAAAACGTTGAATTGTGTGGATGGGTGCATAAACGCCGTGATCATGGTGGGGTTATCTTTATCGATTTAAGAGATCGTACGGGTTTAGTTCAAGTTGTTTTTAACCCGGAAGTAGCAGAAACTTTTGCAATTGCTGAAGGCGTGCGTAGTGAATATGTTTTACGTGTTGAGGGGCTTGTAAGGGATCGTTTGGAAGGAACAGTTAACCCTAATATGGCAACGGGTGAAATTGAAGTTGTTGCGAGCCATGTTGAAGTACTGAATGAATCTGAAACACCGCCATTCCCGATTGAAAGTGATATAGAAGTTAACGAAGAAATGCGTTTACGCTATCGTTATATTGATTTACGAAAAAAAGGCATGTTAGCTAAAATGACCATGCGTCGTGATGTCACACGTAACTTGCGTAACTTTTTAGATGATCAAGATTTCTTTGAAATGGAAACGCCTATTTTGACCAAGGCGACTCCTGAAGGTGCGCGTGATTACATTGTGCCTAGTCGTACTCATCCAAATTCATTTTTTGCATTACCGCAATCGCCACAATTGTATAAACAATTGTTAATGATGGCGGGTATGGATAAATACTATCAAATTGTGCGTTGTTTTCGGGATGAAGATTTACGTGCCGATAGACAGCCAGAATTTACTCAGTTAGATATCGAAACTTCTTTTATGGAAGAAGATGAAATTATGCAGGTTATGGAAGACATGATGCGTAATTTATTTAAAGAAGTGATTGATATTGATTTAGGTGATAGTTTTCCTAGAATAACACATGCTGAAGCCATGTCTCGTTTTGGTTCTGATAAACCCGATATGCGGATTCCATTAGAATTAGTAGATATTGCGGATGAAATGAAAGCTGTTGATTTTAAAGTTTTCTCTGGCCCAGCAAATGACCCTAAAGGCCGTGTTGCTGCTTTGCGTATTCCAAACGGATCAACATTGAGTCGTAAAGATATTGATGGCTATACTAAATTTGTCAGCATTTATGGTGCGCGTGGCTTAGCTTATATTAAAGTTAATGATCGTGATGCAGGTTTAGAAGGCTTGCAATCTCCTATTGTAAAATTTGCTCCTGCTGAAGTATGGGAAGCGGTATTACAAAAAACAGGGGCGCAAACAGGCGACTTAATTTTCTTTGGTGCCGATAAAGAAAGTATTGTGAATGAAGCCTTAGGTGCTTTACGGGTAAAAGTTGGTTTAGATTTAAACTTATTGGAAGGCGACTGGAAGCCGTTATGGGTTGTTGATTTTCCTATGTTTGAATGGGATGAAAAAGGCAGTCGCTGGAACGCTATCCATCACCCATTTACAGCTCCAAGCTGTAGTATAGAAGAGTTAATAGCTAATCCAGGCGAAGCACTATCACGCGCTTATGATTTAGTTTTAAATGGTACAGAAGTGGGCGGTGGCTCTATTCGTATTAATAAAACCAAAATGCAAGAAGTGGTACTGAATATTTTAGGGATTGGTGAGCAAGAAGCGAATGATAAATTTGGCTTTTTATTAGAAGCTTTAAAATATGGTTGTCCTCCTCATGGCGGTATGGCTTATGGCTTAGATCGTTTAGTTATGTTAATGACAGGATCTAGCTCAATTCGTGAAGTGATTGCTTTTCCTAAAACACAATCAGCGGCTTGTCCTTTAGTGGATGCACCTGCAGCAGTCAGTGAAGCGCAATTAAAAGAACTGCATATTAGGCTTCATAAAATAGTAAAAGAAGAGGCAGAGGCCGAGTAATAAAATATTTCTGTAGGATGGGTAGAGTGGAGTGCCTGCTTTTTAGGCACGCAATGAAACCCATCAATTTTGTATTGGGTAAATGATGGGTTTCGCAAAAAGCGCTCTACCCATCCTACGCAAATCTTTGTATTCCTTAAAATAAATAATATGACCACAGCATTTCCCATTCAAGATTATGCGCTACTCTCTGATGAAGAGTGTGGTGTGAAAATTAAACAAGCAAAAGCAGCACTAGGTGATAAGTGTATTATTTTAGGGCATCACTACCAAAGAGATGAGGTGTTTCAATATGCCGATATTTCTGGTGATTCTTTGAAATTATCTAAAGAAGCTTCAGAATCAAATGCGGAATATATCGTATTTTGTGGGGTGCATTTTATGGCTGAAGTGGCGGATATTTTGTCACGCCCCGAGCAAATAGCGATATTACCTGATTTAGCAGCGGGTTGCTCGATGGCGGATATGGCTAATAAAGTCAATGTACAGCGCTGTTGGGATGAATTGGCATCAGTGATTGATGTTGAGAATGAAGTGACGCCAGTGACTTATATAAACTCTGCTGCTGACCTGAAAGCTTTTTGTGGTCAACATGAAGGCATTGTCTGTACTTCATCAAACGCGCAAAAAATTCTTGAGTGGAGTTTTGCTAAACGCGAAAAAATTCTGTTTTTTCCAGACCAACACTTGGGTAGAAATACTGCGTTTCAAATGGGTATTCCATTAGAAGAGATGGTGGTTTGGGATTTTAATAAACCGATGGGTGGCTTAACAGCAGAAGAAATTCGCAATGCTAAAATGATTTTATGGGGTGGATATTGCTCCGTACATCAATTTTTTCAGCCAGAGCAAATTGATGACTTTTTAAAGCGTTACCCTGAGACTAAAGTGATTGCACACCCAGAAGCGTGCTTTGAGGTTTGCCAAAAAGCTGATTATATTGGCTCTACGGAAATGATTTTAAAAATTGTTCGTGAAGCTGAGCCAAATACACGTTGGTTAGTCGCAACAGAGTTGAATTTGGTCAACCGATTGCATGAAGAGTGTAAAGACCAGGGCAAAAATGTACATTTTATGTCGCCGTCTTTAAGTATGTGTTCTACGATGTTTCGTACGGATCCACAGCATGTTGCATGGGTCTTAGAAAATTTAGCGGCAGGAAATGTCGTTAATCAGATTAAAGTTGCCGCTGACCAAGCAATTTTAGCGAAAAAAGCTTTAGATAATATGTTATCTCTGTAGTTATTTTTTTAAGCAATTGAAAATGTTTATTTATTTTTATTTGGATTGAATTGTGCTTCCTTTAGTTTAAAAAGTTAAAGAATTATTTTCTAGCGACGCTAAAGTGTTATTAGTAAGAACAAGTTTTCTTTATTTTTTAAGAATACTGCGCTAGAAAGCTAAAGGAGAGACAGATGAGAATATCGACAGCATGGGGGCAGCATACAACATTAAGTGCAATGCTGAACCAACAAGCACGCTTAAATTATACGCAGCAGCAATTAGCTTCCGGCATAAAAAATATTACTCCATCCGATGATCCTGTCGTTGCTAAAAAGGTTTTAGATCTTAATCAAGGTATCGAAAGAACTGAACAATATATGCGCAATGTCTCAGTTGTGGAATCAAGAAATACCTTAGAGGAAACTGTTTTAGATAGTGCGCAAGAGTTGTATTATCGGGCGCAAGAGATCACTATTGCGGCTAGAAATGCCCCTTTATCAGATGCGGATTTACAATCCTTTAAAAAAGATATTGATATGATTATTGATAATTTAGCTAGTCTTGCAAATACAAGAGGGCCAAATGGAGAGTATATTTTTTCAGGTGATTTATCTAAAACAGAGCCTGTGGTCTATAACCCCGTTACACAACCTTATGATTATGAAGGCGGGATTAATCAAAGAAAAATAGCGATAGATGTAACTAATCAAGTGGCGGATGGAGAGTTAGCCAGCAATGTTTTTTTTGGTATTGATTCTGTTAGTGAGGCTGTTATTGCAACGGATGATGGGAAAAGAAGTATTTTTGATACTTTGAAAGCACTATCTAGTGCGTTATCAGGGAAATATGAAGTACCAAAAGCGACTTTAACAGGGGATGCGTTTCTTAAGTATGGGGCAGATTATTCGGCAGGGGCGGTGTCTTTGATTTAGAAGCTAATGCGACACCTGCGACAGTGCCAGCAACGACAACAGGGGTTGTTTCAATTAATATTGCTGCTGCTAACTATACAAATATCAAAGATTTGGTTGTAGGAATTAATGCTTCTGCTTTAGCAGGAAAAGTAGAAGCGCATGTTGAAGGACATTATATCGAATTTGATTCTTTGACTGAAGGAGAGAATTCTTATATTAAAATTTCTGATGATTCTGACGGAGTGTTAACTAGTTTTGGGTTTTCTGATCCACAGGATGAGCAAAGTATCAATATTGGTGCGAGCATGACAAGTAAAAACCCGTTAGCGAGTGATTATTCAACAAGTCCAGAGCAATTCCAGTTAGTAGGGCCGGCTGGACAAACGGTAGGTATTACTTTGAATGCTGATTATGTAACAGCTCAAGGCGTTGTAGATGAGATTAATATTCAAATAGCAGCAGGGCATGATGGTGTTATGGGAGCTTCGCTAGGCTCAAGTGATAGGTTAGAGCTTCATTCTATTAGCACGGGCGGAGCCTCGTCTATTCAAATTAACTCGATTTATGGTCGCTTTCTACGTGATACAGGCTTTGAAGAAGGTGAAACAGCAAGGCTTTTTGATTCCGTAAGTGGGGATATTCTAGATGATTTAGGGGCAGCGCTTGATAAGCTAATTAATGCTAAATCTGATGTCGGTGGTCGGGTTAAAATTTTAAATAATCAAACTAGCCAGCATGAGGATTTTATTTTGAATATGCAGACTGTTTTATCAGATATTCAAGATTTAGATTACGCAGAGGCAATTAGTCGATTTAATACGGAATTGCTTTCTTTACAAGCCGCTCAGAAGTCTTTTGCAAAAGTTCAGGGTCTATCTCTATTTAATTACCTATAAAAAACCGTAGGCTGGGCTGTCGTCTTTTGGCAACCCAGCAATCAGTCTAAAATTCTGGGTTAGCTTGTTGCGCTGACGCTTAACAAACTAGCCCAGCCTACTTGAATTATTTTTTTTGTGCCGCTGGAATGGGGAGCAAAGGCACATGATAGCTTTCTAAAATAGTCGCTATTTTATCTTTATTGATTTTTATAAGCTCATTAAGCTGAGTTTTTCTTTGCTTGTCTCCATAACGAACACCCATCGCCATAGAATAATCAAATTTCATATTTAAAGATGATTTCATTGGCAGTACTTTGAAATTTTCTGGATCCTGAGAAATAACATGTCCAGCCATTGGTCCCCAAAGAATAACCATATCTATATTGCCTACTTGTAATTCTTTAGCAATCATCATGGCGGTATTATTTTCATGATCTCCCGTCATTGTTTGGTAAGGAGCGCCTTGCTCTAAAAGCCCACTATGTTGTAACCAAGCTGTTCCAGGGCCACGATCAAACATCGCAATTTTTAATGATTCTTGTTTTTTTAAGGGTAATGATCTTAATTGCTCAGGGATAGTAATATCATCCCATCCTCGCCCTTTAGCAATTAATAAAACATAGCTGGAATGGTAGTAAGCATCTGTTGTTGCTGTAAAGTCAAAGCCTGCTGGTACGCCCATAATGACATCGCATTTGTATAAATCACTGTTATCTAGTTTTGCTTTTAAGGTGTTGCGTACAAAGCCAATGCGCTGCGGAAACCAGTAGTATTCTAATTCTTGATTAAGTTGTTTGGCAAAAAGGCTGGCAATTTTATTTTCATAGCCATCTTGTTGTTTGGAAGAATAAGGCGGGTTAAGCGGGTCTGCGCAAACTCTGAATTTTTCAGTCGCATAGCTATTAAATGTAAGAGCGCTTAATAGTAGGGTAGTAAGAAGCGGTTTTTTACTTTGCAAAACAGAAAGCATAACGGTAGTCCTTTTAGCTTAAAATGGCTTTATTGATGTGTTTAAAACAAAAAAGCCCCGACCAAATAAATTTGGCCGAGGCTCTTTTTAATAAATTAATCTACGAGTAGATCGGTTTATTTATTAGGTAGTGAGAATACTGTAAATACGCCACCTAATTTAGTGAAAGAGCTTAAACTTCTGTATGCTCCAACAGCTCCAAGACCTTCAGAGTTAGAATTATCTTCACCTGAATCAAGTCCAGCAGCGATACCAATACCAGCCCATCCGCCGATACCAGAAAGTACGCCAACGTATTGCTTGCCTTCAAAAGACCAAGTGTTTACGTTACCAATGATGCCAGAAGGAGTTTTGAATTTGTATAATTCTTTACCTGTTTTAGCATCAACAGCTTTTAAGTAACCTTCTAGAGTACCGTAGAAAACGATGCCACCAGCAGTTGCAACAGAACCAGACCAAACAGAGAAAGTTTCTGTGTTAGACCACACAATTTTACCTGTTGTTGCATCAAAAGCAGTGAACTGACCTAAGTTAGTCGATCCATCTTCTTTGCCTGTTAATACGCTTTTTCCAGCAGGCATCATAGTTAAAGTCGCGCCAACGTATGGTTGACCCGCTGTGTATGATACTTCAAATGGTTCGTATTCCATACAAAGGTGGTTAGCAGAAATGTAGAATAAACCAGTTTGTGGAGAGTAAGAAACAGGCTGTTGGTTTTTAGAGCCTAATGCAGCAGGGCAAACGCCAACTGTATTTTCATCTTCACCATTAGCTTCTGTGCTGTATTTAAGATCTAAAACAGGGCGACCTGATTTCATATCAATGTGTGTTGCCCAGTTAACTGATTTATCAAATTTTTCAGCAACTAATAGCTCACCACTAACACGGTCTAAAGTGTAACCAAAACCATTACGGTCAAAATGCACGACAGTTTTGCGCATTTTACCTTTAACTTTTTGATCAACTAAAACAGTTTCATTGATACCGTCAAAATCCCACTCATCATGTGGAGTCATTTGGTATACCCATTTAACTTCACCTGTGTCAGCGTCACGAGCCCATAAAGACATAGACCATCTGTTATCGCCAGGACGTTGTACTGGGTTCCAAGTAGAAGGGTTACCAGATCCGTAGTAAATCAAGTTCAGTTCAGAATCGTAAGAGAACCACCCCCAAGTTGTTCCGCCACCAATTTTCCATTGGTCGCCTTTCCAAGTATTTGTACCTGAATTTTTACCAACTTTAGTAACTTTACCGTTTTCCCATGTAGTGGTTTTGTTAGGGTTGATGATCGTGTCGCCATCAGGCCCCATACTGTAACCTTTCCATGATAATTGACCCGTTTTGATGTCGTAAGCAGCTAAGAAGCCACGAACGCCAAATTCACCACCAGCAATACCAGTAATCACTTTATCTTTAACAACTAAAGGCGCTTGTGTGTTAGTCATTCCTAATTTAGGATCACCATTTTGCACACTCCATACACGTTTACCTGTTTTTGCATCAAGTGCAGTTAAAACAGTATCCGATTGTTGTAGGAAGATTTTTCCATCACCGTAAGATAAACCACGGTTAACAGTATCACAACACATGACAGGGATCGTTACGTCAGCATCCATTGTAGGAGTGTATTCCCAAATAACAGACTGAGTTTTTTGATCTAACGCATAAACCGTATTAGGGAAAGGCGTGTGAATGTAGATAATGTCACCAATAACTAGTGGGCCACCCTCGTGTCCACGTAGTACACCAGTAGAAAAAGACCATGCAGGTTGCAGGTATTTAACGTTTTTAGTGTTGATTTGGTTTAGTTTGCTGTAACGAGTTCCTGCATAGTTACCTAGTGCAGTTGCCCAGTTAGCAGGGTTTTTAGTCAAACTTTCTACGCCGCTATTTGCAGATGCAATAGACGGTACAGCAAGAGCAGCCGCTACCGATGAAGCTAGTAGTAGGCTTTTTAATGATTTCTTCATATAAATCCTCCAAAGATTCCATTCGTAAGAACGGATCCGGTTTATTGTTGTTAAGACTAATATTAGTTTTAAGCTTTATTGAAGCAGATTTTTTATTTTACCCCGAGCTACGGGATATATTGATCACCTCAACTAGCTAAATTTAATGATTTTGGACTAAAAGTCAACTTTTAACGTGGTTGATTGCTTAAAAATTGTTTTACAATGCTAAATTATAATAAAAAAAAGCAGGGCTAGAGTAAATTGAGATTATCTTATGGGGTTCCAAGTCTATGTATATAGCTGATATTTTGCTGGTTGCCTCAGGTTTATTGCTTGTTTCTATGATTGCAGCAAGTATTTGTCGGCATTTAGCTATTCCTTATACCGTGTTGCTAGTGACTTTAGGTCTAAGTGTTACTTTGTTGGCAGATACCTTGGGACTACCCAATGTTTATTATTTAAGCCAGTTACATTTAACTTCTGATTTAGTTTTCTTTATTTTCTTGCCTGCATTAATTTTTGAATCAGCTTTATCCTTAGATGCACGAGCCTTATTAAAAAACATTATTCCTATTTTGACCTTGGCAGTTATAGGGATGCTGATTTCGGTTATTTTAGTTGCTATCGGGGTTTGGTGGTCGCTAGGCTTACCCATTATGGTGTCTTTATTATTTGCGAGCCTGATTTCTGCAACTGACCCTGTTGCTGTCGTCGCATTATTTAAAAAGTTAGGTGTTCCCTCGCGGCTAATGGTACTTATTGAGGGGGAATCCTTAATGAATGATGCAACAGCCATTGTATTATTTAGCACCTTGTTATTAATGCTAGGGGAATACCAGTTTTCTTTTATGCTGGGGTTGGATGTTGTTGAGCATTTTTTCTTGGTTTTTTTTGGAGGAGTGTTTGTTGGTGCAGTAATTGGAGGGGTTATTACTGAGCTATTAGTACGCTTGTTTCATGGTGATCAAAGCATCCCTGTTGTTTTATCTCTTTCTCTGGCTTATACCAGCTTTATTGTTGCAGAGCATATTTTGCATGTTTCGGGGGTTATGTCAGTATTATCAGCTACGATTTACCTTAATATTGCAGGCCTTAGCCGATTATCAAAAAACACCATTGAGGGTATTTATACAAACTGGGCAGTCATTGTTCTTATTTGTAATTCGTTATTATTCTTTTTAATTGGCTTATCGGTTAACCTTGTTTCTTTAGTACAGTTTTGGCCGGCTATTTTATGGGCGGTTTTAGCTGTCTATATCGCTCGGGCAGTGAGTGTCTATTTGTTATTACCATTAAGTGCCGAAAAAGTCACTTGGGCAGAGCGGCATATTATGTGGTGGGGTGGTTTGAAAGGAGGCTTAGCGATTGCAATTGTTATGTCGATTCCTGATAGCTTGCCAGAAAAAGAGTTATTAAAAGTGTTAACTGTCGGTGTTGTGCTAACCTCGTTATTAGTGAATGCATCAACCTTGCGTTTATTGATGCGTTTTTTAAAAATGGATATTTTGTCACTCACTGAACAAGCTGAATTGAAAGAAACACAATTACAAGTCAATCAGTCTGTGGATGAAATTTTGCAGCACTTTACTCATTTACGTTTATTAGATTCGGGAATAGAACATACTGTTGAATCTAGTTTGCACGAAACTTTGAGTAGTAAAGAGATAGCTTTATCTAATGAAGAACTCATTAAGCAAGTACATTTACATGCTTTAAGAATGGAGAGCAAAGAAATTGAGTACCTTTATGATATTGGCTTGGTAAATTATTACACCCTCGTCAGCTTTAAAAGTATCTTGCGTACCGACCAACAACATAGTATTGATTATTTAACAGCGATGGGAGTAGGCTGGTTGCAATCAAGTATTTTATTAGATTTTGAAAAAATGATTATTCATTACTTATCAGAAAAAGAGTGGGCAAAGTCAATTTTAGCAAAGTACCAAGTAAGGCGATTTTCGAATAAAATATTACATGATATTGCTGGAGTTTTGATGGCGCACAGGGCGCTTAAAGCAATTGAACAAAAAGAAATATTAAATAACAATAAAGCCCTGATTAAACCGATTAAAGATATTTACTTGAGGCGTTTATTAAGGCGGCAGAATCGTTTACAGTATTTTAGTGAGCACTATCCTTCATTTTATCATCAATATGAAGCTTTTTTATTCCAAAAAATTGCCTTACGGTATTCATTGAAGTTGGTACAAAAATCCTATGAAGAAGGTGTAATCACTGCAAAAGTATGGCAAACAATTCAGAAAAAACTAAATGAGTCGTTGCTGCAAGTTGCGAGTTCGCGCCAGACATTACGTTTGGCTGATCGACATGGCTGGATTAAAAAAGTACCTTTATTTGCAGCGTTACCTTTAGATTTAGTGGTAGAAATGGAGAAAAAGGCTAGTTATGTCAATTTCTTACCTAAAGATGTCTTGTTTTATCAGGCATCTGCTTGTGATTCTTTATATATTATTTTAAGTGGTGAAGTGATAGTGCAGCAAAGCAAAGGAAGCTCGGAAGCGCAACGTACGCTTTTGAAGGAAGGGGATTTGATTGGTTTATCGGTGTTATTACCTCATACTCGGCATAAGGCAACATTAATTGCTAAGACCTATGTGACTTGTTTGCGTTTAACGAAGAAAAATATCATACAATTATTACGAGACAACTAAGAATTGGAGCAATGTTTAAATATAACGGAGAGGCATCAGAATGGCTAGTAAGCAGCAAGTAGAACAGTTTTTTACAGGTGATTCAGGGCTTGCAAAGATTATTGATGGTTATAAGCCTCGTGAATCACAAACTGAAATGGCACAGGCTGTTGCCCAAAGTATCGAAGACCAAGAGCACTTGATTGTTGAAGCAGGAACGGGAACAGGAAAAACCTTTGCTTATTTAGTCCCTGCCATTTTATCAGGCAAAAAAGTGATCGTTTCTACAGGAACAAAGAATTTACAAGACCAGCTATTTAATAAAGATGTGCCTTTATTAAGAAAAGCCATTGCTAAGCCTTTTGCAGCTGCTTTATTAAAGGGTAGAGCTAACTACTTATGTACTTATCGCTTAGAGCTAGCTATTCACTCTAATTTAGGCTTTAGCCGTGAAGATGCCTCTAATATGGCTAAAATAAAAAAATGGTCTAAGAGTACGCGTACGGGTGATGTGGCGGATATGCATGAAGTCATGGAATCTAGTCCTATTTGGGGGCAAGCGACTTCTACGCGTGAAAACTGTTTAGGGCAAGAATGCCCCGAGTACGATAAATGCTTTTTAATGAAAGCGCGTAAAAAAGCACAGGAAGCGAATTTAATTGTTGTAAACCATCACTTACTTTGTGCGGATTGGTCAATACGTGAAACAGGTTTTGGTGAATTATTGCCCGATGCAGAAGTGGTTATTATTGATGAAGCGCACCAACTTGCCGATGTGGCCTCAAATTTTTTAGGTATCTCACTCGGGAGTAAACAGCTATCTGATTTAGCAAAAGATGCTTTACAAGAATACTTTCAAGATGCGGCTGATATGCCTGACTTACGAGCGGCTAGCGAAAATTTAGAACATGAAATCAAAGAAATGCGTCTCGCCTTTGGCTTAGATATGACCCGTGGCGAATGGAAAGACATAGAAAATAATCCTAAGTTAATGGATGGATTAACGCGTCTACAAGAGCATTTAGATGATTTAGCTGATCAATTAGAAATGGCCTCTGTGCGTAGTAAGGGTTTAGAAAGTTGTTTTAAACGCGCAGAAGCGCTAGAAGAGCAATTTAAACTGATTATGCAAGATAAGAGCGGTAAATGGGTGCGCTGGTATGAAACCCATCGTAAATCATTCACCTTTAGCTTAACACCACTTGATATTGCCTATGAGTTTCGTAGCTTTATGGCACAACATAGTGCCTCTTGGGTGTTTACTTCCGCAACGCTGAGTGTTGATAAAAAGTTTGATCATTTTTCAAGAAATTTAGGTATTAGCAAAGCTAAGAGCTACAGCTGGGATAGCCCTTTTGATTTTCCTAAGCAATCTTTGTTTTATCATCCCAAAGGGCTGCCACAACCTAACTCACCTGATTTTGTTGCAGAAATAGTTAAAGTTGCGATACCTGTTATCAATGCCAGTAAAGGTCGGACTTTCTTTTTATTTACTAGCCATCGTGCTTTACAGCAAGCCGCTAAAATATTAGATAAACAAATTAAATATCCATTGTTAGTGCAAGGTGATAAACCTAAAGCGATTTTATTAGATGACTTCAAACAGAAAGGTAATGCCGTTTTATTAGGGACATCAAGCTTTTGGGAAGGTATTGATGTACGTGGTGAGGCTTTATCTACTGTGATTATTGATAAACTACCGTTTTCATCACCCGGTGATCCTGTTTTAAAAGCGCGTTTAGATGCCATGGAAAAACAAGGGCGGAAACCGTTTATAGAATATCAATTGCCTACAGCAGTGATTGCTTTGCGCCAAGGAATAGGGCGATTGATTCGTGATGTAGATGACCGTGGCGTATTATTATTATGTGACCCACGTTTATTAAAAAAATCCTATGGACACATGTTTTTAAATAGCGTGCCCGCTATGCGCAGAACAAGAGATATTGCTGATGTAGAAGCATTTTTCTCTGAAAAAAAATAGTATAGGACTCAAAAATAATTTTTGGGTAGCCGATTTTAAATGCTGTAATTCCTTAAAAGTACCTAGTACAAGCTGACTAGTTGGGTGATTTTACCCACAAACTAAAAACCAAATAGTAACCCAAAACTGTTTTATGACTCAAAAAAATACAGATTTAACCTTCTTTACCAATGAAGAAAATAATAATCTATTAGACAGGTTCAAAGCAACTTTAACCGACACACAATTATTCGATGTTTTAGTTGGATACTTCAGGTCAAGTGGCTTCTACCAACTCTATTCATCCATCGAACCCATCGAAAAAACAAGAATATTGGTAGGTCTGGGTATTGATGAAAACGCCTATCAAACAATCAATACGCACCATACCCAAACGGTAATAGATTTTGATTCACATAGTCATGCAAAAAAACAATTTCAGAGTCAACTCACCAGCGAAATTGAACAATCAGATGAAACAGATCAGCACCTTGAAATAGGGATTAAGAAATTCATTGAGTTTTTACAAAGTAACTGTCCTGATGCTACCCAAGATAAACAAAACGGCGGTAACGGTAAAAAACTTGAGATAAGAGTCTATCCTACCAGAAACATACACGCAAAAATTTATATTGGCAGGTTTCACCCAGAAGATAGAGATTATGGTTTTGTCATCACAGGTTCCAGTAACTTTTCTTACTCTGGCTTAGTTGCTAACCGTGAATTTAATGTAGAACTACGTCAAAAACGTGATGTTGAATTTGCCTTAAATCAATTTGAAAATCTATGGAAAGATTCAGTCGACATATCCAAAGATTTTGTTGATACCATTCAGAATAAAACATGGCTGAATGACACCATTACGCCTTATGAACTTTATTTAAAATTAATTTACGAATACCTAGAAGAAGACATTAACTTACAGGGTAAGATTGATACTTTTTTGCCTGATGGTTTTATGAAATTGCAATATCAAGAACAGGCAGTTGCTCAAGCATTGAAAAAATTAAATGAATACAACGGTGTCTTTATTGCGGATGTTGTAGGGCTAGGAAAAACATTTATCACTGCGCAGTTATTACAACAAATCAGAGGCAGAGTATTAGTGATTTGTCCGCCAATATTAAAGGATTATTGGGGTGAAAGTTTACAAGACTTTCGAGTCCCTGCGAAAGTTGAATCCTTAGGTAAACTTAACCATATTATTCGCCAAGGACTGGATCGTTATGAGTATATTGTCATAGATGAAGCTCATCGCTTTAGAAATGAAAATACCCAGTCTTATGCCGATTTATTAGATATTTGCCGTGGTAAAAAAGTGATACTGGTAACCGCAACGCCACTAAACAACACAATTGATGATATTTTCGCTCAATTGAAACTATTTCAAGCACCTAAAAACTCGACTATACCGAGTATTCCTAATTTGGAAAAATTCTTTAATCGCTTAAAAAAACGATTTAATAAGCTAGACAAAAATGACTCTGAATACCGTGAAACCATCACCGAAGTATCTAAGGAAATACGTGAAAAAGTACTGAAACACGTTATGGTACGACGGACGAGAACTGATGTTGTCACTTATTTTAAAAATGATATGGAAATGCAAGGATTAACATTTCCTGATATGCAAGACCCACAAAAAATTATTTACCAGTTTGATGGTTTGCTTGAACAGGTATTTAACCAAACGATACAACTGTTTCAGGACTTTCGATATGCTCGTTATATTCCCTTGCTCTACTATATCGGCAATAAAGGATTAACCGAATTTGAAAAGCAACAACAGCGAAACATTGGCGGATTTATAAAAGGTATTTTGATAAAACGCCTAGAGAGCAGTTTTTATGCCTTCAAAAAAAGCGTGGGACGCTTCATCACCTCCTATGAAAAGTTCATCAAAATGTTTGAAAATGGCACGCTTTATATTAGTAAGAATGTGAATGTATATGAATTACTGGAAGATGATATTGAAAGCCTTGAGCAATATGTAGTTGCCGAAAAAGCGCATAAGTACGATGCAGATGATTTTAAGGACGGGTATCTTGATGATTAAAACATGACCTAAAACCCCTTAAAACGATTGAGCAACTATGGCAGGGGATTGATGAAGACCCCAAGCTGGATAAACTTATTCAGGATTTAAAATCACATGAAATTCTAAATAACAATAAGTTAATACTATTCACTGAATCCAAAGAAACAGGTGATTACCTTTTTGAGAAGTTATCCCTTGAATTTTCTGAGAAAGTGTTTTTTTTTCAGCAGTGCGGGTGGTCATTATCAAAAAGATGGACAACACATAAAATGTACACCTGCAACGGCTAGAGAGTTAATTAAAGCAAACTACGATCCAAATCATAAACAACAAGCGAATCATTATCGTATTTTAATTACCACCGATGTATTAGCAGAAGGGATTAATTTACATAGCGCCAATACCCTTATTAATTATGATTTACCATGGAATCCAACGCGAGTTCTGCAACGTGCAGGACGTATTAATCGCTTAGGAACTGAGCATGCCAAAATTTATATTTTTAACTTCTTTCCAACGACTCATGCTGATATTCACTTAGGACTAGAAGTAAATATTACCAACAAAATTCAGATGTTCCACGATATTTTGGGGGAAGATGCAAAATATCTTTCAGACGGTGAGGAAATAGGCAGTCAAGAACTGTTTGAAACCTTAAATAGCAAAAGAGCTTATACAGGTGAAGAAGGAGAAGGAGAAGGTGATTCTGAATTAAAATATTTGGAAATGATTCGCCAAATTCGAGATAAGCAGCCTGATTTATTTAATAAAATAAAAAAATTACCTAAAAAATCAAGGTCAGGAATGTATAAAACAGAGCTAAGGCAAGATCAATTAGTCACTTTTTTTCGTTTAGGGCGATTAAAAAAATTCTACCTGAATCAAAAAGGCCAATCTGATGAAATTACCTTTTTTGATGCTGTAAATATTTTAGCGTGCGAACCAGATACACCAAGGCTAACCGTGCCAGAGGATTACTATCACACTCTGGAAACCAACAAGCAACGTTTTTTTATGGATATGACAATAGATGCAGACCAAGATAAAAGTAGTAGTGGGCGTTCTAATGCAGGCTATATTGAAAAACGCTTGAAGGATAAAAGCTTTAAACATTGTCAAAAGTTTACCGAAACCGATGAAGAATTTATAGAAGGCATTCGTCAAATGTTAGCGCAAGGCTTATTAGCTAAAAAAATAGCACAAAAAATAAAAAAAGAAATGGAAACAATTTTAGAGCCACTCGATGTATTAACGGTATTGCGTAAGCATATACGCAGTATCACACCAGAAATTCAACAAAACCAAATAGTAAACAAGCGCGAAGTTATTCTTTCGGGGTACTTAATAAAAAATAAAGGAGTCAAATAGCTTTAGCTATTTTTAAAACAGCAATAGCTAAAGCTATTGAACTTCAATGAAAGGTTTGATTTAAAAAAATGCAAAGAAAAAATTATCTAAATGCCCCAACACATATTTTTACATATGATATGTATTTACTTTATCACAGCCTCTATCTACAAAAAACAACATTTATTACGTGATACTAAGCTAAAGGAATTTTTACTTAAATGTATACAATCAAGTTTTGAGCAGTATCAATGGGAACTGCATCATTGGGTTATATTAGATAATCACTATCATTTATTAGGAAAAAGTCGAAAAGGTATTGATCTTCCAAAAATAATAAAACAAATTCATAGTGTGAGTGGATACCATATTAAAAAGTCCACCTAAGCACAAAGCCATGTTTGGTGGAATTATTGGGATTACTGCCCCCGCAATGAAAAAGACTATTTGACCCATTTGAATTATTTATTTAATAACCCTGTGAAACACCAATATGTTGAAAATATAAAAGATTATCCTTATTCAAGTTTTCACCAATTTTTAGAAAAACAAGGGCGTGACAATTTAGTGAATCAATTTAAAGATAATTCTGATTATAAAAAATTATACTCAGATCAAGATGATTTTTAGCACAGGAGTCAAATAGCTTTAGCTATTTCCTGAACCGTAATAACAATAGCTAAAGCTATTGGACTCCAGTAATATTAAAAAACTATGGATAACAAACAAGCACAACAAACCATCACAGATGTATTAGAACACGCCTTTGATTGGGAAAATTTTACCCATTTGATGCGTAACCTATTAAATAATATAGAAATACGTGATAAACATTACAGTGGTAATTTAATCCCTGAAGCCTACAGAGAAGATATTAATCAATACTGGCGAGTCGGTAAATATAGTACGCCTGACAATGAGGCAATTGATATTCTAATTGTTGAGGTAAAAAACCAATCAAAGCTGGATCGCGCACGCACTACCCTTAGAAATTTTGCGATCAATCGACTTAAACAATTTGAAAAAGAGTACTCACTGATTGCTTTTTACTCAAAGGAAGACCAAGGTGCAGACTGGCGTTTTTCCTTTATAAAAATGGAACATGAGGCTTATTTTGATGATAAAGGCAAAGTAAAAACTAAAACAGATTTAACCCCCGCAAAGCGTTATTCCTTTTTGGTGGGTGAACATGAAAGTGCCTATACTGCTTGCAAGCAACTATTACCACTACTGGAAGCCGATGTAGCCGACCCATCACTGCAAGATATTGAAAACGCGTTTAGTATTGAAAAAGTCACGGATGAATTTTTTCAACAGTATAAAGAACTGTACATCAAGTTATCAGAGCATTTAAAAACACAGTCTTTATTTCAAAGTGGGTCAGAAGAGGAGCAAAAACAAAAAGTCACGCGTTTTGCTAAAAAATTATTAGGACAAATTGTTTTTCTCTATTTCCTACAAAAGAAAGGCTGGTTAGGTGTTGCTAAAGATGAACCTTGGGGTAAAGGGGATAAAAAGTTTTTAAGTCATCGTTATCAGCAAACAAGTAATAACTACTATGCTGATTTTTTACAATACCTATTTTATGAAGCCTTAGCTTAAGAGCGTGAAAAGGATGGCTATTACCCACATTTTGACTGCAAAATTCCCTTTTTAAATGGCGGTTTATTTGAAGCCGATTATGATTGGAAACAAGAGCCTGTAGAAATACCTGATGCACTTTTTCGTAATACTGAGAAAAATAAAGCAGGTGATACAGGCACAGGAATTTTAGATGTTTTTGACCGTTATAATTTCACCATAAAAGAAGATGAGCCGCTAGAAAAAGAAGTGGCTGTTGACCCAGAAATGCTAGGCAAAGTGTTTGAAAACATGCTGGAAGTCACCGAACGTAAAAGCAAAGGTGCATTTTATACCCCACGGGAAATTGTACATTATATGTGTCAGGAAAGCCTGATACAGTATTTGTACCAAGCGGTACAGTTTATTCCAAAAGCTGACTTGGAAAGTTTTATCCGTAATGGACATTTATTTTTAGAAAATGATGCATTAGCGAGACAGGCGGAACAAAAAGTCGCCAGTGGTGAACTAAAAACAACAACACATCATAGCGGTCTACCTGATAGCATCCGTGAGCATGCTGACTTACTGGATGAGAAACTAACAAACATTAAAATATGTGACCCTGCGATTGGTTCGGGGGCTTTTCCCGTGGGTCTATTACATGAAATCGTAACGGCACGGTTAACGCTACAGTCAATTACAGGCAGTGATGTGAATGCCTATGAGTTAAAACGCCATTGTATTCAAGAATCCATTTATGGGGTGGATATAGATGCCAGTGCAATTGATATTTCTCGCTTACGTTTATGGTTGTCGCTAATAGTAGACGAATCTAATTATGACACCATAACGGCTTTACCGAATCTGGATTATAAGATTATGCAGGGGAATAGTTTGGTTGAGGATTTTGATGGAATTCAGTTGTTTAATGATGATTTTATTAATCAGCAAGATAACAGCAATGCAGAAATTGAAGAATTAAAAAAACAACGAGAGCAACTTGGAATAGAATCTCGTACCTTATACGAAAAGAATCAATTCACCCCTGCCTTAAAAGATCAGATTAGGAAGAAAAACACTGCGATTGATAAAAAAATAACGAATTTAAGTGCTAAACATATAAAACATGGCGATGTCTTTGACCTTGTTAGTGAAGCTAAATTGAAAGCAGAAAAATTGGAAAAATTACACAAAGATTTTTTCTCTGCTTGTACGCCCGTTAAAAAATCCGAAATACGCGCGCAGATTTCAATACTTGAATGGGAGTTGATTGAAGCAACACTTAAAGAACGCAATCAAACAGACGTTTTAGAAAAAATTAAGGTACTCAAGCAAAGTAATGAAAAACCTTTCTTCTTATGGAAGCTTAATTTCCCTGAAGTGTTTAAACAGCATGGAGGCTTTGATGTGGTGATTGGTAATCCGCCTTATGTGCAAATTCAAAAGTTTAGTGGTCAGCAAATACAAAAAGATTTGGAAAAGAAAAACTACAGTACTTTTGCAAAAACAGGGGATATTTATTGTTTGTTTTATGAAAAAGCTAACCAATTATTGAAAGATAATGGCATATCAACCTTTATTACCTCAAACAAATGGATGCGGGCGAATTATGGCAAAAAATTACGCAACTACTTTCTTAGTCAGGTTGCCATTCACCAATTAATCGACTTTGGTGATTCGCCTATCTTTAAGGAAGCAACCACTTATACCAATATTATGCTGTTCTCTAAATCACAGGATAATATTGCATCTAAAGCATGGGATGTTAGTCAAAGTTATCTTGCTAATACCTCATTAGAAACCATGCTTGCTCAAGCAGGAGCAGGGACATCTTTTTTTAATGAAGATGGTTTTGTGATTGTTGCAGAAAATCTGGGTAAGATTAAAAAACGTATTGAAGCTGTTGGTACGCCTTTAAAGAAGTGGGATGTATCAATATGTCGTGGCATTTTAACTGGGTTCAATGAAGCTTTTATTATAGAGGGTAAAAAGAAAGATGAATTGATTGCTAAAGACCCGAAAAGTGCGGAAATAATTAAGCCGATTTTGCGTGGGAGGGATATTAAACGGTATCAAGCAAGTTTTTCTGATTTGTGGTTCATTAATTCTCACAATGGTTATGACGGTAAGGCTCCAATAAGAATAGATAGTTATTCTGCCATAAAAGAATACTTAGATAGTTTTCTTGACAAGATTACAAAACGATATGATAAAGGTGTTACACCTTATAATTTACGTAACTGTGCCTATCAAGCAGAGTTTGGAAAAGAAAAAATTGTATATGCTGAAATTGTTTTTGATTCGGCTTTTTATTACGATAATTCTGATATATACGCAGAAGCAACTGCTTTTATATTAACTGGGGAAAAGACCAAGTATTTAACAGCACTTCTTAACTCCCGACTTCTTACTTTTGCATTTAGAGCTTTTTATGCGGGCGGCGATTTAAGAGGAAGTACTTTTCGCTATAAAAAAATATTTCTTGAAAACTTACCTATAGTTAGAGATATTACTGACAGTAAAAGACAGTATTTTGAAAAATTGGTTGATTATATTCAATGTGTTAAATTAAATGAATTAAAACTACAAACCGCCTACTTTGAACAACTCATAGACGGCTTAGTTTTCGAGTTATATTTTACAGAAGAAATGAACCAAGCCAACAAGCCACTCTTAAAACATTTAGGTGAACTTAAACCCATTACCGAAGAGATGACTACAGAGGAAAAACTAGCTATTATTCAAGCAGAATTTGACCGACTTTATGACCCTAGCCATCTTGTCCGTAATCATTTAGAAACTCTGGATTCTATTGAAGAAATTAGAATCATTAAGGAAGCCTTGCAATAGGAGTAAAATAGCTTTAGCTATTTCCGAAATAAGCCAGCAATAGCTAAAGCTATTGCGCTCCTAAATAGCTCTGTTTGTGATGCCGTTATACCAATCAATTTATGTGATATTTTATGGAAAGAAAAGATTATTCAAACGCTCCTACGCATATTTTTGTAGATAACTGCCCATACTTCATTACTGCCTCTATCTACAAAAAACAACACCTGCTTAAAGACTCAGGGCTAAAGGAACTTTTACTTGATTGTATACAATCAAGTTTTGAACGGTATCAGTGGGAACTTCATCATTGGGTTATACTCAATAATCACTATCATTTATTAGGGAAAAGCCACAAAGGTACTGATCTTCCAAAAATAATAAAACAAATTCACAGTGTTAGTGGGTATCATATTAAAAAACACACTCAAGTTGAGCAACCGATTTGGTGGAATTACTGGGGTTACTGCCCTAGCAACGAAAAAGACTATTTAATTCATCTAAATTATTTATTTAATAACCCTGTTAAACATCAATATGTAGAAAACATAAACACTTATCCTTTTTCAAGTTTTCATCAATTCATTAAAAAACAAGGGCGTGAAAATTTAGTTCGCCAATTTAAAGAAAATTCTGATTATAAAAACTTGTACTCCGACAAAGATGATTATTAACACAGGAGTCTAATTGCTTTAGCTATTGCTGTTTCGGAAATAGCTGAAGCTATTTAACTCCTTTCAAAATAAATTTAGCATGAAAATAAAAACCATTGAAATCAATAATTACAAGGCATTTTACGGTGAGCAGAAAATCAATGTCGGTGGCAAAAACCTGTTTATTTATGGTGAAAACGGTAGTGGAAAAAGCTCTCTGTATTATGCCTTAAAAGATTTTTTCCAATCATCAATGGAAGATATTAACCTCAATGAACTGGAAAATATTTTTATTGAAGAAGATAAAAAAGGCAATAGTTACATCAAGGTTACTTTTAACCCCAACAGCGAAAATATACATAAAAATCAAAAGTTTAAACTAACGGCCGCCACAAAAGATACCGATTCAAACACTGCAACAAGTATTCGTGATGCCAATAAACTAAAAAGTTTTTTAACCTACAAGCATCTACTAGAAATTCACCATATCCAAAAAGGGAGTCAAACGCTGAAAATCAGGGAAACGGAGCTTGCGAAGTGATGATTTTTAGTCCGCAGTAGGCGACAGGGAAATTCGCCAATCCGAAGTGAACTGGTCAGTTCGCTCGGGAGGCAAGTAGTTATCCCGACAGCCGTCAAGTCATTTGAGGTAGACTTAA
>JAJJBE010000190.1 GCA_020996635.1 Bathymodiolus brooksi methanotrophic gill symbiont
CCTACCTAAAATGGCTCTACGGCTCTCCGGGATAAAATTTTTACCTCCTGAGCGAACTTACAGTTCACTTCAGATTGGTAACAACCCTTCGCCTATCGCGGACTAAAAATCATCCCTGATTTTCAGCTATGGAAAAATACCTTGCCAATAAAGTGATCGGCCAAGAAGAAGCTTTAGTTGCGGTTAGTAATGCTGTTCATCGTTCCCGTGCAGGCTTATCAGATCCAAAACGTCCTAATGGTTCATTTTTATTCCTAGGCCCAACGGGTGTCGGTAAAACCGAATTGAGTAAGGCTTTGGCTGAGTTCTTATTTGATACCGAAGATGCCATGGTACGTATTGATATGTCTGAGTTTATGGAAAAACATTCCGTTGCGCGTTTAGTCGGCGCACCTCCAGGTTATGTCGGTTATGAAGAAGGAGGCTATTTAACCGAGGCCGTTCGCCGCCGCCCTTATTCCGTTATTTTATTGGATGAAGTTGAAAAAACGCACCCTGATGTCTTCAATATTTTATTGCAAGTACTCGATGATGGCCGCTTAACCGATGGTCAAGGACGTACTGTAGATTTCCGTAATACCGTCATTATCATGACCTCTAACCTAGGTTCTGAAGTCAAATACCTCCGGCAAAGCCGGAGGCTTGAAAACCGTGAACCGCTCAAAGCGGGCTGATTCATTGAGCACCCAAGGGTGCAAGGGTAACTAAAACAGGTTAAGCTGCTCTATTCGCTTACCTTCACTTTCTTCATGTTTTATGTAATTTCTCACAGTTTCTTCATCTCTTCCTACGGTTGAAACATAATACCCTCTTGCCCAAAAACTTTGGCCGGTAAAATGCTTCCTTCTTCCCATGTAGGTTCTTGCTATAGATAT
>JAJJBE010000258.1 GCA_020996635.1 Bathymodiolus brooksi methanotrophic gill symbiont
TTAGAGATTCTCAGTGCCCAGCAAGGGCTGAACAAGTTCGCTTTAAAATCGAAACTTTATATTAATGCTATTCGACAAGCTTTTGATGAATTGCAACAATTAAAGTCGGCTACTGCGTAACATCAGCTGCTAATTGTAAAATAAGCCGCTCTAAAAAAGCTTCTTGCTCCATTTTTTGCCCAACAACACGCTGTACATCTTGGCTAAAAGATTCTAATAAGGTATCGCGTAATTTTAGCAAAACATCACGCATAGCCAGCTTTAAAGCATCTTCACCTGCTTTTTGATGTGCATCTGCTTGTATTTTTGCATTATTGATTAACTGCTTTGCTTCTAATTCAGCTTCTTCTACTATCCATGTCGCGCGTTTTTGTGCATCTAATACAATCTTTTCTGCGCTGCTCTGGCCTGCTTCCACTCCTTGTTCCCGTAGCCGTTGAATTAAATTCTCTACTCCTGACGAGGTCATACTCTCTGTTTTCATACCATTAACCTTGCGGAATATTACTACTAATGACTAATGCAAAAATAAATGCAAATACTGCAAAGCCTTCTACAATCGCTGCCGGTGCAACTGATAAACCAAATATTTCAGGTTTTGCTTTAGATGCTTGGATTGCAGATGCGCAACACTGTCCTTGGTAAATGGCACTAAACATTAACGCTAACCCCAATGCCAGTAAGTTAAGCGTAACATATTAATTACAAAGAGCTTTTATAGGCTGAAAAATGAATATCATTCTTAAAACTCTTTAATGCTCTCGGCGCAGACCGCCCAACTCTAAGGGCTTCTATAGTGACAGAAATATAGTCAATAACTTGTTCAATTCTTTGCAAAATGTCCTTGTGTGCATCAAGAATAAAAGTAACGAGT
>JAJJBE010000005.1 GCA_020996635.1 Bathymodiolus brooksi methanotrophic gill symbiont
CCTGACAATCCTGTCGCTGTTGTATAGCTAAATGAAGTGATCAGGTAATCGGTGTATAAGTCAAAAATATCAGGTGTTTTCATAGCCTACTATTTTAATGGAAATATCATTAGGGTGCGTAACATCAGGTATTTAAATTCGCAGGATTAAAACCATAGCCTTTTAGCTGAACAGATTATCATTATAAGAAAGGAGCAGCGTAGGGTAGGTAGAATGTAGTGCCTGTTTTTAGGCGCGCAGTGAACCCCAACCAATTTTTCTACCCCATCTGTCTTTAGTGGCAAAAATTACAAAGTAGATTTTAATAAGTCCCAATCAAAAAAATCCCCTGGGTCTGTTTTGCGCTGTGGCGCAATATCACTATGCCCAGTGATATGGTCAGCATTTAAGCTTGGATAATTTTGGATTAAGCTTTTAATTAATGCGCTGAGTTGAGTGTATTGTTCATTAGTGTATGCACTATGATCAGTACCTTCCAGCTCTATACCAATAGAAAAATCATTGCAATGTGTGCGCCCTTGATAGCTGGAAAGTCCAGCATGCCAAGCACGTTTGTTAAAAGGTACATATTGAGTAATTTTCCCTGTGCGACTTATGACGATATGGCTAGAAACTTTTAGCCCACATATTGCATCAAAGCTAGGGTGGTCTTCGGCTTTTAATTGATTACAGAAAAGCTGCTTAATATGCGCGGTATCAAAGCAGCCTTCAGGTAGGCTAATGCAATGAATAACAATTAAAGAAATATCATTTGTATCAGGCCTATTATCTGCATTTGGGGATGCAACTTGCTCAGCTGATATGAGAGTGTGATTTTTTATTTCCATAACTTAAGTTTAATTAAAAGAGGGTAAAGTAGGTGTGACTGAGTGGATAATATACCCAAAATCAATGAAGGTGCGTAATTTTAGCTAACCGGAGCAGCGATCTTCAGCAGCTGCAATCACATATCAAGCAATCTGCGACTAAAGATCGCGGTTCCATTAAGCCTGCATCTTCAAGTAGCTTGGATTATATAGACAGAGACAGTCCGTTTTTTTTGCGCTAATTGCATAATGTTTAACTCGAAAAATTTGTTAAATACAGCCCATAAACTTAGGATTATCAGTGCTTGACACAATATTACCTAGTAGATAAACTCAGCTACAAACATTAAAGCAATTTTTTCTGATTTACGTGCTAATATTGAATTGTGCAGTATGTTTGCCTCCCTATTATAAAAATAGAGTTAATTTGAGCTTTAAATTTAAATAGTGTATCCACATCAAAGAGTCTATAACTTTTAAGGTCAGTAGATTATAGTTTACCCACTCATTTTTCAAAAGAGCCTAAAAGAGTACCTTGAAAAACATGATCAACATCCAAATCATAATGACGAAGATTTTAAAGTTGAATGACTTTTAGTCATGAAAAACTAACTTTAGTTAGTGTCTTCTTTTAGTCGGCTTCAGCCGAAATAACGACTTTCAGTCGTAAGTCAAACTATGGACCTTTTAGTCCATAGTTTGTTGATTTAAATTACACGTGGGTTTGCGGCTAGATTTGGATTTTTTGGCTTTGAGCGAGAATTGCTGTTGTAAATTGGTGAAAGTAGACAAGTAATAATATATAGTATTGTTCTTTTCTCGCGCTCTGCGAAGACGAGTCTCCCTAGACGCTTCTACGTCAAATCTATTTTTAGACTAAAATACCCCATTTAGAAAAAATCATTCACACGCTATGCAACCCAAATTCATCCATCTCCGCCTACATTCTGAATATTCCCTTGTGGATGGGCTTGTTAAAGTTAAACCATTAGCGAGTGCGTTGGCTGATTTGAATATGCCAGCAGTTGCGATTACTGACCAGTCCAACTTTTTCTCTTTAGTTAAATTTTATCGTGCTTCTCTAGGCAAAGGCATTAAGCCCATTGCTGGTGCGGATATTTATTTACTTAACCCTGATGACCTCGCCACTCCCTTTTGTTTGACTTTATTAGTTAAAAATAACGAAGGCTACCGCGTACTAACTGAGCTTATCTCCAAAGCTTATCAAGAAGGGCAGCACCAAGGCGTGCCTATGGTTAAGCGAGAGTGGATAGAAGAAAATCATGCGGGATTGATTGCGCTATCAGGGGCGATGGAAGGCGATATAGGGCAGGCTTTATTAACTGATGATATTGATAAAGCAAAAACTTTGGCAGCCTACTGGCAAAAACTTTTTCCGGATCGTTTTTATTTAGAGTTACAACGCATAGGCAGGCCGCAGGAAGAGGCGTATTTAGTGCGCGCGGTTGAATTGGCAACGATATTAGATTTACCCGTGGTTGCAACCAATAATGTACGCTTTTTAAAACCAGAAAATTTTGATGCACATGAAATTCGAGTGTGTATTAACCAAGGGCGGGTGATTGATGATAACCGCCGCCCTAAAAACTATACCGAACAACAATATCTGCGCAGTACGGAAGAAATGCAGGCTTTATTTGCAGATATTCCAGAGGCTTTAGAAAATACAGTTGAAATAGCAAAACGCTGCAATATTGAATTGACCTTAGGGAAAAATTTCTTACCTGATTTCCCTGTGCCAGAAGGCATGACTTTAGATGAGTTTTTTATCGAGGAATCTAAAAAGGGGTTGAATGCACGGTTAGAAAAATACCCTGCAATTGGTGATGGCACGCTTGAAGAAAATCGTGTTGCTTATGATAAACGTCTAGAGATGGAGCTAGGGATTATCGTACAAATGGGTTTTCCAGGTTACTTTATGATTGTTGCTGATTTTATTCAGTGGGCAAAAGATAATTTAATTCCTGTCGGGCCAGGGCGTGGATCGGGTGCGGGTTCTTTAGTGGCTTATGTGCTGAATATTACCGATTTAGATCCAATAGAATTTGATTTATTATTTGAGCGATTTTTAAATCCAGAACGGGTATCTATGCCTGATTTTGATGTCGATTTCTGTATGGATCGGCGTGATGAAGTGATTGATTACGTGGCACGTAATTATGGTCGCGACAAAGTATCACAAATTATCACTTATGGTTCGATGGCGGCAAAAGCGGTTATTCGTGATGTCGGTCGGGTACTTAGCCACCCGTATGGATTTGTAGACCGTTTATCTAAGTTGGTGCCCTTTGAAATAGGCATGACGCTGACTAAAGCCTTAGAAGCCGTACCCGAGTTTCAAGAGCTTTATGAGTCCGATGAAGACGTCAAAGCTTTAATGGATATGGCTTTATCTTTAGAAGGTACGGTCAGAAATGCAGGTAAACATGCGGGTGGGGTAGTTATTGCGCCCACTAAATTAACGGATTTCTCGGCATTATATTGTGAGCAAGGTGGCGGTAATTTAGTTACCCAGTTTGATAAAGATGATGTTGAAGCCGTTGGTCTTGTTAAATTCGATTTCTTAGGTTTACGAACACTGACCATTATTGATTGGGCGTTACAAACCATCAATAAAAAGCAAGCTGAGTTGGGCGAGCCTCTCATTGATATCACCCAAATTCCTCGGGATGATAGGGCATCGTATGAACTATTAATTGCAGCGCAGACGACAGCGGTTTTTCAGCTGGAATCACGCGGCATGAAAGAGCTAATTAAAAAGCTGAAACCCGATTGTTTTGATGACATTATTGCTTTGGTGGCATTATTTCGTCCAGGGCCGTTGGAATCAGGGATGGTTGATGATTACATTAATGTTAAACATGGTGCAAAAGCTGAATATGCTCACCCCAGTTTAGAGGATGTTTTAGAACCAACTAACGGAGTCATTTTATATCAAGAGCAGGTAATGCAAATTGCTCGTGAAATGGGCGGTTATACCTTAGGTGGCGCGGATTTATTACGCCGAGCCATGGGTAAGAAAAAAGTAGAAGAAATGGCTCAGCAACGGGCGTTATTTACCCGGGGAGCGGTGGATAATGGTATAGAAGAATCGATTGCAAATTATGTTTTCGATTTAATGGAAAAATTTGCTGGATATGGATTTAATAAATCACATTCAGCAGCTTATGCATTGGTGGCCTACCAAACGGCATGGCTAAAAGCACATTACCCGTCAGAATTTATGGCTGCGGTTATGTCATCTGACATGGATAATACCGATAAAGTAGTGATTTTAGTCAATGAAT
Source organism: Bathymodiolus brooksi methanotrophic gill symbiont (assembly GCA_020996635.1). Lineage (GTDB taxonomy): Bacteria > Pseudomonadota > Gammaproteobacteria > Methylococcales > Methylomonadaceae > Methyloprofundus. Next base: position 4,115 of record JAJJBE010000005.1, read on the forward strand.
GTGACGAGATGAAAATTAAGGTGTGCTCGCCTAATATTAACGTCTCTCACTACCAATTTACGGTTAATGAAGCGAATGAAATTGTTTATGGCATTGGTGCCATAAAAGGCGTGGGTGAAGCGGCGATTGAAGATTTACTCGCAGAACGTAAAGCTAATTGTGAATTTAAAGGGCTATATGATTTATGTAAACGGGTAGACTTACGCAAAGTGAATAAACGTGTTTTTGAAGCCTTAATTCGTGGCGGTGCCTTTGATGTTTTTGATGAAAATCGTGCCAGCCATATGGCGGAATTACCGATAGCCATTAAAGTCGCTGAACGGCATAGTAAAATGGTGGAAGTGGGGCAAAATGATTTATTTGGCCTAGCCGTTAATGCGGAAAGTAGTGTTGATGAAGTACATGATTATTCACATCAAGCGACAGCATGGTCAGAAAAAGAGCGTTTAAGTTTTGAGAAGCTGGCTTTAGGGGTATTTTTAACAGGTCACCCTATCGATCAATACCGTCGTGAATTAAAAAACATTGTGCATGGGAAAATTGCCGATGTTGTCATGAAAGTAGAAAAAACACGTGGCAAAATTGATGTCCGTTTAGCGGGTTTGTTGGTTGAAATGCGCACACGATTAGATCGTAAAGGCCAGACTATGGGCTTCGCAACTTTAGATGATAAAAGCTCGCGCTTAGAAGTGGCTATTTATAGTGAAACTTTTGAAGCCTATAAAGAAATTATTAAATCTGGTGAAGTTTTAGTGGTAGAAGGTTCGGCAAGAATCAATGATTACTCGGGTGGACTGAGTGTTACAGCAGAAAAAATCTACAATATGGAGCAGGCGCGGGAAAGTTTTGCACGCTGCTTACTTATCAATTGGGATTGCTCTCAATCTTCAGAAGGGGAGCTTGATTTCCTAAGTAAATTACAGGCTATTTTGCAACCCTTTGCAGAGGGGCAGTGCATGATAATCATTAATTATAAAACACGCACTGAAAAAGCGAGCTTACAACTCGGAGATGTTTGGCGTGTTCACCCGACTGATGAATTAATAACACGCTTACAGCGCTTAGTGGAAAATGATGATACCGTTACCATTAAGTACCGATAATTTAAGCGCATGTCCAGAGTGTGATTTGTTAATAGAGCTTAATCCGATGCGAGAAGCAGGGTTTATTAGCCAGTGCCCACAATGTTTGCATGTACTGGAGCATCCAACAAACTTCTCTATTAGAAAAGATATGTTATGCCTCTTAACTGGGTTATTAATGTATTTTCCTGCCATGTTATTGCCGATTATGCGATTTACGATGATAGGACACACGGAAGCCATGTCGATGTTAAGTTGCTTGGAAACTTTGTTTATAACAGGAAATATTGGGATTGGCATTGTTGTCTTGATTAGTATTTTCTGTATCCCCTTATTCAAAATGACTTTGTTGCTTTTTGTGATGTCCCGAGTCTATTACCAAATACCGAGCCAGTATTTAGCTTTTAGTTTTAAGAGCTATAACCGGATTAATGCTTGGGGAATGTTAGATATTTTATTACTTAGTTTTATCGTTGCAGCGATCAAGTTAAGAGATGATGCGGAATTATTAGCAGGTGTGGGGCTTTATGCTTTTTTAGTTTTATTATTAGCCAGTGCGCTACAAACGCAACTCTTAAATAAAAATTTAATTTGGCGATTAATTGAGTGTCATCAATGAAATCTGCATTACAACAAGGCTATTTAAGCTGTCGGCATTGTCACAAATTAATGGTTGATAGCCAGGAAAAGCTGCATTATTGCCCACGTTGCCATAGTAAAGTATACCCAAGAACTCCACAAAGCTTACGCTGGAGTTGGGTTTTATTATTAACAGGTTTTTTTCTTTATATTCCCGCTAATGTACTGCCCATTATGACATTAAATAAAATGTGGGTGCTTCGGACGGATACCATCATGTCAGGTATTATCAATTTATATAATATAGGTATGGCTCCAATTGCTGCGATTGTTTTTATTACTAGTATTGTGGTGCCATTATTAAAAATGTTTGCTTTGGCTTATATTTTATTGGCGATACAGTTTAAATGGCAAAAGGGTGTACTATTGCGTAGTAAAATGTACCGCATGGTAGAGTTTATTGGACGTTGGTCTATGTTAGATATTTTTGTTATCAGCATTCTATTAGCGGTGGTTAAGTTTGGAAATATTGCATCGGTTAATTTAGAGCCAGCTGCACTTTTATTTGAATTAGTGGTTATATTAACGATGCTTGCGGCACTATGTTTAGATTCAAGGTTAATTTGGGATTCAGGGAATGACAGTCACTAAAGTAAATATTGTAAAAAAACACTGGTTATCTGGTATTTGGTTATTGCCATTAGTGGGTGCTTTAATGGCGGGTTGGATTGTTTTTCAAAATTTCCAAGAAAAAGGCATCGAAATCTCCATTATTTTTGAAGATGCCGCCGGCATAACTGCGGGTAAAACACTGCTGATGTATAAAGGGGTACGCATAGGTTTGGTTAAATCTGTGCAGATGAGTGATAACTTCAAACAAATAAAAGTAATGGCTGAAGTTGTACCATCTGTGGTTGAAGGTTTGCGTAAAACCACTGGATTTTGGTTAGTAAAACCCTCGATTTCACTGACTGAAATTACTGGGCTAGATACCATTGTACCGGGGGATTATATTAGTATGAATCCAGGTGTTGGTGAATCACAAAGAGAATTTATTGCTTTAAATAGTCCACCTATTTTATTTAACGATAGTAAAAGTTTATATATCGATATGTTGGTCGGTCATTTAGGCTCTATCGTGCGTGGATCAAAAGTATATTTTCGTGAAATTCCGGTGGGTGAAGTGCTGGATTATACATTGCTGGTTTTAGAGGATCAGGTAAAAATTAATGTACGAATTGAAGAACGCTATACACATTTAGTTAAAAAATCATCACGTTTTTGGAATGCTAACGGTCTTTCAATTAAAGTCGGTTTGAGTGAATTTTCTGTGCATACAGAATCACTTGCTGCATTAATTTCTGGCGGTATTGCATTTTATACACCCGAAGTAGGTGCTTTAGAACTAGCGGACAATGGCGAAAAATTTACTTTATATGATGATTTTGAGACAGCAGAAGTCGATGTGCCAGAAAAGGAAAAGTCAGGCTCGCAGTTTATTAAAATCATTGCAGATGAATTAGGTTCTTTGACAATTGGCTCTAACGTTTATTTTAAAAAAATTCCTGTTGGGGAAGTCATTAACTATGCTTTAAGTCCTAAAAATAATATTCTTATTACCTTAGAAATTAAGCAAAAATATCTACACTTAATTTCACGTAAAACGCGTTTTTGGCGTAATAGTGGCCTTAAAATTAAGGCAGGTTTATCAGGGGTTAAGCTTGAGATGGCTTCAGTAAAATCCTTATTAAATGGTGGCATAAGCTTTACTAATGTAGAAGGCCAACGTACTTATACTGTTTATAAAAAAAGAAGGTTATACCCACTTTATCAAGATGCTAATTTAGCAAAAGAACAGGTAAAAAAGATACAAATCGAATTTGATTTAGCGCAAGGCATTAAGGAAGGCACAGAGCTGAAATACTTAGGGATAAAAGTAGGCGTAGTGACACAAGTAAAAATAGCCGCTAATAATAAATCAATTATTGCACAGGCTAAATTATTTGATAGTGCGGTAGATTTTGCTCGGCAAGGTGCTAAATTCTGGCTAGTGTCCGCTCAAATTGGCTTATTTAAAAGCAAATATTTAGGTACATTGATAAAAGGTAACTATATAGAAATCGAGCCAGGCTCAGGTAAGAAAAGTAGATATTTTAAAGGGCAGCTGTTTTTACCAGAAATTAAAGAAGGCTTACAGATTACTTTAAAATCACCGAAGTTGGGGTCAATTAAAATTGGAAACCCTGTTTTGTATCGGCAAATTAAAGTAGGTGAAGTGCGAGGGTATCAGTTATCCAGCAATGCACAGCAAGTTTTGCTGGATATTTATATCGCAAAAAAATATGCAGTTCTAGTGCAAGATAATTCAAAATTCTGGAATGTCAGTGGTCTGAAAGTTGATTTAGGGCTTTTTTCGGGAGTAGAAATTAGGGCGGATACCTTAGAAAGTATTGTGGTTGGAGGTATCGCTTTTGCTACGCCAACGGCTGAGGTAAAAAAGCGAGTGGTTAATCATCAATCATTTAAACTGCATGAAGATTATGAAAGTAAATGGCTAGATTGGTCGCCAGCAATCAACTTAAAAAAACCATAGGATTAAGCAGATGCTCATGTTAATTTCACCGGCAAAATCACTGGATATGCAGGCGAACTATCCTGCAATTAAAACAACAGAAATGCAATTCTTAGAGGATAGTCAATTACTGATTGATCAACTGCAAGAATTAAACCCTGAAGAAATTAAAAGCTTAATGGGGATTAGTGAAAAGCTTGCTGAATTAAATTATCAACGATTTCAAGATTGGGTGGCAAAAGGATCTGAATTTGAATGTCCTGTATTATTTGCTTTTAAAGGCGATGTTTATCAGGGTATTGGCGTAGACAATTTTCAGCCGGATAAGTTAGCTTACGCACAAAAAAATCTCCGTATATTATCGGGCTTATATGGATTGTTACGGCCTTTAGATAAAATGCAAGCCTACCGCCTAGAAATGGGAACTAAATTTAATAATACCCGGGGTGCAAATTTATATGCTTTTTGGGGAGATAAAATTACCCATTTGGTGAACCAAGATTTAGCTGAAAATCAATCAACTGAGTTGGTTAATTTAGCCTCTAATGAGTATTTTAAAGCCATTAAAAAGCAGTCTATAAAGCAAAATATTATCACTCCCATTTTTAAAGACTACAAAAATGGAAAATATAAAATAATAAGTTTTTATGCCAAAAAAGCGCGTGGCATGATGGTGGCATTTGCCGTTAAAAATAAATGTCAGAAAGCAGAGCAATTGAAAGATTTTACCAGTGCGGGATATTATTTTTCTGCTGCAGAGTCAAATGAAACTGAGTGGGTTTTTCTTCGAGATTCTGCCTAGTAAAAATCGTGCTAACTACTCAGTGTATAAAATCGCAATAGAATCCTGTTTTTAAGCCCTCTCCAAAGGGAGAGGGTTGGGTGAGGGGAAGTTAAAGCCATCTCTTTTTCAACATTATTTCTAATAAGTAAACCCCCAGCTCTGCTGGGGGACTCACAAAGTTTGACAATTACGGGAATCATCGAGATTCTCCTTATCTGTGAACCGCCTAAAGTTCAAAAGATAAGGAAAAAATGATGAAATCAGAAAATAGTTTAAACCATAGTAAATGGGAATGTAAATATCATATAGTTTGGATCCCTAAATATCGAAAGAAGAGCATTTATAAAGATTTACGGAAATACCTTGGAGCTACCTTAAAAGATTTAG
>JAJJBE010000201.1 GCA_020996635.1 Bathymodiolus brooksi methanotrophic gill symbiont
GCTTTAATTCGATCGCACTCATGTACATCACGGACTTTATTATGCCGCAATTCTAATGCCTTTTTTTGTTCGGAGGTGAGTGTGATTTTCATATTTTGTATAGCTTGACTTGATTTTTCTCATTTATCAAGCATCTTCAATGATTTTGGGTATAAACCTTTATTTAATGATAATGCCTAAAACCTGAATTTACATTTTTTAAGGCTTAAACTATCAAGCAATAAAAAAGCCTGTTGATTAACAATCAACAGGCTTTCTATATTTAAAAGTTATCACGTAATAAATCGTTATAAAATTTATATTTATTTCATCATTGATTTAGTCAATAGACGATCTAATTTTTCATTAGTTGCTTCGGCAGCATTTGCAGCACGAGTTGCTTCAGCTGTAGCAGCAGTAGCACTTGCAGCAGCATTATTAGCTGATGTTTCAGCGTTAGCAGCAGCTTCAGATGCTTGGTTTGCTTGTTGTTGAACTTTATCAATATCAGCTTGTAATTGCTCTACATCACCAGATGAAGCACAAGCCATCATCAAACTAGAACCTAAAACAATCGCAGAAACTTTTAATAATTTAATCATGTGTATTCCTAAAAAAAATATAATAAAAAACCAATCTAGGACTAGATCAATTTAATCTTTACAAACATAAAAACATAGGCGCGCCATTCCTACTTCATGAAACCTTGGGATGTCCTATCGCCAATCTTCATTCAGCACGGAGCGATTTATGGAAGCCCCAGTTCGTCCTGCGTCCAACTCAACTACGCAAAAAACACTGCTTCGTTAAGTCTACCTCAAATGACTTGACGGCTGTCGGGATAACTACTTGCCTCCCGAGCGAACTGACCAGTTCACTTC
>JAJJBE010000187.1 GCA_020996635.1 Bathymodiolus brooksi methanotrophic gill symbiont
GCTAATTTAATAGCAGATTCTTTAAATTCGAGCGTGTAAGTATTTAGCTTTTTCTTAGTCATTTTGGGTACTCTATATTTAGGGGGTAAATCTTAGTTTTTGTGTCCTAAATAGTGTATCCACATCAGTATTCAAAGCCTGACGATAGAAATACTCTCGCAAGGCGATGTAAAAGGAAAACTAACTTACCATGAGTTAACTATTGAAAAAGGTGCTAATTTTGAAGGGGAAACCATTGTTCGTGAATCGGCAACCTTAGAAAGCCAAATTCCAATGATCAAAGCAGAGAACCCGCTAAGTCTGACCGAAGAAAAATAAAAAACATGACTTAATAGCTTGTAGAGTGCTTAACACTTACCTTTTAAAAGGATGATGGGTTTCGCAAAAAAATGCTCAATCCATCCAAAAAACTTAAATAAAGCTATATCGCCATCTCCCCCGCAATTGCAAGAACTTCTAATTCTTGTAGGGCTGGCATATCCTCTAGTGAGGCTAAATTAAAGTAATCTAAAAACTGCTTAGTGGTGACATATAAAGCAGGCCGACCTGGGACTTCTTTATGCCCATCGACTTTTACCCACTCTCTATCTAATAAAGTACTAATCATATTCGTAGAAACACTAACTCCACGGATTTCTTCTATATCCCCGCGTGTTACAGGCTGCTGATAAGCAATAATCGCAATCGTCTCTAATAAGGCACGAGAGTATTTAGGCGGCTTCTGAGCAAATAAACGTGCCACCCAGCTTGCTTGCTCTGCTTTAACTTGAAAACGCCAGCCACTTGCAACTTGATGTAATTCAATCGCAGAAGTTTGATAATCTGAACAAATTGCATCAATAACTGTTTGAATCTCTTGTTTGCGAGGTGTTTCTAATTCAGGAAAAACAGCCTGTAATTGCTGCAAACTCATCGGACTATCACTGGCAAATAGTAGTGCTTCGATAATTTTTTTAAATTCCGACTCAACGGGAATATTTTCACTCACACCAGCATCTCTTTTCTTAAGGTTTTCGCACTAATACTCAATTCGGCAAAAGGCTCTACTTGTGTTATTTCTATCATCTCTGCCTTACTGAGTTCCAAAATAGCTAAGAAACTGACCACCACACCCGCCCTTCCTTCTTCAAGCGTAAATAATGCAGTAAAAAGAACACGAGATTGAGACTGCAAGCTGAGCATAATATGGTTCATTCTATCTTTAACCGATAATGGCTCTTTTGTAATCACATGATGACTTAATTGATCCGCCCTTTTTAATACGCCTTGTAATGCAAAAACAATATCTTTAAATTGCACTTCTGCTTTAGGCCTTTGCACTTCAACGATAGAGGTATCAATAGTCGCCAAGGTAATATCCCGCTCCATTCTAGGTAACTCATCCAACGCTTCTGCTGCATTTTTGATCCTTTCATATTCTTGTAACCGACGAATAAGCACAGCACGCGGGTCATCTTCATCCCCTTCGATTTGTTCTGCTTTTCTGGGTAATAATAATCGAGATTTGATTTCAGCCAGCAATGCAGCCATCAATAAATATTCAGCAGCAAGTTCTAATTTCAGCTCACCTACAATGGAAATATATTCCATATATTGCTGGGTAATTTTCAGTATTGGGATATTAAGAATATCAAGATTTTGCTTTCTAATGAGGTATAACAATAAATCTAACGGGCCTTCAAAGGTTTCTAAAACAATATCTAAGGCTTCTGGTGGAATATATAAATCTTTAGGTAATTCTTCATAAGGCTTACCGTCTACAATTGCTCGAAAGGGAATTTCTTCTTTTATCGGCAACTGACTACTCATGATTTATAAGTTTACAAACCTGCTAATGAGAAATAAAAGGCTTTTACCAAACCAATAGGCGGTCCTAAAATATCACCTAAAACATTGCTCATCATCAAGCCAATCAGAATAAAAAAACCATAGCGTTCGATATATTGATAATAACGTTCCCATTTCGCTGGCAATAGCCAAGAAACAATACGGCTACCATCTAAAGGGGGGATAGGTAATAAATTCAACAAGCCAACAACAATATTAATCATAATGCCTGCGATACCAACATATAACATTGGCAGTGAATATTCAGCCATATTAATAAAAATCGCCAGTCGAATAAATAATACCCAGCCTAATGCCATTAAAAAATTAGCTAATGGGCCTGCGATGGCAACTAAAGCCATGTCACGTTTAGGATTATGTAAATTGCGAGGAATAACAGGGACAGGCTTTGCCCAACCAAAAACAACCCCCGTGGTTGCTAGCATTAAACCAGGGACAACAATTGTTCCCATTAAGTCGATATGTTTAATCGGATTAAGCGTTAACCTGCCTAACATCCAAGCGGTTTTATCACCACATAATTTGGCAACCCAGCCATGCGCAACTTCATGTACTGTAATCGCAAAAATAACAGGAACAACCCAAACAACTATTTTCTGTACTAACGTTAACTCATCCATTTTTTATCCTAACATCGGTGCTTCGCCTTTACCTCGGCGTATTAATTCAATTTGTCCATCTGCACATGAAATAATGGTACTGGCATCACAAGTAATCATTCCGGCATCAATAATCAAATCTATCTCATGCTCTAGTAACTCTCTAATTTCATAAGGATCACTCAATGCATGATCATCATTAGGCATAATCATAGTGGTGCTTAAAAGTGGCTCACCCAATTCTTCTACCAGTGCCAGAGCAATATTATTATCAGGAATCCGAATACCAATAGTTTTACGTTTGGCATGCATCATACGTTTAGGGACTTCTTTGGTCGCATCAATAATAAACGTAAAAGCCCCGGGAGTAAGACTTTTAATTAAACGATGCGTATCATTATTGACTTTAGTAAACGTAGAAATTTGCGCAAGATCTTTACAAATTAAAGTAAAGTTATGTTTGTCATCCAGTTGCCTAATACGTTTAATTTTATCCAAAGCAGATTTATCACCAATATGACAAGCCAAGGCATACGCAGAATCAGTCGGGTAAACAATAACCCCTCCTTTGCGTAATATGTCTACCGCTTGATAAATAAGCCTTTGCTGAGGATTTTCTGAATGAATTTGAAAGAATTGAGACATACACTTGAGCCTTTATTTTAAATTTATTATTTCGCTTTTAACGCGGCACGCTCGGCCGTTGTTTTTGCTACTTTATCGCGTAAATAAACAGGCATGGCTTGCTCAACTGAGACAGTTTTATTACGCTTAACACCGACTGCGCCTAATAAGGCAATATCGGCTGAATGAGGTAAATAATCAGCATCAAATGCAATCAGTTGATTATTTAGTTTCTCTCTTAAAATGCTTTCATACTGCTGCCAACCCGAACCTATGCCATAGCCCGTTAAAGATAAAGCATCAACATCACTCGCTGGCTGAACTCTTTCTTTACCAACAAGCTCGGCATAACCTTCTGCATCCCGCTGATAAACTGCCCAATAAATTTCATTCATCCGTGCATCTACGGCAGTAAAAATAGTATTTTCTTGTGTTTTTTGCAAACAAGCTTGGCTAATTGCCGCTAGTGTGGAAACTGGTACAACGGGTAAATCTGCGCCATAAGCAATACCTTGTATAACCCCGGTAGCAATCCGCACCCCTGTAAACGAGCCTGGACCACACCCAAAAGCAATCGTATCTAATTGCTGTGGCCTTAGCTCGGCTTCTGCCATCAAACTATCGATCATCGGCAAGAGCAATTTAGTATGCACTCTAGGAGCAATTTCAAAACGCTCTTGAATATCACCATCTATATAAAGTGCGGCTGAGCATGCTTCAGTCGCGGTATCGAGTGCTAAAATTTTCATAGGGGAACTACAAATAACGAGAACTATATGTTCATTTAAATGCAATGATGGGTTTCGCAAAAACTACTCTACCCACCCTGCACAAAACTTGAAATAAAATGCGGACTACTGACAAGCCTCTAATGCTGCATCGTAATTAGGTTCGTTAGTCACTTCAGTAACTAACTCGGTATAAATTACGTCATCTTTTTCATCAATGATAACAACAGCACGTGCCGTTAAGCCTTTCAGCATGCTGTCCATAATTTGCACACCATAATCTTCGGCAAAGCTAGAACGGAAAGTAGACACTGGCACAACATGTTTTAAGCCTTCAGACTCACAAAAACGACTTTGTGCAAAAGGTAAATCTGCAGAAACCATTAAGATAACGGCATTATCAAAACGCTCTACTTTTTCATTAAAAGTACGTGCAGATGCTGCACAAACAGGCGTATCTAAACTAGGTACAATATTCAGGATTTTCTTTTTTCCTGTATAAGTGCTTAGTGTTACATCATTTAATCGACCATCTACCAAACTGAAATCAGGCGCTTGTGTACCGACTTCTGGCAAATCGCCATTGGTATTAATAATAAGCTCATCTTTTCCAGGTTTAAATGTTAATTTTGCAATACTCTTATCCTCTTCTTAAATTATCGCGACTATTTTTTTTCTGTTTTAAATCTTTTTTCTTTTTTCTATGATGCTCAAGCATGCGTTTTTTCTTATACAGCTGCCTATCACTGAGCTTATTTTTAACTTCTTTATATGGATTTTTCGCTGATTTGAAAACAATCCTCACAGGCGCTCCATCTAAACCTAACTTGGTTCGATAGTAATTCATCAAATAACGCTCATACGCCGCAGGTAATAAATCTGTTTGATTACCATGCACCACGATCAAAGGTGGGTTTCTACCGCCTTGATGCGCATATTTTAACTTAATCCGGCGAGTATTCACCATAGGCGGTTGATGTCCTGCAACCGCATCTTTTAATATTTGTGTGAGTACTGAAGTAGACATATCTACCATTGCAGCGTCATAAAGCTTATGCACTACATCAAATAATTTACCGACACCACTACCATGTAATGCGGAAATAGGATGTTTCTCAGCATAATCTAAAAAAGGTAATTTGACTTCTGTTTGGCGTTTGATCAGTTCACGTTGATCAAAATCTAAACCATCCCATTTATTAAAGCCTATGATTAAAGCACGCCCTGCTTCAATCACCATACCTAATAAATGTGCATCTTGATCAGTAATTCCTTCGCTAGCATCAATTAAATAAATAACCACATTGGCTTTTTCTACTGATTGCAATGCTTTAATAATGCTGAATTTTTCTACTAATAGGGTTACTTTTGCACGACGGCGCATACCCGCCGTATCAATTAATGTATATCGTTTGCCATTACGTTCAAAAGGAATATAGACACTATCTCGTGTTGTGCCGGCTTCATCAAAAACCACCACGCGTTCTTCGCCCAATAAACGATTAACTAAAGTTGATTTGCCTACATTTGGACGGCCAACAACTGCAATAGAAACGCCGTTATAGCGCTCTTGGTCATCTGCATCTAAAACATCATCTTCTTCAGGTAAATCATCGCTAACTCGCGACAATAACTCATTAACACCACGCCCATGTGTTGCTGCAATAGAAACAGGGTTACCCATGCCGAGTGAATGAAAATCTGCGACAGCTAAATCAGCATTAATACCATCAATTTTATTAGTCACTAAGATAATAGGTTTATCTAAACGTCTAAGCATTGCAGAAATAGCTTGGTCTGCAATATTTAAGCCTTGTCTGGCATCCACCATAAACAAAACCACATCAGCTTCTTCTAGCGCAAGTTCTACTTGGCGCTTTGCAACAGAATCAATACCATCCACATTATCAGTAATACCTCCTGTATCTACCAATAAATAAGCACGCTCGCCACGTTTTACACGACCATATTTTCTATCACGTGTTAAGCCTGCGTAATCCGCAACTAGAGCATCCCGTGTACGAGTTAAATAATTAAAAAGTGTTGATTTGCCAACATTAGGACGACCAACTAAAGCGATAACGGGTAATGACATACAAATTCCGAAAAATTAAAACAATAGACTCTCGTGTTTAAAGCAACACGGAGTTTAATACAATAAAACCTTAACCGCGGCTAAGGTGCCATCACTGGCATAAACATAGACCATATTATCAACAATAATGGGTCTAGCCATAATGGGTTCATCAGTAATTTCGACTCGCCCTAATAATCGACCATCTGTTTTAGACAACCAATGCAAGTAACCCTCATAATCACCCACCACAACATAATCATCATAGACAGCAGGCATAGACAATTGACGACGATGTAAAGCCGACTGCTTCCAATAGGAGCGTCCATTATCCTGATCTAACTTCCATAAATCGCTAACTGAATCAGTTACATACAAATAATAATAATCATCTGCAGCAAGCCCATGCTCTGATGAGATCTTTTCATTACGCCATAAGATATCGCCATCAACTGTGGAAACAGAAGCAAGACCACTTTTGTAAGTACTAATATAAGCAGCACTACTGACTAATAAAGGTGACCCATTAATATCAGTTAAACGCTCAATTTCTGAACGGCCTCTGGGAGTGGCAATACTGGTTTCCCATAAGTGCGCGCCATCGTTTAAATTCAACGCAGTTAATTTACCATTTGCAGAGCCAATAATAACAGTCTCACCATCGACAACAGGAGAGCCATCACCCCGTATACTTAATGCTGGTGTCGCCTCTGCGATACTCCAAATTTCTTTGCCATCGACTTTATTCAGTGCAATTTCTTTACCATCTGTGGTGCGCAATAAAAGAATTTCACCCGCAATAACAGGTAAGGCTAATACTTCACTAGAAACTCTTTGCTTCCAAACCGCTTCTCCTGTTGCTACGTTTAAAGCAAGAACGTGCGCTTTACTGGTTGCAATATAAAGTAAATCACCACTGACAACAGGACCAACAGAAATAGGTAAATCAGTTTCAACTTCCCATAAAGTTTCGCCATCCGTTAAACGCCGTGCTAAAACTAAACCTTCATGATCAGCAATGATAATTTTATCATCTGCTACCGCAGGAACTAAATTAATAACTTGCTCATCAACGCCCACGCCATCAGACTCATCCCATATAATTTCAAACTTTAATTCAGCTTGGTAATCCGTTAATTCAGCAGGTGGTTCTGAATTATCCGAGTTACTAAACAATCCACCAATGGCATCACCAATAGGTGCTAAAGTTGCACAGGCTGATAAGCTAAAAACAAAGCATAAAGCTAAAATTCTACGCATGGAAACAGTCATTAATCGCTTAGCCTTAGTTACTTTCGTCAGCAGCAGTTAAATCATCTAATTTAAACTGTAATAAAGGTGAACTTTTACCAGCTGTTAAAGCGGCTTGATAAGCGGTTCTCGCTTCACCAATACGTGACATAGCCACATATAAGTCACCTTTTAACTCTTCATAAATGCCTTCAAAACCACCTAATTTTGCTTGATTAACATTGGCAATGATTTGTAAGCCTTGCTCGTACTTTTCTTCAGCTAATAACACTCGCACTAAACGCGCTCTTGCTACATGCTTTAATTCATCATCTGAACTAGATTCAATCACTTGCTGCAATAAAGCCCCTGCTGCTGCAAGCTCATTTTGCTCAAATTTTGCTTTTGCTTGAAATAACAAAGCATAAGCACCATAAGCCGTACCGGCATAGTTCACTTTTATTTTTTCAGCTATTTTATCAATAGAATCCGTTGATTTTGCAGTATTCGCTTTTAATAGCTGCTCATAAACAGTAGATGCTTGCAGCATTTTATCTTGCTGATAATTTTTCCAAAAATTCCAGCCGCCCACAATAATAATGGCGGCAACAATTCCTGAAATAACAGAAGTGCCATTTGCTTTCCACCAATCTTTTAATGCTGCTACTTGTTCTTCTTCTGTTTCGTAAATTTCCACTTTGATACCTTTATAGTCGTATTTTATAAATTTATTATTTACTGATTTTAGCTTTGTAAAAATTTGATTAATTCTGCGACTGTTACAGTACGCTGTTCATCATTAATACGTAAAAACTTAAGCCCTATGACATTTTTTTCTAGCTCATCATCACCTAAAATTAAAGCGTATTCAGCACCACTTTTATCTGCCTTTTTAAATTGGCTTTTAAAACTACCGCCACCACAGTGCATTTGTAATCTAAGTTGTGGCAACTCACTTCTAATTTGTTCCGCTAAAATAGATCCTGCTTTTTCTGCAGCCTCATCAAATAAAAGTAAATAAGCATCAACCGGTTTCTTAATTTGTAAGTCTGTACGCTCTTCTAATAATAAAACTAAGCGCTCAATGCCCATAGCAAAACCAACCGCATGATTAGCTCTACCACCGAGTTGCTCAATCAGCCCATCATAACGCCCACCGGCACAAACGGTGCCCTGTGCGCCCAATGCAGTCGTTACCCACTCAAAAACAGTTTTACTGTAATAATCTAAACCACGAACTAGTCTTTGATTAATCGTATAAGGAATTTCAAGTGCATCTAAGGTATCTGTTAGCTTAGTAAAGTGCGCTTTACTCTCTGCACCTAAAAAGTCTCTTAAGCTAGGTGCATTTTCAACCAGCTCTTTCATCGCAGGATTTTTAGTATCTAAAATACGTAAAGGGTTACTAATTAAACGCCTTTGACTATCTTCATCCAATAATTCAGGTTGTTGATTAAAGTACTCTACTAATTTCTCACGATAAACTAAGCGTTCTTCAGAAGTACCTAAAGAGTTAATTTGTAATTCTAATTGCTCGCTTAAACCGAGTTTTTTCCATAAACGGTGACTTAAAGTGATTAATTCTGCATCAATATCCGCACTCGCAATGCCATAAGTTTCTACACCTAATTGAGTAAATTGACGATAACGCCCTTTTTGTGGGCGCTCATGACGAAACATCGGTCCATAATACCAAATCCGATGGGTTTGATTATGTAATAAACCATGTTCTAAGCCCGCTCTTAAACACCCTGCAGTCCCTTCGGGTCTCAGTGTTAAAGAATCGCCATTTCTATCGTCAAAAGTATACATTTCCTTTTCAACAATATCAGTTACTTCCCCGATAGAGCGTTTAAATAATTCTGTTTTTTCTACTATTGGTAAGCGTATTTCAGAGTAGCCGTACGCGGCTAAAACATCTCTTAAATTTTGTTCCACAAACTGCCAAATTGGTGTTTGCTCAGGAAGTATGTCGTGCATACCACGAATAGCCTGAATATTCTTTGCCATTTTATTGTGTAACCATCTTGTTATGTTTAATTTGTTCAGCTGCATCAGAAAATGGATAGCCGCGAGTTAATTCTAACTGATACTTTGCAACCATCTCTTCATCCCCCAAGCTACGCTCTATTTTAATCGCCAGCATTAATCCAGCCAGAGGTTTTGTATCTCTTGCATGTGAAAAATACCGTTCAATAAACCCTCGTGCAGACATCATTTCCGCTTTAGCGTAACGGATTCTCGCCATTTCAATTAAAGCAGGTGCATAGCTAGGATTATTTCTTAATGCGAAATAAAAATTTATCTCCGCCGCACGCTGTTGTTTATTTTGTAAATCATATAAACCTAAATAGGTAAATGCAATCCACTTATTGCCATAAAAGGGAGAAGCAACCACCCTTTTAAACTCAATTAAAGCAGCTTCTTTTTCATTATTTCCATATAAAAAAACCGCATAATTAGTCAAGATATTCATATCTTCTGGCGCTAATGCCATCGCTTTTAAAAAATACTTCCGAGCTGGCTCTGGATGAGACTTGCGAACTTGAATCAAAGCCAAGGTTTGGTAAGTAAAACCACTTTTATCATCCAACTTTAGAGATCGCTCTAAATTTTCTAGTGCATACTCATATTTACCTTGTTGGTAATAAACTGAACCCAGCTCAGTTAATGTTTTTGCTTTCTCTTTATCTGAGCGTGCCTTTATGGGTGTTTTTTCTTTTTTCGAATAATCTGGCTTCTCTTCCTTAAAATAAGAACAAGCACTTATTAAACAAGCCATGATTAAGACAATTAATTTTGCCCGCATTATGCAATGCCCATCTTTTGTAAACGCTCTATGCGTCTACTTTTATCCTGCACTTTTCCCACTAATTGCCCACAAGCCGCATCAATATCTTCACCGCGTGTTTTACGAATCGTGGTAACAATACCTGCATTATACACAATATCTCTAAAACGCTCTATGACTCGTCTTGATGAACATTGATAGTCTGTATTAGGAAATGGGTTAAAAGGAATTAAATTCAGTTTTGAAGGTACACTCTTCAATAATTTCACTAATGCTCGCGCATCCGCATCGGAATCATTAATGCCATCTAACATGACATATTCAAAAGTAATAAAACCGCGAGGAGATTTTTCTATATATTTATTACAAGCCGCCATTAACTCTTTTAATGGATACTTTTGATTAATCGGTACTAAAATATCACGCACTTCGTCCGTTGGTGCATGCAATGAAACGGCCATGCTTATGTCACAAACTTCTTGTAAGCGATACATAGCAGGTACAACACCTGAGGTACTAATGGTTACTCGTCGTTTTGACAAACCAAATGCAAAATCTTCGGTCATCAAATTCATCGCAGGTACAACATTATCAAAATTTAATAATGGCTCTCCCATGCCCATCATAACAACATTGGTTACACGTCCTTTTTCACCAATTCGATGATTTGCCGCAATCAACTGTCCAATAATTTCAGCCGTCGTTAGGTTGCGATTAAAGCCTTGTTGAGCTGTCGAACAAAACGTACATGCTAACGCACACCCTACTTGTGATGATACACATAAGGTCGCTCTATTTTCTTCGGGAATATAAACTGCTTCGACTTTATTTCCACCGCCCATTTCTATCACCCATTTGCGTGTTCCATCACTGGCAACTTGCTCTAGGATAATTTCAGGCGCAACAATACAGCAGTTTTCTTTTAAGTAAGCACGTAGTGACTTACTTATATTGGTCATTCTATCAAAATCCCACTCACCCTCTTGATAAATCCATTTTATCAAGAGGGTGGCACGAAAAGGTTTTTCGCCCATCTCGGCAAAAAAGGCCTGTAAGCCTTTTCTGTCGAAATTGAGTAGGTTGATTTTTTCTTTTTTAACGAGTACGGTCACAAAGTTCTTCATTAGAGAAAAAGTATGCGATTTCACGTGCTGCTGATTCTGCTGAATCTGAACCATGTGCTGCATTTTCATCAATGCTAGTTGCGAAGTCTGCACGAATAGTTCCTGCAGCTGCATCAGCTGGGTTAGTTGCCCCCATTAAATCACGATTTTTTAAGATTGCACCTTCGCCTTCTAAAACTTGAACCATTACTGGACCAAAAGTCATAAAAGAAACTAAAGCACCAAAGAAAGGACGTTCGCTATGCTCTGCGTAAAAACCTTCTGCTTTTTCTTTAGAAAGTTGCATCATTTTAGCAGCAACAATACGTAAACCATTTTTTTCAAAACGGCTGTAGATTTCACCAATATTGTTAGCCGCTACTGCATCAGGTTTTACGATAGAAAAAGTACGTTCAACTGCCATTTTTAAAACTCCAAAAAATATAAAATAAATAAAACTAAAAAACTGTTTTTAGTAAAACTACTAAAAACAAGAAACTATATGAATACCATTTACCTTAAGGCATCACATCAAAATCAGCGCCTTCTTTTTCTACCTCAGGCTCCATTAAATCTTCTTTACTCACCCCTAAAGCGAGTACCAATGGACTTGCTACATAAATAGATGAATAGGTCCCGATAACAACACCGACCAATAAAGCAATCGCAAAATTATGAATAATTTCGCCACCTAAAAAGGCAAGTGCAATTAACACCAACAAAGTGGTAATTGATGTCATTAAGGTACGGCTTAGCGTTTGGTTGAGAGAGATATTCATAACATTCTCTGCTGACCCTTTACGTAATAAACGAAAATTTTCACGAATACGATCATAAACAACAATGGTATCATTCAATGAATAACCAATGACCGCCAAAATAGCCGCTAATACCGTTAAATCAAATTCCAATTGTAAAACGGAAAAGAAGCCTAAAGTAATCAATACATCATGTGCTAATGCTGCCACAGATCCAAGTGCAAATTTATACTCAAATCGCCAAGCAACATAAATCAAGATGCCAAACATTGAATGTAACAGTGCTAAGCCACCATCTTCAGTTAACTCATCACCCACTTGTGGGCCAACAAATTCAACACGGCGCATCTCACCTTGCATCTCCATTGCCGCATTTGCAGCCGCCGAAATACCCACACTTAACTGCACATTACTCATGCCTTCTTGTGGCTTTAAACGCAATAAAATATCTTGTGCCGTGCCAAAATGTTGCACCGTTACATCAGCAAAGCCTTTTTCTGTTAGCTGTGACCGCATTACATTTAAATCAACGGCTTTTTCATAACCCAGTTCAACTAAAGTTCCACCGGTAAAATCAATACCAAGTTTCAAGCCTTGTATCGCCAAAGAAGCAATAGCTATTATTAATAAAAGCCCTGAAAATACTGCCGCAAACTTTCGTTTACCTAAAAAATTAATTTGCTTTATCATTGTTTCCTTCCCTTTAAATAGATAATTCTTTATTACGCTGACCGCCGTAAACCCAGTTAATTATCATTCGAGACCCTAAGATAGCTGTAAACATAGAAGTTAAAATACCAATCGCTAAGGTAATTGCAAAGCCTTTGATAGACCCCGTACCAAAACCGAATAATACAAGAGCAACCAATAAGGTTGTAATATTGGCATCAAAAATAGTTGAAAATGCTTTTTCATACCCTAAAAAGATACTGGTGTGCGGTGAATTTCCATTCGCTAACTCTTCTTTAATACGCTCAAAAATCAGTACATTGGCATCAACTGCCATCCCGACCGTTAACACAATCCCCGCAATCCCCGGTAAAGTCAAAGTTGCTTGTAATAAAGATAGAACAGCCACAATAACAACCAAATTAAACGTTAGGGCTAAATTGGCAACCAAACCAAACACTTTGTAATACACTGCCATAAACAATAGAACAACAACAAAACCAACAATAACCGACATAACACCTTGGTCGATATTATCTTGCCCTAAACTAGGGCCGACAGTACGCTCTTCAACAATATCGACAGGTGCAGCTAAAGCCCCTGCTCTTAATAATAAAGCTAATTTTCTTGCTTCTTGAGGCGAATCTAAACCAGTTGTTTGAAAACGTCGACTAAAGGCATCTCGCACCGTTGCAATACTAATGACTTCTTCAATTTTCACTTTACGACGAACTTTTTTTCCGCCAATCATCTTGGTGATTGTTTTTTGTTCGATAAATACAACTGCCATCGGTTGACCGATATTATCTTTAGTAAAGCGCCCCATTTTCTTCGCGCCGATTCCATTTAAAGTAATGTTAACCGAAGAAGAACCATTTTGATCTATCCCTGACGAAGCATCAACAATCTGATCCCCAGTGATAATGACGCGTCTTTTTAATAAAACAGGAGCTTTGGTATCTCTTTCATAATACAGTTTTGAACCAACCGGAATTCGTCCTGATAAAGCATTTTGCACATCATGTTGGGTATCAACCTTACGATATTCCAGCGTCGCTGTTGTGCCTAAAATTTCTTTTGCTTGTACTGTATCTTGCACTCCAGGCAATTGCACGACGATACGATTATCACCTTGCTGCTGAATCACAGGCTCTGATACACCCAGCTCATTCACTCGATTACGTAAAGTGGTAATATTTTGCGCTAATGCAAATTTCTTAATCGCGTTTACTTCCGCTTCAGAAATACTTAAAAACAACTGTAAGTCATCATCATTTGTTTTTAAATCTAATTTACGGAAATCTTTATCCATTAAATCCATTGCTGCTTGTTTATCAGCCGCATTTCGTAAAACAACTTTTATCGCACCACTCTCATAAGCAACCGATTTGTATCTAATTTTTGCTGTACGCAATGCTAAGCGAACATCGTTATTATAGCGTTCATCCGCTTGTTTTAATGCCGCATCCATATCCACTTCTAATAAGAAATGTACACCACCACGTAAATCCAAACCTAGATACATAGGAGCAGCACCTAAATTACGCAGCCATTGCGGCGTTGCAGGCGCAAGATTTAAAGCAACAATATATTTATTTCCCAAGCTATTGCGCAATAAATCAGCCGCTCGCATTTGCTCATCGGTATTATTAAATCGTACTAAAATTTGCTTAGCTTTCAACTCCATCGCTTTAACTGGAATGGCAGCTTTATCTAAACTGTTTTCAACTTTCCCTAACTGCACTTCTGACATATCACTAGCATCACTGATAGAAATTTGTACGGAGGGGTCTTCACCAAATAAATTAGGTAATGAATAAATAATACCCAAAACTAAAACAATTAGAATTAATAAATTTTTCCAAAGCGGGAAATGATTTTGCATGATTTGTCCATCAAGATAGATCGATAGCTAATGCTTTTTGCATTAGATTTTTATTATTTGCTATAAGCAGGCAGGCGGACTAAGTAAATCTTCTTATAATGAAGTTTCTTAGCCCGCCTGTGCCCTTAGCTTAAAGGGTGCTTTCTAAATCTATTAAGATTTTGATTTTTTCATTTGTACTTTATAAGTACCTTTAGGCATTACGCTCGCGACTTGATGACGCTGTACCTGAAGTACGACATTGTTAGCCACCTCAACTTGGACAAAATTTTCATCTAAACTGATTACCTTGCCTAAAAGACCACCATTAGTAACCACTTCAGCACCTGCAGTCATTTCTTCAAGCATAGATTTATGTTCTTTAGTCCGTTTTGATTGCGGTCTTAAAAAGATAAAATAAAAGAAGATTAAAATCCCTATTGGAAATAACATTCCTTCCCAGCCTGGCTCTTGGATAGCTGGTGCCACTGCTGTTTCTGCTGTAGTAGTCATTGGGACTGCTGATTCAGCCGCTACTTCTGCAACCGCATCTGAAATCAAAAAACTCATAATACCCTCTGTTGTGCTTTGTTTTTTACGAAAATTTTCCCATTATGGCATATCTGGAACATCTTTGCCGCGCAGTTCATAAAATCGCTTTACATACTGAGAAAACTCTTTATTTTCAATCGACTCTCTTATTTCTGCCATTAAACTCAAATAATAATGCAGATTGTGAATGGTATTTAATCTCGCACCTAAAATCTCATGACATTTGTCTAGGTGACGCAAATAAGATCGCGAATAATTTTGGCAGGTATAACACTCGCAATCTTCATCTAATGGCTTGGTATCCAATCGATATTGGCTATTACGAATTTTAATCACCCCCGTTTTAGTAAATATATGGCCATTACGTGCATTACGAGTAGGCATCACACAATCAAACATATCTATACCACGTCGCACAGCCTCAACTAAATCTTCTGGCGTACCTACTCCCATTAAGTAACGAGGCTTATTAACAGGCAAATACGGATGCACACCATCTAAGGTAGACATCATTTCATCTTTTGGCTCACCCACCGATAAACCACCAATCGCATAACCATCAAAACCAATATCCACCAAGCCTGCTATCGATTCTTTTCTAAGATGCTCATACATCCCACCTTGCACAATACCAAATAAAGCAGAAGGGTTATCTCCATGCGCATCCTTACTTCGTTTAGCCCAACGCAATGATAATCGCATTGAATCCGCCGCTTCCTGTACAGTTGCCGGATAAGGCGTGCATTCATCAAAAATCATCACAATATCAGAACCTAAATCACGCTGAACTTGCATTGATTCTTCGGGATCCATAAAAATTTTACTGCCATCTATCGGTGATTTAAACGTAACACCTTTTTCCGTTATTTTACGTAATTCACCCAAGCTAAACACTTGAAAGCCACCCGAGTCTGTCAGTATTGGCCCTTGCCATTGCATAAAATCATGTAAATCTCCATGCGCCTTAATCACTTCCATTCCTGGACGCAACATCAAATGAAAGGTATTACCTAAAATAACTTGCGCACCTACCTCGGTTAATTCATCAGGTGTCACTGATTTTACTGAGCCATACGTACCCACTGGCATAAAAATAGGCGTTTGAATAACTCCTCTATCAAAACTTAATTGTCCACGCCTTGCGTGCCCGTCTGTACCTAATAAATCAAATTGCATGGTTTTTTATCTATTCTTTTTTTAAATTATTGCGAAACTAACTGATAGTTTATGCTGACGACTACTTTAACAAAACACGTTGCAAATCAATCAGCCTTTCTAATTCCTCTTTTTTACCCGAAAAGTTTAACTTAAAAACATGCCGGCCTTTTTCAACTTTCACCCATTTTACGGATTCCACCTGAGGTAATTTTTTAAATAAGCATTAATCGTACTTTCTGCGGTCATTCCATTAATGCCGGTAATATTTAAAACCACACTAGCTGACTCTTTTTTATCTGATTTAACCGCATGAAAAGCAGAAAGTTGATCATAAATACCCTGCATAGCAACAGACAATGTTTGCTCTAAACGCTCACAAGGTAAAGACCACTGCTTTACTTTGCCATCAAAGTGCAAAGTCCATTCCGAAGACCAACAATGACGCTTACTGATAACCGCGCCCGATAAAATAGCAGAAACACCATAACGACGCGAGCCATTGAGCACCTTATCTGAATAGGCGCTTAATATATCATCAACAGTTAGCTCACGCTTATCTTCCAAATCCATCAAAGGAAGCATTAATGGCACACCTTTTTTCTTAGCAACAGCCTGCAAGCTACTATAAACTTCAAAATCTTCTTTTATATTTAAGTATTTTTTTAGAACCAAACTTTTCTACCACCAACCAAACTAAAACCTCATCACGCACCTCGTTCCAAACAGCAAGATTACTATTACGAATATAGGCGCGCCACCACGCGGCGAATCAATAATGCCCCGATACGCCCTGCGTTCGGATCAATTACGCACAAAAGCTGCTTCGTTAATCCTACCTCAAATGGCTCTACGGCTCTCCGGGATAAAATTTTTACCTCCTGAGCGAACTTACAGTTCACTTCAGATTGGTAAATTTCCCTTCGCCTATCGCGGACTAAAAATCATCCCTGATTTTCAGCGACGGCCATTAAAGTTTCTTCATTAAATAAAACTCGCATCGTCCGCGCTGCTGTTTTATCCCCTCTTTTTGTCTCTAAAGCATATTGAACTTGCTTTACATAAAACTCAGCTTTATTAAGAGCTGCTTTAATGCTTGAATTTGTCAATAAATCATCACCCGCAGCAACTCGATTAATGACGATGCTTAATGCCTCTCTTAAGGCTATCCTTTTATCTTCTGACGATAAACTTTGTGTGATAACTTCCGCTTCAAACAAGCCCTTTACCTCAACTGCGCTAACTGCCTGCATACTAAAAAACAGGCAAATCATTAAAATCCGACTTAGCAATTTCATATCCTTAATTATGTCTTGTACAATACTGCTAACTATAATTTAAATCGACCCATAAGAGAATACTCGTGAGCGAACAAAATCAAGAGAGTTTAAGCTACAAAAGTGCTGGTGTAGATATTGATGCAGGCAACAGCCTTGTTGAGCGCATAAAACCTATCGCGGCAAGAACCAGAATTCCAGGCGTTATGTCTGGCTTAGGTGGTTTTGGGTCACTGTTTGAATTACCCTTAGATCGCTACAAACAACCTATCTTAGTGTCAGGTACTGACGGTGTTGGTACAAAATTAAAATTAGCATTTGAGCTTAATAAACATGACACTATTGGTATTGATCTCGTTGGCATGTGCGTTAATGATATTATCGTACAAGGTGCAGAATCATTATTTTTCTTAGACTATTTTGCCACAGGAAAGTTGGATGTTAATACCGCGGAACAAGTCATTAAAGGTATCGGTAAAGGCTGTGAATTAGCAGGGGCAGCTCTGGTTGGTGGTGAAACAGCTGAAATGCCAGGTATGTATACAGATGGTGAATATGACCTTGCGGGCTTTTGTGTTGGTATCGTAGAAAAAGCAGATATTATTGATGGCAGTAAAGTGTCGGCAGGTAATAAATTAATCGGCATTGCATCATCTGGCCCCCACTCAAACGGCTATTCATTAATTCGTAAAATCATTGAACGCAGCAAAGTTGAGCTATCTAGTGAACTAGAAGGCAAAGCATTAGCGGATCACTTATTAGAACCCACTCGCATTTATGTGAAAAACTTATTAGAATTAACAAGTAAAATCTCAGTTCATGCCATGGCTCATATCACAGGCGGCGGCATTACAGAAAACGTCCCTCGTGTATTACCCGAAGGATTAAGTGCTGAAGTTGACTTAAATGCTTGGCAATTCCCAGCTATTTTCAAATGGCTACAAGAGCAAGGTAATGTTACTTCAGATAATATGCTACTTACTTTTAACTGTGGTATCGGCATGGTTGTTTGTGTTGCTGAAGAAGATGAAATAGCAACATTAGATCTATTAAATAGCTTAGGTGAGCAAGCATTTTCTTTAGGGAAAATCATAACAACACCTGGCAGTACTAAAGTTAAATACATTAACAATTAACCTACTTAACAAGGCACCTAAATATTTATGAATAAAATTTCTGGATTATTTTTCACGCTTGCAATTGCGGTTACTTTATCTTTTGCTGGTATTTCTGATGCGGAAGCTAAACGCTTTGGCGGCGCACGCTCTTTTGGTAGCAAGTCATCATATAGCAAATCTTATTCGCGCAAAGCGACCAGCGCAAAAAAAACAGCTAGCCAAAAAAGGGCTTCCCAACAAAACCAAACAGCACGACAATCTATGTCTCGCCGTGGTGGTTTAATGGGTATGCTAGGTGGCTTAGCTTTAGGAGGTTTATTAGGATCACTCTTTTTTGGCGGTGCTTTCGAGAACTTCAATTTCATGGATATTTTGCTCTTTGGGGGGATTGCCTACTTGTTGTTTAAGCTGTTTGCAGCTAAAGCAAACAAACAATCAGCGCGTCCTGTTTTTAGCCAAACAAATAGCAGTAGCCGCCAAAGCCGAGCAGACCCACTAAGCACTCGCAGCTATCAGCGCACTGAAGAACCCAGCACTAATAAAGTAGCTGACTTTAACACTGATATTTTTTCCAATAAAACAGGCACTACAAAATTTAAAGCAGCACCTGTCACTATCGAAAATGATGTCATTGAAAATGCTCTTGTTTTACCAAAAGATTTTAATGAAGCAGACTTTTTAGAAGGCGCAAAAGGCGCTTATAAAATGTTGCAAGCGGCTTGGGATAATAAAGACGTTTCTGAAATTCGCGGGTTAACAACAGATAAAGTTTTTGCTGAAATCCAAACGCAAATTCATGCCTCAACTGAAGATAATAAAACTGACATCCTCAACATTGAAGTGGAATTACTTGAAGTTCGTGAACTGAATATCGAGCTAGAAGCGACGGTACTTTTTGATAGTTTATTACGCGAAGATGCCAATACCAGCGCTACACAAGTACGTGAAGTTTGGACTTTTATTAAACCTAAAAACAGCCTGCAATCTAAGTGGTACTTAGATGGTTTACAGCAATTAGACGACTAGGCAACAATGAAAGGGGCTATAGAAAATAATAGCCCCTTTCTAAAACAAGCCTACAACTGATTAAAAACCCGCCCAGCTGCAGCTATCGTTGCAGCAATATCTTCATCAGTATGCGCTCCCGAAACAAAACCCGCTTCAAATGCAGACGGTGCTAAATAAATACCTTCTTGCAACATACCATGAAAAAACCGCTTAAATAGCTCTTGGTCGCATTTCATTACTTGAGAAAATGAATGAATATGGTCTTCTTGAGTAAAAAACAAACCAAACATACTACCGACAATATTCACCGACATACCAATACCCGCTTCGATTGCTTTTGCTTGTATACCATTAACTAAAGTTTGTGTTTTTTCAGCCAAATTTTCTTGAAATTTAGAAGCCGATAATAACTCTAAAGTTTTATACCCAGCAGCCATAGCAACAGGGTTTCCTGATAAAGTACCCGCTTGATAAACAGACCCAACTGGCGCTAAAGCAGACATTATTTTATGCGCACCACCAAAAGCCCCCACCGGCATTCCGCCACCAATAATTTTTCCTAAGGTAGTTAAATCGGGCTTCACATTGTACAAACCTTGCGCACAATGCTTATCAACACGAAAACCAGTCATGACTTCATCAAAAATCAATACGCTTTCATACTGATCACAAACTTCACGTAAAGTTTCTAAAAAACCCTCTACAGGTGGAATACAATTCATATTTCCTGCAACAGGCTCGACAATAATCGCTGCAATTGTCTCGCCCGCTTCTGTAAAAGCTTGTTTAACAGATTCGGCATCATTATAAGTTAATGTAATGGTATCTTCTGCAACCGCAGCAGGTACACCTGGCGAACTAGGCACACCCAAGGTTAGGGCGCCAGAACCTGCTTTAACTAATAAAGAATCAGAATGGCCGTGATAGCAGCCTTCAAATTTTACAATTTTATTACGCCCTGTATAACCACGCGCCAAACGAATTGCACTCATGGTTGCTTCAGTACCTGAGCTCACCATGCGCACTTGATCCATTGAAGGCACTAGCTTGCATAATTTCCTTGCCATTAAAGTTTCAAGTTCAGTCGGCGCACCAAAACTTAAGCCTTTTGCGGCAGTTTCATTAACCACCTTTAAAACCTCAGGGTGTGCATGCCCAACAATCATCGGCCCCCATGAGCCTACATAATCAATATACTTTTTATTATCAGCATCATATAAATAAGCACCATTGGCTCTATCTATATAAACAGGTGTGCCTCCGACACCACTAAAAGAACGAACTGGCGAATTAACGCCACCAGGGATTACATCTTTAGCATCAGCAAATAACTCTGCAGATTTACTCATAAGTTAGT
Organism: Bathymodiolus brooksi methanotrophic gill symbiont; assembly: GCA_020996635.1. Taxonomy (GTDB): domain Bacteria; phylum Pseudomonadota; class Gammaproteobacteria; order Methylococcales; family Methylomonadaceae; genus Methyloprofundus. Next base: position 20,756 of record JAJJBE010000187.1, read on the forward strand.
CTCTCTTTTAAAAGAACATAATTACGATACGTTTTAATGGTATCGCAGGCTTGTAGCACGCCTTTCGGCAAGCTTGGTAATTTAGATTTTTGTACAATTATATAATCTTCAACCGCATTACTCTGTAACCAGGTCAGTGTTATCTGCTTAGCTTCAGTTCGTTTTGCTTTTCCTTGGGTATGGAAATCTATCGAATAAATTCGTCGCCCCACATAAACTAAGCGGCTATTTTCTGAACTGCGAGATTGTTGGTAAGCATTAACCAAAGGTTTTTGGTTTTTCTCAAAATTAAAAGTATCAGGTGAGCCTATCAGGATAGTTAAAAATATCAAACCAACAATTGGAATAAGTGCTGTCACCCATAACCACTTACTACGCTGCATACTTTCAATTGCAAATCGTAAGCTTAATATTTCAGAAACTAAAATAGCAAAAGCAGGTAAACCCGGAAAAACATAGGTATATAAAATATTGCCCGATAGGCTAAAAAACACCATTGGGGTAATCGCCCAAAATAATAAGTAACGATGCCAACTACTTTTAGCAACCTCCGCTAAGGTTTGCTGTTTATTTTTTCTAAATGGCCAGCTTATTAAACTGGCTAAGAATATAAATGACCAAGGAAAACTGGCAAATAACCATAATAACCAAATTTTTCCTCGTGGATGTTTGTGTGCAACACCATATAAATCACCATGCCAGCCCGCATCAACAAAACGTTTAAAATGCTCACCCACTAAAAAATAATTAATAAAACCAGGGCTGTCGATTTCTGCAGCGATATACCAAGGTACTGCAATTAGTAGCATCACTGCCGAACCTTTAAACCAAGGAAGGCGCTGCCAAACAGCGACATATTGTTTTTCTAAAATCGTCCATGCAATTAAAGGCAATAAAACCAACACACCTACAATCGGCCCTTTAACTAATAAACCGATGCCTAAACCAACAAAAAACCAATAACTCCATTTTTTAGCTTGTTTGCTACACTGATTATGTATGGCTTGCCAGAAGCTAATCATGGATAAACTAACGCAAAAGCAGAGTGCCATATCCGTCATTACCGCGCCACTGGCAATAAAAAATAAGGCGGTACTGGTTAAAACTAAACTACTAAAAACGGCTTTATCTTCACCTTGCAGGAATTTAGCAAATTGATATGTTAGCCATAAGACTGCAATCGCTAGTAAAAAAACAGGAAATCTTGCCGAAAATTCAGAGTAACCAAATAACTCAAATGAAACCGCTGTCATCCAAAATGTTAAAGGAGGCTTTCCCCAGAATGGCACACCATAATCAAAGGGTGGCATAATCCAGTGCCCTGTTTCTATGATTAAACGAGGAATTTCCGCATAACGCGCTTCGGTAGGATCATGCAAAGGGTAATCAAACATACCCAATAAGCGCGCAAAAATAGCAATAAAGAGAATAATTAAAGAGACTTTAGTAAATGAATGTTTCATTGATTCTCGGGTTATTAATAAGGAAATAATTGCTAGTAAGAAAAATAGCCACTACACAATTTTATTAATGCCTATATTCTCAAAGCTACCGTCTTTAGTAAAGCTTTCCCTGAACTGTATTTTTAGATAATAATATGTTAAAAATACAAGCATTTTTCAGCCCACTACACGTAAGTCGAGCATAGTTCATTCCGCCGCTTTAATCATGCAAAAAACAACATCAGAAAACACACACTCCCCCGCTGTTGGCATTGCCATTAATAATATCCAAACGCTCTTTGTCGGTATCTTAAAAGTATGGACGATACCTATTGTATTAATGCTGAGTATTGCCTCTGAGTTTACCACTTTTTATGGTTTATCTCACTTTATTATGCCTTGGATTGCACTGGTCATTACCATCGCCATTCAATCCATTGTAGTCATCTGTTCTTTAGAAATGGCAAGCATACACTTTAAAGCAAACCGAACTCGCTATATCTCTGTATTACTTTCATTATTGGTTGCTTTAACCGCATCGATTTCTTTTTCGTATTTTAAATTTTATGAAATTTCCCAAAAAGATAATATTCATATCACACGCTTAAATGAGTTACGCCAAAATTCCAAAAACTATATTAATAAAGTTTTATTGATTAAACAAAAAATCCTAACACAGCACCGTAGAGAATTAGACAAAGCGTCACTTGATACTTCCCAAGCTTATTTTGGTACTCACTCTGAAATCGCATTAAACTACCGCAACCAAGTCGGTAAAGGCCCATTTAGGCGCGCCACCACGTGGCTCGCCTAAAGATTTTGGGACTCCTGTCGCAAAAATCGATTCGCCACGCGGCGAATCAATAATGCCCCGATACGCCCTGCGTTCGGATCAACTACGCACAAAAGCTGCTTCGTTAATCCTACCTCAAATGGCTCT
>JAJJBE010000193.1 GCA_020996635.1 Bathymodiolus brooksi methanotrophic gill symbiont
TTAAGTCTACCTCAAATGACTTGACGGCTGTCGGGATAACTACTTGCCTCCCGAGCGAACTGACCAGTTCACTTCGGATTGGCGAATTTCCCTGTCGCCTACTGCGGACTAAAAATCATCACTTCGCTGCGCTCCGTTTCCCTGATTTTCAGCGTTTGACTATTCTAAGATGTGAGTTGTCATCGTAGGGGCAGTCCCTTGTGGTTGCCCAGAATGGACACAATACCACAAACAACGCACCCCTTTAACGCTGTGATATGCGGGTACCCACAAGGGCTCCCCTACCGTGGCGTTGGGTGCGTAACATCAGTTACATAACATAGACTCCCGACAAAAGCACGGCATCTTCAAGTGGGTTAGGTATAGTCTTGCATTGCTTACAAATCTTCTGCTTTTTGGTCGCGTTGTAATAAATTTTGCACGGCACTTAATGGTGCTAAACCATCATAAAGCACACGGTAGATTTGCTCAGTAATTGGCATATCAATATTGTATTTTTTAGCAAGGAAGAAAGTTTCTTTTGCAGCTGAAATACCTTCAACTTCTTGGCCGATTTCTTTGATCGCTTCAGCCTTGTTTTTACCTTGCCCTAAAGCTAAACCAAATCGACGATTACGTGATTGATTATCGGTGCAAGTTAAGATTAAGTCTCCTAAGCCCGATAAGCCCATCAAGGTTTCTTGTTGGCCACCTAAAGCGGTATTTAATCGACTAATTTCAGCAATACCACGAGTGACTAATGCGGCGCGAGTATTAGCGCCAAAGCCAATGCCATCAGCAATACCTGCTGCGATAGCCAATACATTTTTAACTGCACCACCGACTTGGACACTGATAATATCGGTTGTGGTATAAGTACGGAAATGTGGGCTGTGCATAATTCCTGCAAGCTCATCTGCAAAGCTTTGTTGTGTTGCGGCAATCGTGACGGCTGTTGGTAGGTCTGCAGCAACTTCTTTAGCAAAAGAAGGGCCAGATAATACTGCCGCTGGGGTATTTTTACCAAAGACATGGGCAACAGTTTGGTGTAAAAATTCACCAGAACCCGGTGCAAACCCCTTACTTGCCCAAGCAATTTTTACTTGATCGCTTACAAAAGGCTTTATTTTTAGTAACGTGTCTTTAAAAGCGTGGCTAGGAACGGAGATTAACAAAACATCACTGTATTGTGCGGCTGTTTTAATGTCGCTGCTTAAAGTGAGTAAGTCAGGAAAACTAAGGCCAGCAAGATAGCGTTTATTTTGGCGATCTTGTGTTAAGTGCAGGATGTGCTCTGGGTTGTGCCCCCAAAGTAAGGTTGGGTTATTATTTCTTGCGGCTTGTATTGCAAGAGCGGTTCCCCAGGAGCCAGCGCCAAAAACACTAATTTTGCTAGTCATAAGGTTGCTTAATTTAAGGTGCTTGTAGCTTTTTCTGTTTGTGCTATATGTTGGCTGTAAAGCGCATCAAAATTAACAGGAGCAAGTAATAGCTGAGGAAATCCACCTTTTGCAACAAGGTCAGAAATAACTTCACGTGCATAAGGAAATAAAATGTTCGGGCAAAAACTGCCAACCATTGGTTTCATTTCTTCTTCTTCAAAACCGGCTAAAGAGAAGATGCCTGCTTGAGTGACTTCGACTAAATAAGCAATGTCATCCCCTGTTTTTACGGTAACGGTTACAGTTAATGTAATTTCAAAAAGTCCATCTTCTAATGGGTTAGCATTGGTGCTTAGATTGAAATCAACATTTGGCTCCCATTTTTGGGTGAAAATTTGAGGGCTATTAGGTGTTTCAAAAGAAATATCTTTTGTGTGTATTTTTTGAATTGAAAATTGTTTTTCTTCTGCTTGTTTCTCTTCAGCCATGAGTATTTTTTATAAAGTAAGGGGAAAGGAGTGGGTTATTTTTTGCCAGTAACAACAGGAAGTTTATTTTCTTCCCAAGACTGCATACCGCCAGTCATGGAATATAAGTTTTCAAAACCTTCTTTGGTGAGTTTATCGCAAGCTGATGTTGAGCGCATACCTGTTTGGCAAACAACAATGACTTCATCTTTTTTGTACAGTTCAACTTTTTTCATACTGCTATCTAAGCTAGTTAGAGGAATATGAATCGCATCAGCAAGGTGACCTTTTTTAAATTCACCGGCATCCCTAACGTCAATGATAATAGGATTTCCAGAGTTTAATTTAGAAACAGTTAGCATTGGCGAAATAGTTTTATATTTGCGTAAGCTAGTTTCGATAATGTCTTGAATTAAAAAGTAAGTAACAGCAACAAAAGCAGTGGCTAACATCCAGTGGTTTGTCGCGAATTCGATATATTGTTCCATGAAGGTATTTAAATAAAAGTTTAAGTTAAAAATTAGGAGTTGGGCAGAAGACTAGTCGCATCATCTCAATTAGTTTGAGCATGCGAGGATCATCAATGTAGTAGAATACTCGGTTTGCATCTTTTTTGTAATTTAAAATATCTTTTTCTCTTAAAATCGCAAGATGTTGGGAGGTATTGCTTTGGCTAGTGCCGACTTTTTCAACAATATCTTGAACGCTCATTTTTTCAGTACCTAAGACACAAAGTATCTTTAAGCGTAGTGGGTGAGACATTGCTTTTAAGCAGCGTGCAGCTCTTTCTATATCAGTATCCGACGCTAAACTGTGAACTTCAGGTTTTTCCATTGGGTGATGGCTCGTATCAATTAAAATATTAAGGATGGGCGTTATTTTTATACCCAAGTGATAGTAACGTGTATTACTATATTATACTTTGTATCAGCAATATTAGTAAATGCTAAAGATAAGGCTAAGTAAATATTTTAGTTCTGTTTTTTGTGCTGTGCATAACAAGATAATGAAGCAAATTGTTAGAGATACTTTAAAGTGAGTGAGAGTAATATGATGAAACCTAAACCTTTAATTTTATTAATACTGGATGGCTTTGGTGTGCGTAAAGAAGTTGAATATAACGCTATCGCCCAAGCTGATACGCCCTGCTGGGATAGTTTGCAACAAAGATTCCCGACAACAACGTTAGACTGTGCAGGGAAAATTGTTGGCTTACCTGATGGGCAAATGGGCAATTCAGAAGTTGGGCACATGCATATAGGGACAGGACGCTATGTTCCACAGGATTTTTCTCGAGTAAGTGACGCGATTGAATCGGGTGAATTTTTTAGTAATGTAGCATTATGTAAAGCCGTTGATGACGCATTAGCAAAGCAAGGCACTTTGCATATTATGGGCTTACTTTCTCCAGGAGGAGTGCATAGCCATATCGAGCATATTTTGGCAGTGTTAGAGCTAGCAGTAAAAAAAGGACTAAAGAAAGTAGCGGTACATGCCATATTAGATGGTCGTGATGTTGCGCCTACAAGTGCAGAAAATTCACTACAACAATTACAAGATAAAATAGATGAATTAGGTGTAGGGCATATTGCATCTATTATTGGTCGATTTTATGCGATGGATAGAGATAATCGTTGGGATAGGGTTGAAAAGGCGCATAAATTAATTGTGCTTGGTGATGGTGATTTTTCTAATCGCTCTGCACTTGCTGCATTACAAGAAGCCTATCAACGGGGTGAAACAGATGAATTTGTAGAGCCGACTGTTATCCTGAATGAAGCAGGGAAAAGTAGTGCGCTAACAGCGAACGATAGCATGGTATTTATGAATTTTCGTGCTGATCGTGCCAGAGAAATAAGCCGAGCGATAACAGAAGAAAATTTTTCTGATTTTGATCGTCTACATGCAGGGTTTACAGGTAATTTCACAACACTAACAAATTATCATGAAGCCTTTACTTACCCCGCTGCTTATACCTCGGCAGAAATTAAAAATAGCCTAGGTGAAGTTTTAGCGCAGCAAGGCCTATCTCAATTACGTTTAGCTGAAACTGAAAAGTACGCACATGTTACTTTTTTTATGAATGGTGGTGTGGACAAGCCAAATAAAGGTGAAGAGCGTATTTTAGTGCCATCACCAAAAGTTAAAACTTATGATTTACAGCCTGAAATGAACGCTGCAATAGTCACTGAGCATTTAGTGAAAGCGATTACCGAGCAAAGTTATGATGTGATTATTTGTAACTATGCTAATTGCGATATGGTGGGACATACAGGAGTGTGGGATGCTGCAATAAAGGCGGTTGAGACGATTGATTATGCCTTAGAGAAAGTTGTTGCTGCACTAGAAAAGGTGGGCGGGCAAATGTTAGTGACAGCGGATCATGGCAATATTGAGCAAATGCGTGATGCCAATAATGGCCCGCAAACGGCACATACAACCAATGTTGTTCCCTTGGTTTATGTGGGGGGAAGTCAGGCTTTAGTTGACGGCGGCAGTTTAAAAGATTTAGCGCCAACGATGTTAGCTATTTTAGGCTTAAATCAACCTAGCGAAATGAATGGCCAATCTTTACTGACTAAGACTTAAAGTATTTCATGAAAGTACTTCGCCTGTTTTTTTTCTGTTGGATTTATTTCCCACTTAGCTTGGTTGCTGAGCAGAGTACGCAGCTGCTTAAAGTACAAGAAAAAATTAAAAATGTTAGCTCTAAGCTATCAACATTAAAAAAACAGGAAGGTAAGGCGCAAAATAAACTGCAACAGTTAGAGCAGCAATATGGGGAAATTTCGCAAAAAGTACGTCACTTGGGTTTGCAGTTAAAAGAGAAAAAACAGCGGATTAAAGAGGTTCAGCAGGATATTAAAGTACAGAAAAAGTGGTTAGCTGACCAAGAGAAAGTGATAGCGGGGCAAGTCAAAGCTGCTTATCTCTTGGGTAAATAAGAACCTTTAAAGTTACTTTTAAGCCAAGAAGATATCGGTAAAGCAAGCCGGATGATGCGTTACTATTATTATTTTAATAAAGATAGGGTTAATCAAGTTCAACAAATTAATAATAGTTTGCAGTTATTAACCGGCTTAGAAAAAGAAAAGCAGCAAGAATTAAAGCAAGTTTCTGTGCTCGCGATTGAGCAAAAGAAAAAACAAAAAATATTAGTACAAACTAAGTATGAACGGAAGCAATTACTGAGAAGCATTAAAAAAGATTTTAAAACGCAAAAATATAAACTATCTAAATTAAAAAAGAATGCGCAGGAATTAAAAGGCTTAGTGAATTCATTGCGTTTAGAAAAGCAGCGGCCAATAGGAGAAATAAAGTCAGCTCTACCCTTTAGGCACTTAAAAGCCAAAATGTCATGGCCTATAAAGGGAAAAATTATTAAATACTTTGGCAATAGACGGTACTCAAGTGAAAGCGATAGCCGCAGGACAAGTGCTTTTTTCAGATTGGTTTAAAGGTTATGGGTTACTTGTTATTGTGAAGCATGACAAAGATTATATGAGTTTATATGCGTATAACCAAAGTCTGTACCAAACAAAAGGGGATTGGGTTTCTGCTGGAGATGTTTTAGCGACGGTAGGTAAAAGTGGGGGGCGAGATCGACCTGCACTTTATTTTGAAATACGCAAAAAAAATAAACCTGTTAATCCTGCAAAATGGTGTCGATAAATTAATAGAATGAGAGGTAATATAGTTTTTTATTTTTAACTGATGTTACGCACCCTAATGATATTGCCATTAAAATAGTAGGCTATGAAAACACCTGATATTTTTGACTTATACACCGATTACCTGATCACTTCATTTAGCTATACAACAGCGACAGGCTTGTCAGGCTTAGTTGATAATGCGATCAGTCATG
>JAJJBE010000214.1 GCA_020996635.1 Bathymodiolus brooksi methanotrophic gill symbiont
CATGCGACAGATCCTTAATAACTGAGCTTTCGACTGGGCACCAGTCACCGCGGTGTTATTGAGGAACTGGAGCGCAGCTCCAGTTCCTCAATAACTATTACTTCTAAAGTAACTTCGCCCTACCCACGCAATATAAACGAACTATTTCTTCCTATTTAAATTAATGCTCAAATTAGCTCTATTTTTATAATAGGGAGGTAAACAGACTGCATAATTCAATATTAGCACATAAATTAGAAAAATTGCTTTAATATCTGTAGCTGAGTTTATCTACTAGGCAATATTGTGTCAAGCACTGATAACACTAAGCTTATAAACTGTAATCAACAAATTCTGAGGGTTAAACATTATGCAATTAGCGCAGAAAAAAACGTACTGTCTCTGTCTCTATACCCAAGCTACTTGAAGATGCAGGCTTAATGGAACCGCGATCTTTAGTCGCGGAATGCTTGATGTGTGATTGCAGCGGCTGAAGACCGCTGTTCCATTTAGTTAAAATCACGCATCTTCATTGATTTTGGGTATACACAAATTACTTATACTAAATGTAAATATTAAAAGTATTTATGCTCTTTTCTCCTGAAACTGCAAAACCAAACTATAAATCACCGGAAATACTAATAAACTGAGTAATAAAACCGTTAACATCCCGCCTAAGACAGGTGCTGCAATTCGTTGGGTAACATCTGCGCCTGTGCCATTGCTTAACATAATGGGGATTAATCCAATCATAGTAGAAAATGCAGTAATAGCAACGGGCCTAACGCGTAATGCGGTAGCGGCGGATACAGCTTGTTGAATTTGGTCGGCGGATAATAAACCTTGGGTTTGTTTGCGTAATTTTTTGATTTCAATATCAATAAAATTTAATACCATAACACCTGTTTCTGCGGCAGTGCCAGCTAAAGCAATAAAGCCTACATAAACAGCAACGGACAAGTTGAAATCTAAAAAATATACAATCCAAACTCCGCCAATTAAGCCAAAGGGCACGGTTAACATGACTATAGCGGGTTCTGTAATGTTGCCAAAGGTCAGGTATAAAAGAAAAAATATAATCAATAAAGTAATGGGTATTACAATTTGTAACCTTGCTGCGGCGCGTTGCATATATTCAAATTGACCTGACCAAATAAGGGTGTAACCAGCCGGGATACTAACTTTATCGGCTAGTACTTGTTTTGCTTTTTTTACAAAGCCACCAATATCAGAGCTACTAATATCCACATAGACCCAAGCATTAGGTCGTGCATTTTCACTTTTTATGGAAGGTGGCCCTCGTCTGAAATTAAGGGTGGAGACCATTTTTAAGGGGACTTGGCTATCGGTAGGTGTGGCAATGAGTACTCTATTTAAACTTTCTATATTGTCGCGTAATTCACGGGGGTAACGCAGGTTAACAGGGTAACGTTCAAGGCCCTCTACTGTTTCCGTAATGTTCATGCCCCCAATAGCACTTTGGATAACGTCTTGTACGTCACCAATTGTTAATCCATAACGGGCTGCTGCTTCGCGGTTAATATCAAAATCTAAATAATAACCGCCGACAGCTCGATCACCAAAAGCTGAGGTTGTTTCTGGCAAGGTTTTCATGGCTTGCTCTATATGGCTAGTGATTTCTTGTAATACATTAAGGTCGGGGCCAGAGACTTTAATACCAATGGGGGTTTTGATGCCGGTTGATAACATATCAATACGTGTTTTAATCGGCATAGTCCAGGCATTTTCTAAACCTGGGAATTGAATCGCTTTATCCATCTCTTGCATTAATTCTTGAGTGCTTTTGTTGGGGTTAGGCCAGTGACTTTTATCTTTTAAACGTACGGTGGTTTCTAGCATGGAAAGAGGGGCGGCATCGGTGGCGGTTTCTGCACGTCCTACTTTGCCAAAAACAGATTCAACCTCAGGAAAGGTTTTTAAAATTTTATCTGTTTGTTGTAAGAGTTCTTTGGCTTTAGTAATTGAGATACCAGGAAATGTTGTTGGCATATATAAAATATCTCCCTCATCTAATGGGGGCATAAATTCACTGCCTATTTTAGATAAAGGATAATAAGTAGACGCTAAAAATAGCAAAGCGATGATTAAGCTAAAACCACGGAAACGCATAGCTAAATTTAAACTAGGCGTATGCAGGTAATGTAATAGTCGGTTGGATGGGTTTTTATTTTCAGGAATAATATGCCCACGAATAAAGTAGCCCATTAAGACTGGGACAACAGTGACCGTTAAAATTGCCGTCGCTGCCATGGCATAAGATTTAGTAAAGGCTAGAGGGCTAAATAGGCGGCCTTCTTGCGCCTCCATAGTAAAAATAGGAATAAATGACACGGTAATAATTAATAAGGAAAAGAATAGCGCAGGGCCGACTTCTTTTGATGCATGGCTAATTGCTTGCCAGCGCTCTTCTTTAGTTAATTCTCGTTGCTGCTTTTCGCGTGCATCTGCTAAATGTTTATGGGCATTTTCCACCATGACAATGGCGCCATCGACCATATCGCCAATGGCAATTGCAATCCCCCCTAAAGACATGATATTGGCATTGAGACCTTGGTAACGCATGATAATAAAAGCGATTAAAATGCCTAAAGGTAGGCTAATAACAATCACTAAAGATGAGCGTAAATGTAATAAAAATAGACCGACTAAAATACTGACGATAATCAGTTCTTGAATGAGTGCTGTGTTGAGCGTGGTTACTGCTCGGTTAATTAAATCTCCGCGGTCATAAACGCTGACAATTTCAACGCCATCAGGCAAGCCGCGTTTAAGCTCGGCTAATTTTTGTTTAACGGCATTGATCGTTGCTTGGGCATTCTCACCAAAGCGCATAATAATGATGCCACCAGCCACTTCGCCTTCGCCATTTAAATCCACCAAGCCACGGCGCAACTCAGGGCCGATATGTACATGAGCGACATCTTTTAAGCGGACAGGTGTGCCATTTTTATTAACTGCTAAAGGAATGCTGTTTAAATCTGCAACCGATTGAATATATCCTAAACCACGCACCATATATTCTGTTTCTGCCATTTCTATTAAGCGTCCGCCAACATCATTATTAGAGCGGATGATGGCTTGTTTAACTTTAGATAATGGGATGCCGTAGGCTTGTAGAGCGTTAGGGTCAACTTCAACTTGATATTGTTTGACAAAACCACCAATGGAAGCGACTTCAGCAACGCCTTTAACCGTTTGTAAGGGATAGCGCAAATACCAATCCTGTAAAGAGCGTAATTGCGCAAGATCATGCTGACCTGTTTTATCAATTAATGCATATTCGTAAACCCAGCCTACACCGGTTGCATCAGGCCCTAAAGTTGGGGTAATACCTTGTGGTAATTTTCCACTCACATAGTTTAATGATTCTAATACTCTTGAACGCGCCCAGTACAAATCGGTACCATCTTCAAAAATGACATAGACAAAAGACAGGCCAAAAAAGGAATAACCACGAACCACTTTAGAGTGCGGAACGGCTAGCATAGCAGTGGTTAAAGGGTAGGTGACCTGGTCTTCAACAACTTGTGGTGATTGCCCTGGCACTTCAGTAAAAACGATGACTTGAACATCAGATAAATCAGGAATTGCATCTAAAGGCATATTTTTATAAGACCAATAGCCTCCTAAAGCAAGTAATACTGCCATAATTAAGACTAAAGCACGGTTGTTAATGCTTTGTTCAATCAGTCGGCTAATCATGAACCATCTCCTGATGCTTCATATGTGAATGACCCATCATTTTATTAGGCAGTTTGGTTTTAGCATGATTTTGCTGGTCTAACATTTTAGCCGTTGCTTCACGCAATTTAGATTCAGAATCAATTAAAAATTGTGCTGAGGTCACGACTTCTTCACCTGCTTGAACACCTTTAATAACAGCAACTTTACCACTGGATTCTAAGCCTAATATGACTAACCGAGGCTCAAATTTTCCGGGTTCACGTACGATGAAAACCTGCTTACGTGTGCCTGACCGAATAACAGCTTCAGCCGGGATAACCAAAACATCTTTCTGTGCATCCGCATAAATAGTGACTTCTGCAAACATATCAGGTTTTAGCAATAAATCAGGGTTATCAAATACTAGGCGTACTTTAATGGTGCGAGTTTGTGCATCAGCATAAGGGTAAATATAAGCTAAATGTCCACTAAAGGTTTTCCCTGGTATGCCAGCGAGTTGTATTTCCACTGCATCTCCTTTTTTAACCCAAGGGAGTTCATATTCATAAATATCCGCATACACCCAAATTTTACGCAAATCAGCAATCATATAAATTTCGGTTGTTGGTGTTACAAACTGGCCCTCACGGGCGCCAATTTTCATAACAACACCTTCCATAGGGCTATGGATATGTAGACTTTTTTTAATTTTATGTTGATGCTTTAGTTCATGTAATTGGTGTTCAGGTACATCTAATAGTTTTAAGCGCTCTAAGGTGCTTTGCACTAATTCTTTGGCACCACGTCTAATATCGGCAATAGGGCTATCCTTTAATGCTTTAAGATTTTTTAGTGCCAGAATATATTCTTGCTGAGTGCTAACAAGTTTAGGCGAGTAGATACTTAATAAGTCAGCATTTTTTTCTACCCATTGTCCAGTTTTATCGACATTAAGGGCTTCAATCCAACCTTCAGTTTTAGGGTGTAAATGCAGCATGCGTTCTTCGTCATAAGCGACTCGTCCAACGGCTCTAACTTTGTGAGAGAGTGTTGCATAGTGTGCTTTTGCAGTTCGTACCCCCATGTTTTGTATTGTTACTCCATCAATTTTTACCGTGCCTATGGGGTCTTTTTGATGGCTGGAATTTTCCTCGTAAACGGGGATATAAGCCATACCCATTGAATCTTGCGTAGGGGTTGCTGATGTGACTTCTGGGTTCATTGGGTTGCGGTAAAAAAATATTTTTTTACTAAGGTTTTTTTTAGTGATGGCTTGATTACTTTGCTGGTTTGCTAGCCAATAGCCGCTAGCTAAACCGAGTAATAGCATCGCGAATGCAATCATAAAAGTGCTTAACTTATTCATAAATTTCTTCCTTGCCTGCAATAGCCATTAATTGCGCCGCAGCTTGATTGGCTAAACTTAGTGCTTGCCAATACTGAATTTCGTAGTTATATAAGGTAATTTGACTACGTACCAAATTTAAAAAATCCACCTTATTTACTTGATAACCCGCGAGCATAGAGGCAACGGTTTGTCTGGCTTGTGGGATAATACCTTGTTTAAATAAAATGGCTTGCTGTTGATGCTGCTGATAGTCACTATAAGCACTGGATATATCGGCGCGCGTTTGGTTCCATTGGTCTTTTAGTAAATAGCGTTGCTGAATTAATTCACTATTATATTGATCGATAGCTTTTAGTTGTTTACTTGCGGCAAAAATGGGTACGTTCATACTGACTTTAAAGCTCATTAAATCAGCGCGTTCTTGCCCTGATAAATTATCCAAGCGACCACCATAAAATATGCCCACAGTAAAATCAGGCAATAAATCTTTTTTAGCTAATTTTAGTCGGGATTGCGCCGCATGAATAATTTCACGACGAGAGCTTAACAATGCGCGTGTATTTTCAGTTTCCTTATATAAAATCGTCTCAGACTTAAGTGTTGCCAGTGTTTCAGAAGCTTGATTGGGTAAATTAATCAATTGATTAGCAGGTCGAGAAAGTAGGGTGTTTAACTGAGCTTGAGATTTTTTTAGGATAGCTTCTACTCTTATCTTTTTATCTAATAATTTAGAAAGCTCTAATTGGGCTAATAAAATGTCTTGTTGTAAACCTTCACCGACTTCATATTTAGTTCTGGCTATATCAACAAATTGGCGTAATAAATTTTGATTTAATTGGATGATTGCCAAAGAACGGTGTAGATAAAAAAGCATCCACCAGTTTTGTTTTACATGGCTTAATAGTTGTAAGCGTAGTTCTTCAACATCATATTTAGCCGCTTCTGCTTGATAATTTGCTGTTTGCGCACTTAAAGCTAACTTGCCAAAAAAAGGGATAGACTGGCTAATGCCCCCTTGCATTTGAGTCATATTTTCCTGAGCAAGATCAAAGCTATCAACAGGAATATTGAGAGCATTAAAGCTAATAATAGGGTCTGGTAAACTCCCCATTTGTAGTGGTATAGCCGACATGGCTTGGTATCTAGCCTGCATTTGTGCCAAATTAGGGTTGTCTTGCACAGCAATATTTAAAGCCGTGGGCAAACTTAAAGTATCAGTTGCCTCAGCTTGTACTAAGCTGGAGATACTTAAAACAAAAATAAATATTATTTGATTAGCTAACATTAAAAAGTCCTCAAATAAAATGGGGTGTCGGTATAAACCGAAATAGGCCGAGAGGACTGATTATAAATGTTTAGGACTTTTTATTGTCAATTAGCATTGAAAAAATTAATTTAAAGAACTCGATTTATATTAACTCGGTTTTCAAGAGGAGTATTATTAAGTAAGTAATCTGCAAAATGCTGGCTATAAAAGGGGATTTGTAAGCTGCCTTTGGAGCCAAAACCATTGAATATATAAAGGTTTTTATATTTGGGGTGTTGCCCAATAAAAGGAGATTTATCTAAAGTGGTAGGGCGTATATTGGCTTGATGATTACAAAGTTGAGCTGATTTTAAACTGGGGTATATTTTATGTAATGCTGCGCTTAAATTACTTTTTGCATTTTCAGTGGCAAGGGTATTAATAACCTTATTATCAAAGGTAGCTCCAATACGAAATTGATATTTTGAGGAGGGAATAAACCAGCGCCCATAATTTAAGATTTGAGGCGTGATGGGAAATTCAGAGTTAAACGTTAAAATTTCCCCTTTTGCTAACTGGAAAGGTAGATATTGAAACCAAGGGTTATTAATCGCTTGGTACCCTTCGCAAAAAATTATCTTTTTAGCTAGGATTCCCTGCCAAGATAAATGATTTTCTGTTTGCAGATCATGATAATCAAACTCTTTAGCTTGATAACATTGCTGTTGTTGAAAAAAATCTCTTAAAGTATTTAATAAAGGAACCGTTGATAAAGCTCCTGTTTGTTTTTGTTGAATTAAGCCTAATGGTGCTATTAATTCAGCGGGGGCAGTCTGTAATTCAGTCTTTAAAAAATTTAAATAGCTGGGGTCGAGTAAGCGTTGCTGATATTTTTTTAGTTCTTTATCACTACGAACTATGCGCAACATGGCTTTTTCATGATAAAAATCAGTTTTAAAAAAATGACTGAGTGCTTGATAGCTTTGTTTAGCGCAGGGCAATAAAGTTTCAATT
This sequence comes from Bathymodiolus brooksi methanotrophic gill symbiont, assembly GCA_020996635.1. Classification (GTDB taxonomy): domain Bacteria; phylum Pseudomonadota; class Gammaproteobacteria; order Methylococcales; family Methylomonadaceae; genus Methyloprofundus. Next base: position 7,272 of record JAJJBE010000214.1, read on the forward strand.
GCTTCATTTTTAACTAAACGCATCCCAGTAATAGGGTTGATTAAGCCCGCAGCAATTTGAGATGCATTTTGTTTTTGGTTATCAACAATATGTACTTTGCAGCCGAGCTGTATTAATTCCCACGCAAGTAGACTACCTGCCAAGCCTTGGCCAATAATCAAATAATCTACTTGTTTGGGCATTTTATTTTAAACGTAAGGTATCTTCGGCGTTAAACTTGATTCCTTGCCAGCCTGAAATCATAAAATTTCTAATATTTTGATGGTTTGTGTCTTCTGGATTTTTTAAGACCTCATCATGATAATAGTCACCAAATAAATTTAAGGTTTGTGTGGGTGTTAATTGGTTTAACTGTGCAAAGGCAAAAATTTTACAAGAACCTTCATTGCTTCCTGCTTGATTAGTGAAAGCTTGTTCACCAATTCCATTGGTAAATGTTGTGGGGGTGTAATCGTAGAAATCATTGATGATCGCTTGTGACTCGGAAAAGCTAACGAGTTTGTCTGCTTGTACTGTGCTTAAAAAAGACTTTAAAGGCATGTTTTTTGATTTAGGTTGGTAAGGAGATGAGGGCGTTTTTTCTTGAATGTAAACTAAGTAGAGCTGCTCTACTTTATTGCGCGCCCAAGGCGTTTTGCGTAAAAATTTTAAACTAGATTTGAAGCTAGGGTCTTTAGCAAAACAGTTGATACTTATTTTTTGCGCTAATGTCGCCCAGCCATAATGATCAACCATTTTGCTGAGTAAGTCTTTTAAGGTAATGCCGTGTAGCGGATCTTGATTGTGCTGACTATGCATTATCTTGTGTGTTATCTGCTGCATTTTCAGGGGTAACCGCTGGAGCTTCTGATTTTTTAACACGAATTTTGCTGCCTGAGACGCTACTGCCATTTAAGTTTTTCATTGCGGCTTTAGCTTCGCCCACCTTAGGCATCTCAACAAAACCAAAACCTTTAGAAATTTGGGTGTCTTTATCTAAGACTAAGGTGCAAGATTGTACCGTGCCAAAAGGCTGGAAGAGGGCTTTAAGTTCAGCTTCAGTGGTATTGCGAGTTAAATTTCTGACGAGTAGTTTCATGAGAGACCGATATTTTAATTGGGAAAATGTTAATTATACGCTGTGCTTGATGTTTTCAAAAATTCTATCCAGTTGGTTTTATAATTAGAGCATTTTATAGGTACTCTTTATTATCAACGGGTATCTTTTAGTTTTTTTAGAGATGATAAAGTGAGTTATTTAAAGGATATTCCTCAATATATAAAGCGTCGGCTTGAAATTAATCAAGCGCAGAGGATTTTTCATGGGCGAGGTCATGCTTATGAAGGATTAAAGCATGTCACTATAGATTGGCTTGCACCGGTTATTTTAATTACCTTGTTTGAGCCTGAGTCAGAACTAGCCATAAAAGCCTTAGCTGATGAATTATTGGTTTTATTGCCTGAGTGTCAAAGCATTCAGCTGCAACATCGTTATCAATTAGCAGGCCCTATTGATGTCATAGCAGGCGATGCTATTTCTGAATTGGTGATTAATGAAGCGGGATTAAGCTATAAAATAAGCTTAGGAAAAGCGCGAAATACGGGCTTGTTTTTAGATATGCAAAATGGCCGTTCATGGGTGCAAGCGCAGAGCAAAAATTTGCGTGTGCTTAATTTATTTTCTTTTCTTATACCTGTGGATTTTCAGTGGCAGCGATTGCGGGTGGTGCTCAGTCTGTTTTAAATGTTGATATGAGTAGTGCAGCGCTTAACGTGGGGCGAGAAAATCATCGCTTAAATCAGCAAGAGTTAACTAAAGTTCGTTTTGAAAAACTCAATATTTTTAATTCTTTTAGCCGATTTAAAAAGCGTGGCCCTTTTGATTTATTGGTTTGTGACCCGCCTACTTTACAAAAAGGGAGTGTTGATATTGTCCGTGATTACCCTAAAATTTTACGTCGTTTAGACCAATTTATGGCACCGAATGCCATGTTGGTTTTATGTTTGAACGCACCAGAATTAGGGCGCGAATTTTTATTGCAACACATGCAAGAACTTGCACCTAATTATCTTCTTATAGAACTGATGTTACGCCCCCTAATGATATTTCCATTAAAATAGTAGGCTATGAAAACACCTGATATTTTTGACTTATACACCGATTACCTGATCACTTCATTTAGCTATACAACAGCGACAGGCTTGTC
>JAJJBE010000237.1 GCA_020996635.1 Bathymodiolus brooksi methanotrophic gill symbiont
CGACTGCTCGATTAGAGATTCTCAGTGCCCAGCAAGGGCTGAACAAGTTCGCTTTAAAATCGAAACTTTATATTAATGCTATTCGACAAGCTTTTGATGAATTGCAACAATTAAAGTCGGCTACTGCGTAACATCAGTTAAATAAAAATTCTTCCTTGATAAAACCAAGGCATAAAAAAGCCGCCGCTCACTTAAAGTGAGCGGCGGCTTGTAAATCCGTATTAAGGAAATTTTTACATTTTCGCTAATACTTTTGCAATGGTTTCACCCATTGCAGAAGGTGTAGGTGCAATGGTTACACCTAAATCTTGTAACATTTCTACTTTTTCTGCAGCACTTTCGCCAGCAGAAGAAATAATCGCGCCAGCATGCCCCATACGACGGCCTTTTGGTGCAGTTAAACCTGCGATATAAGCAACAACCGGTTTATTCATGTGCTTCGCAGCATAAACGCCCACCTCTACTTCTTGAGGTCCGCCGATTTCGCCAATCATAAGCACTAACTTAGTCTCATCATCTTGTTCGAATTTTTCAAAAATATCACGATGGGAGCTACCATTGATAGGATCACCACCGATACCTACTGACGTTGAAATACCAATACCTAGCTCGCGCATTTGATCAGCGGCTTCATAACCCAATGTTCCTGAACGCCCAACTACACCAACAATACCTGTTTGGTAAATATGCCCTGGCATAATACCTAGCATTGCTTCACCCGGTGTAATCGTTCCCGCACAGTTAGGGCCGGTTAACACCATACGCTCATTTTTAGGGAATTTACGCAGATATTGTTTTACTTTCATCATATCTTGCGTAGGAATACCATCAGTAATCGATACACAGTATTTAATGCCCGCATCTGCCGCTTCCATAATAGAATCGGCTGCAAATGCTGGCGGTACAAAAATAATACTTGCTTCCGCGCCTTCTTGTTCTACCGCTTCTTTTACGGTATTAAATACAGGGCGATCTAAATGTGTCTGCCCGCCTTTACCCGGAGTAATTCCACCCACCACATTAGAACCGTAGTTCATCATATCTTGGGCATGAAATGACCCAATTTTACCTGTGAAACCCTGCACAATCATGCGCGTATTTTTGTTAATTAAAATCGCCATTATGCCGCTCCTTCTTTTGCTACTTGTTCGTTACGCGCTTGTACTGCTTTTTCAGCCGCTTCCGCCAAAGTAACCGCAGTAATAATCGGCAAGCCACTTTCTGCAATAATTTTACGGCCTTCCTCAACATTAGTTCCTGATAAACGTACAATCAGTGGAATATTCATATCGATTTTTTTAACTGCCTGAACGACACCTTCTGCAATCCAATCACAACGATTGATACCAGCAAAAATATTCACTAGCATGGCTTTTACACCTTTATCCGCTAACACTAAACGAAATGCTTTTTCAGTACGCTCCGCAGAAGCACCACCACCAACATCTAAGAAGTTAGCTGGCTCACCACCTGCTAGTTTAATCATATCCATTGTTGCCATCGCTAAACCTGCGCCATTAATCATGCAACCGATATCGCCATCCAACCCCACATAGCTTAAACCTCGATCAGCCGCCGCCATTTCTTGTGGATGCTCTTGGGTTTTATCACGTAATTCTGCAACTTTAGGTCGACGAAATAAAGCGTTATCATCAAAACCCATTTTTGCATCTAAGGTAATTAACTCACCAGTTTTAGTAACAACTAATGGGTTAATTTCTAACATATTGACATCTAACTCACGCATGGCGCGGTAACAGCCACGAATGAATTTGACTGCATGGCTAATTTGCGTCGCATCTAAGCCTAAAGCAAAAGCCATTTCGCGCGCTTGAAAGTCCAATAAACCAACAGCCGGATCAATATGAATTTTTTTAATCTTTTCTGGGCTATTTTCTGCTAGCTCTTCAATTTCCATACCGCCTTCAGCAGAACCAACCATGATGATACTTTCATGAGTACGATCAACCAAAAAGCTAAAATACAGTTCTTTTTCTATATCTGTACCTGCTTCTATATAAAGGCGTGAACAGACTTTGCCTTCTGGACCAGTTTGGTGAGTCACTAAACGCTTGCCTAGCATACTCTCCGCAGCTGCTATTACTTCTTCATGAGTAAAACAAATTTTAACGCCACCTGCTTTACCACGAGCACCTGAATGAATTTGTGCTTTTACCGCCCAAACACTACCACCAATTTCGCGTGCACGTTGTACCGCATCTTCTGGACTATAAGCTAATCCACCTTCGGCTATTTTTACGCCATAGCCTTCTAAAATTTCTTTTGCTTGATACTCATGAATATCCATAGCATCCCCTCTAAAACTGAGTAAAATTAAAATACAAAAAAGGCCGCACGAGGCGACCTTTTCTTAATTCGGTTTGTTATTTATGCTTTTGCTGCAATAGCTTCCGCTGCTTGCACAACATTATTAGCCATTTTTTCAGATGCAGCGTCAATCAAACGCCCATCTAATGCTGCAGCGCCTTTACCTTGTGCTGCGGCTTCTTTTAACGCGACTAAAATGCGTTTTGCTTTGTCTACTTCCGAAGCTGGTGGTGTAAAAACCTCATTCGCTAGTGCGATTTGAGATGGGTGAATCGCCCATTTACCTTCACAACCTAATGCAGCCGCTCTTCTTGCTGCATCTTTATAACCATCAGGATCTTTAATATCACCAAAAGGACCATCGATAGGGCGCAAACCGTAAGCACGGCATGCAACAATCATACGACTAAGTGCAAAGTGCCACTGATCACCTGGGTAATCAGGGTTTAAGCCACCGATATTGGTTGTTCTTGCACGGTTACTTGCTGCGTAATCTGCAACACCAAAATGCAATGCTTCTAAACGACCACCAATAGATCCTTGTTTAGCAATATCTTCTACATTGGCCATGCCTAATGCAGTTTCAATCAAACATTCGATACCAATTTTCTTAGTCATACCTTGTTGCATTTCTAACTGATTCAACATGGATTCAACCATGTAAACATCGCTATAAACGCCAACTTTAGGAATTAAAATCGTATCAATTTTTTCGCCACATTGCTCAACTAAATCAACAACATCACGCACCATGTATTGTGTATCTAAGCCATTAATACGAATAGAAACAGTAATACCTTTACCAGCCCAATCTAGCTCATTAATTGCTTTGATAACATTTTTACGTGCTTGCAATTTGTCATCGGGTGCAACAGCATCTTCAAGATCAAGAAAAATAACATCTACGCCGCTGTTAAGTGCTTTTTCAAACATTTCTGGGCTAGATCCTGGAACAGCAAGTTCACAACGCTGTACGCGCTGAGAGTTTGCTTCGTATAAGGTATGACTCATTAGATAGCTTCCTACTTCTTATAAAAAATATAACATTGTCTGACCTGGCCTTCCAAGCCTAAATCAAAATTCAACTTCCAATTATACTTCTTAGAGCAATTTTGTCAATCAACACACCTTTGATACATATAAATATCAATAACTTAAATAAAAAAATCTTATTTTACAAACAAAGTTAAAGTAATTTTTAGGCAAAAAAAATGCGCGTTGCTAGTTTGGTGATAGCAACGCGCATAACAAAAACTCAAACAATCTGTTTTGGAGGCAGGGTGTTTATTTAGGAGTTGCGAGCATTTTACTCCATCCTAAGTATTTGAAAATGTGGCATATTGTCACGCGACAAATTGTCGCAACCCTGCGCGTTCCCAGTAATTTATTTCAATGGCACCCAGCTACTGTAAAAAATGTGATTCATTTTTTGCATAATTAATGCAACAAACTTAACCCACATTTCCATCACAAAATGACATTTACTCGGCCTGACAATATCGACAAATAAAACATACCGCGCCTCGTCTGTCTCATTAAAAGACTGATGCGATAAAGTATCATCAAAAATAAACATCTTTTTCTCACACCAGCGGTTTTCAACATCACGTACCTTTATATATGAATCCCTGCTTTTAATATCATTAATATTGTAAAGCACCCTTATTGTGGTGCGTAGCGGTCCATAGTGCTCATCTGTTGATTCACTTTTATTAAAAATAGAAATACCAATGGTTTTGATATATTTATAGTCTTTATGAAAGTCCGGCACGGTATAAAAGTTATCAATATTATTGCCGTACCACTTAAAGAAAATCATACTGCGCTTTTCTTGCTCAGCACGACTCGCTAATTCATCCACTACATTTTCTGACGTGATGGTTGCAATAACTTGCTTAATTTCTGCCTGACAATCTTCAGGTAAATCAACTAACTGGTACACTTTTTTATTGATAAACGGCAGCGTTAGTAAGTCCATTAAAATATTAAAAGGCGATAAAGCCCATGTTGGCACACCATTTCCAAAAAAGTACCGGTACAACATACGCCTATCTTTATTAGTGTTTCTGCTAACATCATAGATACCGCAGAGTACATAAAAAATCATCACTCCCGGCAAGAAATAACTGAGAGCAGCCAGAAACGTAAACCAAATACATGACTGAATTAAAAATTTCTTTTTTCTTTTTTCAAAATATTCTTGTTCCATTGCCTACCCTTTTATTATTTTAATTCTTCAAAACCATTGTTTAATAAGTATTACTTATCACCCAAATCATTAAATACACTCATTAAGCTTACTTTTTATAATGCTATTTCAATCATAAACTATTATACTTAAAGGTACTAGACACACAACACCTCTTGTAACTAAGCGCTTAAATGTATGATTTTTTTTGTACATTATTTAAGCACCGCGTAGAATTAGCACAATAATTAATCACTTCACCCAAGAATTGATAAAACTTAAGTCACAGGACACCTCTGTTATGACATCGACAAAAAACACAGCTCATAAAGCGCCACCTAAAATGCCAGGCGCTATTCCTATCTTCGGGCATATGATTGATTTTGGTAAAAACCCATTTGACTACATGATGAAGTTACGTGCCAAGCTAGGAGAAATCGGTGAGTTCCGTATGTTTCATCAAGAGATGGTACTACTCACTGGCCCTGAAGGTAATGAAGCATTTTTTCGTGCTCCCGATACTCAGCTCGACCAAAATGAAGCCTATAAAGTAATGGTCCCCATCTTTGGTAAAGGTGTTATTTTTGATGCCCCTCCCCATATTAAAGATCAGCAACTAAAAATGCTGATGCCTGTTTTACGCGACAAACCCATGCGCACTTACTCTAAAGTCATCGTGCAAGAAGTAGAAGAAGCGATTAAAGACTGGGGTGATTCTGGGGAAGTTGATTTGCTAGAATTTATGAAGCAATTAACTATTTATACCTCTAGTCACTGTTTATTAGGTGATGAATTTCGCTATGAATTAAATGAAGAATTTTCCGAGCTATATCATGCTCTAGAAAAAGGCATGGCTCCTGTTGCTTTTATTTTTCCTAACCTGCCTATTCCTGTTTTACGCCGCCGCGATAAAGCGCGTGTTCGTTTACAAGAATTAGTCACGGGTATTATTGAAAAACGCGCTAAAAAAACTGAAAAAAGTGATGATGCTTTTCAAATGTTAATTGAGACTCGCTATGAAGATGGTAGCAGGCTATCTCCTAATGAAATCACTGGCATGCTAATTGGTACTTTATTTGCAGGCCACCACACCACATCAGGTACAGCCACTTGGATTGCTTTAGAGCTTGCTCGTAACCCAGAAAGTTATGATGAAGTGCTAAAAGAATTTGATACTTTATACGGCGAAAATGGTGAGGTTACCTTTGAATCTTTACGTACCATCCCGGTATTTGAGCGCGTTATAAAAGAAGTTTTACGCTTACATCCACCGCTTATTTTTCTTATTCGTAAAGTGGCTAAAGATTTACCTTTTAAAGATTATCTTATTAAAGCCGGTAAATACGTTTGTGTCTCTCCACGTGTATCACACCGGATTCCTGAAATTTTCCCTAACCCAGACAAATTTGACCCTGGCCGTTTTACTGAAGAGCGCCAAGAAGATGCCACTCCTTTCAGCTGGGTTGCCTTTGGTGGTGGTCGACATAAATGTAGCGGTAATGCCTTCGCTATGCTGCAATTAAAAGCCATTCACGCCATTTTATTACGTCGTTACAAATTTGAATTAGTTGATGCGCCTGAAAGCTATGTCGATAACTACAAGGAAATGGTGGTACAACCTAATTCACCTTGCCGTGTTCGCTATACTAGACGTACCGATGTAGAGTCTGGAAAAACTAACACAGAATCATCAGCAAAAACTAAAGCTGATAGCAGCAATTCTTTTAAAGTCGACGTTGATATGGATTTTTGTCAGGGACACGCCAATTGTATGGCAGAAGCAGCTGAAATCTTCAAAGTAGATGACAAAGGAAAGCTGACTGTTCTACAAGACACACCAGACAATGCATTACTTAAAAAAGCACAAAGTGCTGCAAAATATTGCCCAACAAACGCAATTAAAATCATCCAAAAATAAGGAACCAACATGGCAGCCTACCCAAGAGCTGAATTAGAAGAAATGGTTGAACGCTGGTTAGAAGCCAATCGCCAAGCTGAAAAAGATGGTGACTGGCCTAAGCATTTAGGTGCAATGTACACTAATGATGCACAATATCGTTGGAATATAGGACCAAATGAAGAGTTTGTTGCGCATAACAGAGAAGAAATTGAGAAATGGGCACTCGGCGAGCAAATGGAAGGTTTTGAAAAATGGAAATACCCTTACCACCGAATTCTTATTGATGAAAAACAAGGTGAAGTGATCGGTTTATGGGATCAAGTTGCACCTGCAAAACGTGAAGATGGATCTGACTATATGGTTGAAGGTATAGGGGGATCATGGTTTCGCTATGGCGGAAATTATAAATGGGAATGGCAAAGAGACTTCTTTGATTTAGGCAATACTAAAGCACTGTTTTTTGAATTGGCTGCCGCAGGGAAGCTTGATTCTGCCGTTAAAGAAAAAATTGGTAAATTAGCAAAAGGCCATCCTTTACCAGGGCATGAAAAAATACGTCCTGAGCCAAGTTTATCTACTAAAATTAAAGGCTTTTTAGTTATGATTCGCATTGCGTTGTTCAATAAATAATCGGCAACAATAATCTGGTATAATAACCCTACAAAAAATAACTTATATTCAAGAGGTTTTTATGAGCACTGAAGAAGAGAAAAAACAACCTAAAAGTCGCAGAGAATTAGTCCGCACCATGGGACAAAGCGGTAACTACTGGTATGCGATGGAAGAAAGTAAAAACCTTAAAAAAGGTAATTCTCTTGAGGTTATTTTTTGGAAAAGCCCTATTGCGCTTTACCGTGGCGACAGTGGTGAAGTGTATGCAATTGAAAACCGTTGTCCGCATCGCCAATTACGCCTCTCATCAGGTATTGTTGAAGGTGAAGAAATCATTTGCCAATACCATGGCTGGAACTTTGATGGCTGTGGTAAATGTACAGGTATCTCTCATGAACTAGGCAAGGGAAAAGGTAAAAACGAACTACCCAACATTAAAGTTAACTCTTACCCTGTACAAGAAAAATACGGCCTAATTTGGGTGTTTCCTGGTGACCCAGCTCTGTCTGAAGAAGTAAAAATCCCTGCGATCCCTCAATTAGACCAAGAAAATCCATGGGAATTCATCCCTATTGATGTAAAACTGGAAGCGCATTACAGCATGATGTTAGAAAACGTCTGTGATTTTAACCATGCATTTTTACACCGTAAATTCAAACCTTTTACTAACCCACATCTACTCGGCACACGCCGTGAAGGCGACACTATCTGGATCGACTACGAAACAGATATGAGCCAAAGTAGCGCAGTTAAAGCTGCCGGTGAAAAGAAAGGAGCAGGCTTAGAAAATATGACACTGTGGTATCAATACCCATATCAAGGTTCTAATACTGCCGATAAGTATTTACATTGGTTATTCATGACTCCTATTGATGAAAACCATACTCGTTGTTTCTTTGTCTTTCTATTAGGCCCTCTAGAAATCCCTTTTATCAACAAACCTGTGCCTAAGTTTTTACGTAAAACAGTGATTGCTTTAGCTAATAAATTTTATATCATCCCTCTTCTTGCTGAAGACACTTATATTTTAGCGGAAGAAATGCTAGGACAAGAACGCCACCCTGATATTCAACATTTAGAATTCAATCCGGTTGTCGGAGAATTCCAAAAAATGAGTATCGAAAAATGGGAAGAGTACGTACATACCGAAGCGCTACGCAAAAAGAAACAAAAAGAAGCCAAAGAACGCTATGTATTTACCGGTGCTGGTTTAACCAAGAAAGAATTGCGCGCTTACAATAAAATGTTAGAAGAAAAAGAAGAAGCGGGTCTATGACAACACTCGTTACGGGTGCCTCCGGGCATTTAGGTGCAAACCTAGTACGCGAATTACTAAAACGCGGTGAAAAAGTCCGCGTTTTTATTCGTACAAAGAGTGAAAATCTCGCCATTAAATGCCTAGATGTTGAGCAAGCTTTTGGTGACCTGCGCGATGAACAAAGTGTTATTGACGCCGTCAAAGGCTGTGACTATGTTTACCATTGCGCTGCTTTTGTTAGCATTCGTGATGGCGACCGCAAAGAACTTTATGATGTCAACGTACTTGGTACTCGTCATTTAATGCAAGCTTGCCTTGCTGAAGGCGTTAAAAAAGTCGTACATTGCAGTTCTTTTGGTGCTGTAGGCAATAACCCTGACGGTGCCTCGAATGAACAATGGGCGGTTAGTCCTTATGAAATGACTACAGACTATGAAATTTCTAAAACTTTTTCTGAATTAGAAGTTTATAAAGAGATTTCTCGTGGTTTACCTGCGGTTATTGTTAATCCGTCGGGTATTGTTGGCCCTTGGGATTTTATGCCGTCATTATTAGGCCGAACCATTATTGAGTTTGCACAAGGAAAAATGCGCGGTTCAGTTTCAGGAGGATTTGACTTTGTTCCTGTGCAAGATGTTGTACAAGGTCACCTTTTAGCCATGGAAAAAGGCGTTGTTGGCGAGCGTTATTTACTCACAGGTGAGCAGCACACCATCAATGAAACCTTAGAATGGTTAGAAGAATTTACTGGGGTTAAAAAACCTTGGTTAGTGATCCCTACCTTCCTCATGCAAAATGTGGCGATTGTTAAAGATGCGATTGAACGTCGTTTTTTCCCCGATGTTTATCCACGTTTTAACTACCACTCTATTCGCTTATTGAATTGTGGCAAATTTGGTACTAATGCTAAAGCTGTATCAGAATTAGGTTTAAAACCAACCCCAGTTAAAGAAGCTTATCGCGATTCTATCCAATGGTTTAAAGAGAACGGTTACATTTAACTATCTTTTTTAATTTTAATAACTGATGTTACGCAGTAGCCGACTTTAATTGTTGCAATTCATCAAAAGCTTGTCGAATAGCATTAATATAAAGTTTCGATTTTAAAGCGAACTTGTTCAGCCCTTGCTGGGCACTGAGAATCTCTAATCGAGCAGTCG
>JAJJBE010000068.1 GCA_020996635.1 Bathymodiolus brooksi methanotrophic gill symbiont
CGACTGCTCGATTAGAGATTCTCAGTGCCCAGCAAGGGCTGAACAAGTTCGCTTTAAAATCGAAACTTTATATTAATGCTATTCGACAAGCTTTTGATGAATTGCAACAATTAAAGTCGGCTACTGCGTAACATCAGTTTTTAATGCAAATACGACATCTTCAAATGAAATATTCCTGCCCTCCCTTAATAGGTTATTTTTATCTTCATCCCACTGAAAAATTTTTGCTAACATACCGCACTCAAAAATAAAATATCGTATCTACATAGTAGCCCATTATTTAATAAATACAAGTTTACAATTAACCTCCCTCAAGTTCCGCCAAATACTCATCCTTCAAGATCACATAATGGCTCGCTGAATATTCTAAAAATTCTTTTTCTTCCTTGGTTAGCTCTCTAGATTTTTTAGCTGGCACTCCCATATATAAGTAACCACTTTCTAATACTTTACCAGCGGGAACTAATGCACCAGCACCCAACATGACATAATCTTCCAGTACCGCATTATCCATAATAATGGCTCCTATGCCGACTAAGCAATAATCCCCTACTGTACATGCATGCACAACCGCACGATGCCCAACAGTGACACCTTTGCCAATCTTTAACGACGCATCTTTAGGCGTGTATTTTCCTTTATGCGAGACATGTAGTACTGAGCCATCTTGAATATTGCTTGCTGCCCCAATTTTTATTGCTGCAACATCACCACGAATGACCACAGTCGGCCAAATAGAAACATCATCAGCTAATACTACATCACCGATAATGACAGCGCTATCATCAAGATAAACTCGCTTTCCAACTTGAGGTTGCTTGCTTTTAAAACTTCGTAATGCCATTGTTTGAACCTTTATCAAATCAATAAAAGCTTAATCATACGAGTTTATTAAAATGATGTAAAAATGAATCAGCGATACTTATGAATTTTAGTTATAGTTACTGCAATTATTAAATAAAACTTTAGACCCTTTCATGAGCAACCCTTTATTAAGCAACTCTGATTTACCTCTTTTCTCACAGATTAAACCTGAGCATATTGTTCCTGCAATGGATCAATTATTAACCGATGCCCGCACGACTGTAGAACAAGTACTTGCCGATAACAGTCACTATACTTGGGATAACTTAATTGCCCCCATTGATGCTATCGAAGATAAAATCAGTCGCGCTTGGTCGCCTGTCAGCCATATGAACTCCGTCACTAATAATGATGATTTACGTGATGCCTATAATGAATGCTTACCTAAGTTAAGTGAATACTCGACTGAGATGGGCCAACATGATGCTTTATTTAAAGCCTATAAAAGCATTGCTGATAGCGACACTTATGCAAGCTTAGATATTGCGCAACAAAAAATCATCCAAAATTCATTACGTAGCTTTCGTTTATCGGGCATCGCTTTAGATGATGAAAAAAAAGCACTCTATAAAGATATTAATTTAGAATTATCACAACTTACCAGCCGTTATGAAGAAAATTTATTGGATGCAACCAATGCTTGGAGTAAATTAATAAAGAAAAAGACTGCTCTAGCGGGTCTACCTGAATCTGCATTACAGCAAGCTAAACAAACTGCAGAAATGGAGGGTGAAAAAGGCTGGATGCTAACTCTGCAATTCCCTTCTTATCTTGCTTTCATGACTTATGCCGATGATCGTCAATTACGTTCAGATATGTATAAAGCATTCTCGACTCGTGCATCAGAATTAGGCGCTGACCAAGACTGGGATAATACCGAAATTATGGATAGTCTCATTGCTTTACGCCATAAAAAAGCACAGTTATTAGGCTTTAACAATTACGCTGAATTATCACTAGCCACCAAAATGGCCGATACGCCTAAACAAGTCACCGACTTTTTAGAAGAGCTTGCAGAGAAATCTTTACCCCAAGCTAAACAAGATTTAGCAGACTTAACAGCATTTGCTTCTGAACAATACGGAGTCAATAAGCTATTTGCTTGGGATATCGGTTATTTTTCCGAAAAAATGCGCCAACATGCGTATGACTTATCTCAAGAAGAAGTTAAGCAATATTTCCCTGCACCCAAAGTACTCTCTGGGTTATTCAAAGTCGTAGAAAAACTTTATGGTTTACAAATAAGTGAACAACAAGGTATTGATACTTGGCATGAAGAAGTACGTTTTTTCCAGATTTTAGATAAAGCAGGTAAATTACGCGGTAAGTTTTATATAGACTTATATGCGCGCGCGCAAAAACGTGGCGGTGCATGGATGGATGATTGCGTAGGCCGTAAAAAAACAGCGGATGGCTTACAAATCCCAGTCGCTTACCTAACTTGTAATTTCACACCACCTACAGCAAATGATCCTGCCTTATTAACCCATGATGAAGTCTTAACCTTATTTCATGAATTTGGCCACGGCCTACAACACATGCTAACTCAGGTTGACCACTTAGGCGTATCGGGTATTAATGGCGTGGAATGGGATGCTGTGGAGCTGCCTAGCCAGTTTATGGAAAACTGGTGTTGGGAAAAAGAAGCATTAGACTTAATTTCTGGACATTACCAAACAGGCGAAGTGCTACCGGAAGCTTTATTTAAAAAAATGTTAGCGGCTAAAAACTTTCAAGCGGGTATGTTAATGGTTCGACAATTAGAATTCAGTTTGTTTGATTTTAGACTGCATCAAGAATACGACCCTGAAAATGGCGCACGTATTTATGAAGTACTCGATGAAATTCGTCAGCAAGTATCAGTGATGCTTCCCCCCGCCTTTAATCGATTTGCTCACAGCTTTTCACATATTTTTGCAGGTGGCTATTCCGCAGGTTATTACAGCTACAAATGGGCAGAAGTCTTATCTAGCGATGCTTATTCTTTATTTGAAGAACAAGGAATTTTTAATCAAGTAGCAGGACAATCCTTTTTAGAAAATATTCTAGAAACTGGTGGTAGTGAAAATGCCATGGATTTATTTGTTAAGTTCCGAGGCAGAGAGCCAAAGATTGATGCACTACTGCGCCATAATGGTATTGCTGCTTAATTTTAAGCGGTATCATCACTAAAAATCAGGGATGATTTCAGCGATGGTCGAATGGGGGGAAAGTGCTATTATTCATTCCCCCTATGAAAACGTCATTCCTTCATGCTTTTAGAAGGAATCTATCTATACCCAAGCTACTTGAAGATGCAGGCTTAATGGAACCGCGATCTTTAGTCGCGGAATGCTTGATATGTGATTGCAGCGGCTGAAGACCGCTGTTCCATTTAGTTAAAATCACGCATCTTCATTTATTTTGGGTATAGACTCCCGATTAAAGACTTCGGGAGAGACGTTTTACAAGCATATAAAAAATACATTCAACGATTAATTATAAAACTCCACACTTAATGATGACATAGCCATAAAATTAAAATGTATAATTTATCTTTTCACTAAATTTTAATCTCATATTTTGAATAATAACTCTACTTTTGTTAATTGGTTTAGGGACTCATCTCCTTACATCCATGCTCATCGTCACCGTACCTTTGTTATTTATTTTGGTGGTGAAGCATTATTAGATGATAATTTCAAAAATCTTATTCATGATTTTGCCCTACTCAATAGCTTGGGCATTCATTTAATTTTAGTTCACGGTATTCGTCCGCAAATTGATAACGCACTTAAAAAAAGTAAACAATCCTCACAATTCCAAAATTCACTGCGTATTACAGATAAACATACTTTACAGTGCGTTAAAGAATCAGCAGGTTTGGTGCGTGTTGATATTGAATCATTACTCTCTCAAGGGGTTGCTAACTCACCTATGTCAGGTGCAGAACTTAGAGTTGTCTCAGGGAATTTTATTACGGCACAACCTTTAGGCGTTATTGACGGTGTGGATTTTCAAAACACTGGCAAAATTCGCCGCATTAATAATACCGCTATTCAACAACAGCTAGACCTAGAAAATATTGTACTTATTTCCCCTATTGGCTACTCACCCAGTGGTGATTTATTTAACCTCTCTGCCGAACAAGTTGCTACAGAAATCGCTATTTCTTTACAAGCTGAAAAGCTAATATTAATGACTGAGCAAAGCTTTCAATCTGCAACAGGTGAATTAATTGCCCAGATGACAACAGAAGAGACCAAGCAGTTTATTAATCAAGAATCACAACTAGCAAGCAGCACCCAACACGCATTAAAATCAGCCATACATGGTTGCCAATCAGGTGTTAAACGTGTGCATATTCTTAATCGATTAATAGATGGAGCTTTATTAACTGAGTTATTTAGCAGGGATGGCATAGGAACACTAATTAGCTCTACTCAATTTGAGTTTTTACGCTCAGCTGTACTCTCTGACATACCAGGGATATTAGAATTAATATCCCCATTAGAAAAAAAAGGCATCTTAATTTCACGCTCACCTGAACAACTTGAAATTAATATAGCTGATTATATTATTATTGAACGCGACGGCTTAATCATTGGCTGTACTGCCTTACACCCAATAAAAAACAGTCAAATGGGGCTTATTGCCTGCCTCGCTATACACCCTGACTATCAAAAATCAGCACGTGGAAATCAATTACTAGAACAACTTTTAAAACAAGCCCAACAAAAATCTTTCACACAGGTTTTTGCTTTCTCCACACAATCAATGCAATGGTTTATAGAAAGAGGCTTTAGTGAACAAGAAGCGACGCAATTACCCACTCACCTACAAGCAACTTACAACCCTTTACGTAATGCCAAGGTACTAAGAAAGCAAATTTAACACCCTAGGTGTGTTACTAAATAGTCCTGAATATTAATTTAACGTTTTATAAGGGCAACTAAGTACTTGTACATAATTACTCTAACATTTTGAGATGACGAATTTTAGTAGGATGGGTAAAGCGTTTTTTTGCGAACCCCATTATTCTGGCAGTGATTGATGGGGTTCACTACGCGCCTAAAAAACAGGCACTTCATTCTACCCATCCTACAAAATATTAAATTAATTTTTACTATTTACTTGCAAGGAATTGCCCCTACCTATTTTCTTACATTGTACGAACGGGTAATGAAACAACAGCCAAAAGGCAAAAATAAACAAAAAAAAGCGTAAAATTTTATATCGCTTTACACCTTAGAAAATATTACATTGCTTTCAGCCCTAAAACATCTTGCATATCATATAGACCATTTTTCTGCTCTTTTAACCAAACTGCAGCGCGTACTGCACCATTAGCAAAGGTCATACGGCTAGTGGCTTTATGAGTGATTTCAACTCGCTCACCTTCATCAGCAAACATAACCGTATGTTCACCAACAATATCACCGGCACGAATCGTTGAAAAACCAATAGTTTTACGATCACGTTCGCCAGTATCGCCTTCACGGCCATAAATTGCACAGTCTTTTAAGTTACGTCCTAAAGTATCGGCAATCACTTCACCCATGCGCAATGCAGTCCCTGAAGGTGCATCGACTTTATGGCGATGATGGGCTTCGATGATTTCTATATCAGTATAATCACCCATGACTTTGGCTGTCATTTCTAACAATTTAAGCGATAAATTAACACCCACACTCATATTAGGTGCAAAAACAATCGCTATATCTTTTGCTGCTTCAGCCATTGTCGCCTTTTGTGCCTCAGAATAGCCTGTTGTACCAATGATGATTGTTTTACCCGCTTTGCGACATAGCTCGATATATTCCATTGAAATATCAGGGCGAGTGAAATCAATTAACGCATCAAAATCACCTACCTTTGCGGCTAAGTCATCTTGTACTTTAATATCTAAACGACCAATACCTGCAATTTCACCTGCATCACGGCCAATCACATCACTACCAGCACGAGAGATAGCGACATTTAATGACGTGTTATTTGATAATTCAGCGGCTTTAATTAAGCATAAACCCATACGCCCTGAAGCACCAACGACAGCAATTCTAATCATTTTTATTAACCTGTTAACTTATCAAAAAAGCTTTTTACACCACCCACCCAAGAATGTTCTTGAGGACTATGTTGCTTACCACCGTTGGATAAAGATTCGCGGAATTGCTCTACCAATACTTTTTGATCTTTGGTTAATTTTACTGGTGTTTCAATTTGTACACGGCACATTAAATCACCGACTGAACCACCACGTACTTGCTTAACACCTTTACCACGCAATCTAAATAGCTTGCCTGTTTGTGTTTCTGCAGGAATTTTTAATTTTACTTTACCTGTTAAGGTAGGTACTTCTAGCTCACCACCTAAACATGCGGTTGGAAAACTAATGGGGACTTCACAGTAAAGGTTTGCGCCATCACGGGTAAAAATCGCATGATCTTTAACTTGAATTTGTACGTATAAATCACCTGATGGCCCGCCGTGTGCACCGGCTTCACCTTCGCCACCTAAGCGGATACGATCACCATTATCAACACCTGATGGCACTTTAACGGAAAGTGTTTTATTTTCTTGTACTCGCCCTTGGCCTTGACATTTACGACAAGGATCTTTAATTTGCTGGCCTTGACCATGACAGGTTGGACAGGTTTGTTGTACAGAGAAAAATCCTTGCTGCATGCGTACTTGTCCATGCCCTTGGCAGGTTGTACAAGTGACAGGTTTTGATCCTTTTTTAGCACCTGAACCACTACATTCGCCACAAGTTGATAAAACTGGCACACGAATTTTAGCTTCTGTCCCACCAACCGCTTCTTCTAAACTTAATTCTAAGTTATAACGTAAATCTGCTCCACGTTGTACGCTGCTACGTTGACGGCCTCGACCACCTCCGCCACCACCGAAGATATCACCAAAGATATCGCCAAAGCCTTCTCCGCCGCCAAAGCCACCGTGTCCACCAGCAGAGTTATCTACACCCGCATGACCAAATTGATCATAAGCTGAGCGTTTTTTAGGGTCAGATAAGATTTCGTAAGCTTCTTTAATTTTCTTAAACTGTTTTTCTGCCGCTTCTGGTTTCTCTTTATTTCTATCAGGATGATATTTCATCGCCATCTTGCGATAGCTTTTCTTTATCTCTGCTTCACTGGCATTTTTATCAATGCTTAGTAATTTATAAAAATCTTCTTTTGCCATGTTGAGTCCACACCCTGATAAAATTAATTTTTTGCAATGCAATGCAATGCAGGTTTTTAGCCTAAATCTGCAACAAGCTACAAACCTGCGCTGCATTTTATTCACTATTTAGTTAACAACAACGCCCCATCACAGATTTCATCCATGACGAGGCGTGTTTATTTATAATAAATCTGGTATTAAATCACCAGATTTATTCAGGCGATATATTATTTCTTATCGTCTTCTTTTACTTCTTCAAACTCAGCATCAACAACACTATCATCTGCTTCTGGAGCAGCCTGATCAGCAGCACCGTCAACATCAGCCGCGCCTTCTGCACCTGCTTGTTGTGCGTAAGCACGTTCAGCTAGTTTGCCTGATAATTCAGTTAAAGCGGTTGTTTTAGCTTCAATTGCATCTTTATCATCAGCTTTAACCACTTCTTTTAACTCTTCAATCGCCGCTTCAATTGCTGTTTTTTCTTCATCAGTCACTTGCTCAGCAAGGTCTGTTACAGATTTTTCAGTTGCATTGATCATACCTTCTGCAGTGTTACGTGCAGAAACTAATTCAGTCACTTTTTTATCTTCTTCAGCATGTGCTTCAGCATCTTTTACCATGCGTTCCACTTCTTCATCCGATAAGCCACTAGAAGCTTTAATCACGATAGACTGTTCTTTGCCTGTTGCTTTATCTTTTGCTGATACATTTAAAATACCATTGGCATCAATATCAAAAGCAACTTCAATTTGCGGTGTGCCACGTGGTGCTGGTGGAATATCTGCTAAATCAAAACGACCTAGAGATTTATTTCCTGATGCCACTTTACGCTCACCTTGTAAAACATGAACCGTTACTGCACCTTGGTTATCTTCAGCTGTTGAGAAAACTTGTGCTGCATTGGTAGGAATCGTAGTATTTTTATCGATAAGTTTAGTCATTACACCACCCATCGTTTCAATACCTAATGATAGAGGTGTTACATCTAATAATAAAACATCCGTAACATCACCACCTAATACACCCGCTTGAATCGCAGCACCTAGCGCAACCGCTTCATCAGGGTTAACATCTTTACGTGGCTCTTTGCCAAAGATGCTTTCAACCATTGCCTGTACTTTTGGCATACGTGATTGACCACCGACCAAAATAACATGGTCAATTTCAGATGCTGATAATCCAGAGTCTTTTAAAGCCGTCACACAAGGGCCTTTAGTACGTTCAACTAAGTCATCAACTAAAGACTCTAATTTAGCGCGTGTTAATTTCACGTTTAAATGTTTAGGGCCAGATGCATCAGCGGTAACATACGGCAGGTTAATATCCGTCGCTTCTGCTGAAGAAAGCTCAATTTTAGCTTTTTCTGCTGCTTCTTTTAAACGCTGTAGAGCTAATGGATCATTGTGTAAATCAATGCCATTGTCTTTTTTAAATTCAGCAACTAAAAATTCAATGATGCGTAAATCGAAATCTTCACCACCTAAGAAAGTATCGCCGTTAGTCGCCAATACTTCAAAAGCATGCTCGCCTTCAACTTCTGAAATTTCAATGATTGATACATCAAATGTACCACCACCTAAATCATACACAGCAATAGTAGAATCGCCTTCAGGCTTATCCATACCAAATGCTAATGCAGCAGCTGTTGGCTCATTGATGATACGTTTAACATCAAGACCTGCAATGCGACCTGCATCTTTGGTTGCTTGACGCTGTGAATCATTAAAGTAAGCAGGAACAGTAATAACAGCTTCTGTTACTTCTTCACCTAAAAATGCTTCTGCATCTTTTTTCATTTTCATCAAAATACGTGATGAAATTTCAGGTGATGCCATTTTGTTACCGTGACACTCAACCCAAGCATCGCCGTTGTCTGCAGGTACGATTTTATAAGGCACCATTTTGATGTCTTTTTGTACGGCATCATCTTTAAATTTACGACCAATTAAACGCTTAATTGCGAATAATGTATTTTCTGGGTTGGTTACTGCTTGACGTTTCGCCGCTTGCCCAACTAGTACTCCATCATCTTTAGTAAAAGCGATGATTGAAGGTGTTGTACGCGCGCCTTCACTATTTTCGATAACACGAGATGTGCCATTTTCCAGAACAGCAACACAAGAGTTAGTTGTTCCTAAATCAATTCCGATCATTTTAGCCATGGAAAGCTCCAAAAAGGTTTATATTATTTTTTAATAAGTTGCATCTGATATAAGGTTAAATTTTCTATTTTCAAGCCTGTTCATCAATTTTCGCAGAATCATCACCAGCAATTGCTTGTGCAACCACAACCATTGCTGGACGAATCAAGCGTCCATTTAAAACATAACCTTTTTGAAAGACATTAATAACTGAGTTTGGCTCGGCATCAGGTGACGGAACCATCGTCATTGCTTGGTGAAATTCAGGATTGAACACTTCACCAACAGGGTTAATCGCTACTATATTAAACTTTGCAAACACGGACTCAAACTGTGCAATGGTTAACTCACTGCCTTCTTTTAATTTCACAACTTCAGGTACATCACTCGTTGCAGCTTGAATACCTAATTCTAAAGAATCAATCACCGATAATAATTCTTTAGCAAATTTTTCTAAACCGTATTTATGCGCACTGTCTAAATCTTTTTGTGTGCGACGTTTAAGGTTTTCCATTTCCGCTTGTACACGCAATGCTTTGTCTAAATTATCTGCTGCTTTTTGTTCAGCTTTAGCTAACTGTTTTTGTAAGTCTTCAATAGAAACTTCTGCTGTTTCAGACTCAATCGCCACATCATTTTCCTCTACTTCACTATCAAGTTCTGCTGCTTGCTCAAGAACTTCTTCAATCAAGTCGCTATCTGACTGACTCTCAGATGATTGTTGATCATTACTCATTTATGTATTGCTCCACGTTTAGTGCACTCTAAAAAGATAGCTTTAACATGGGGCTTATTCGATTGTATTCAAGCTTTTCTACAACAATTTTCTAATTTAAGAAACGCCCTTTATATTGCTAAGAAAAAATAACAAACCCCACTCACTACAAATGCCAGCATAATATTTAACATCAAGCCTTCGCGCGCCATATCTTTGATATGAAATTTATTTGTGCCATAAACAATCGCATTTGGTGCTGTTGCTACTGGCATCATAAACGCACAACTAGCACTAATCGCTGCAGGCATCATTAAAATTTGAGGATCAATACCTGTAGCCATACCAGCCGTTGCTAAAATTGGCATTAATAGTGTTGCCGTTGCGGTATTACTGGTAATTTCAGTTAAAAAAGTGACGCATAAACAAAGTACTAATATCAATGCATAGACAGGTAAACTGGATAAACCAGCTAACATTTCACCCATCATCAAGCTTAAACCCGATGCCATAAAGGCTTTTGCAATAGCTATGCCACCCGCAAATAACAGCAACATGCCCCAAGGGATATTGCTGGCCGTTTTCCAATCTAATAAGCTACCTTTGTTTTCACCACTGGGTGTAATAAACATCAAAACCACGCCCAATAATGCAATCGTGCTATCACCTACGCCATTTAAACCAAAATAATCACTCCAGAGTTTTCGTGTCATCCATGCTACTGCCACCAAACCAAATACCAATAAAACTCGTTTTTCAGCTATTCGCCACGGCTCTTGCTCGGGTATGTTAAAAACTAATTTTGTAGATATATTGCGCGTTAACCATAGGGCAATTAATGGCACCCCGATAACAACGATTGGCACACCAATTTTCATCCACGCCAGAAAATCAAATTCCTGACCTGTGGTTTCTTGGTAAATACTTATAAATATAATATTAGGCGGCGATCCAATAGGCGTACCTACTCCACCTAAACTTGCAGCATAAGCAATACCTAACATCAAAGCCGTGACGGTCGCTTTATCTTCAATTCCTTGCAAAGCAGCCAAAGCGATAGGTAATAAAATCAGTGTTGTTGCGGTATTTGATATCCACATGCTTAATAGTGCAGCGGCGACCATAAATCCAATCACCACTCGCTTACCGCTATCGACCCCAACGAGCCTAACCATATAAATAGCTAAGCGCCTATGTATACCACTTTTTTCTAATGATTTAGACAGCATAAAGCCACCCATTAACAAAAGTATTACATGGCTACCTAAAGCAGCTGATACTTCTTTATGAGTGAGCACACCCGCAAAGGGAAATAGTGCAAAAGGTATTAATGATGCCACGGGAATAGGAATCGCTTCAGTTACCCATAAAATAACCGTTAACAATGTAATTGCCACCGTCCAGGCTAACTTGCTTGGCTGCTGATAAAAATAAATTAATATCACTGCAGAAATAAGTGCCGCCAATAAAGCACTAAGCAGTATAAATATTTGTTTTTGTGTCATTATTTACCCGAAATTAGCGCGAGGTTTACTCAGCCATTGACTAACCAAAAGCAAGGCATTGTAAGTACTTGTGCATAATTACTCTAACATTTTGATATGACGAATTTTAGTAGGATGGGTAGAGCGTTTTTTTGCGAAACTCATCATTCTGGCAGTAATTGATGGGGTTCACTACGCGCCTAAAAAACAGGCACTTCATTCTACCCATCCTACAAAATGTTAAATTAATTTTTTGCTATTTACTTATTAATATATGCGCTCGCTTATTTTGCCACAACTACAGCTTGCATGCAATAACTCTTGCAACTTGTTCACGGCTGGCCTTGGACTGGAAAGCACTTAAAATTTTACAATAAAATTATTGCCTACTACTCAGTGAAAAACTAGATATTACAGATGGGTAAAACGTGCCAACAAGCCACTCCATAGCCCATATGCAGTCTCAATTCCAGCGCATTGCCATCAACAGCAACTCTATGTTTTTTTATTATGCTATTATGATTGCAACCAAACTAAACAACCCTCCACTGACATGACTGTTAATCAATCACTGTTTATCGTAGGAATTGGCGCATCGGCAGGCGGTCTAGATGCCATTCGTACATTTATAAGCAAATTAGAGCCTGCAAAAAACATGGCTTATATTATTGCACAACATATGTCGCCAGAGCACCCCTGTACATTAGCAAAACTACTCAATTAATATACTGATTTAGATGTTGTTAAAGCAGAAGATGGCATGGAAATCAGTGCTAATCGCATCTATGTACTGCCCTATGTCCACGAAGTACATTTCAAAGACAACAAAATAACTCTAGCTCAAGCGACTTCAGATACTAGCCCTCCCCGACCTTCTGTCGACCAAGTTTTTACCAGCCTTGCGGATACTTACAAGCAGCATGCGATTGGTATTATTTTTTCTGGCGCAGAGATTGACGGTGTACAAGGATGTAAGGCCATTAAAGCAGCGGGAGGCATTACTATTGCCCAACCCCCTTATTCAGCAAAATTTGATAGTATGCCAAAGGCTGCTATTCAATTGGCGGGAGTGGATTTATTATTAACCCCCGAACAAGTCGCTAACCGGTTAGCAGAATTTGATAAAAACCCTAAAGCTTTAAACTTGGACGAAGAAAGTGATTTAGCGCCTGAAAGCAGTCAGCAAATCATTAAACAAATTCTTAAGCTAACGGGAATAGATTTTCTAAACTATAAACTTGCCACCATCAACCGGCAGATTAAACGCCGTATGGCTTTATTGCATATTGATACAATAAAAGACTATGGTTTATACATCAAAGACAACCAAAATGAATCCAGCCTTTTAGCCAATAACTTTTTAGTCTGTGTCACCTCATTTTTTCGTGATAATAATAGCTATCAGTCTTTAAAACTGGCATTAAAGGATATTGTTAAACGTAAACACCCCAGTGATGAAATTAGGATCTGGGTACCGGGCTGTGCCACTGGAGAAGAAGCCTACTCGATCGCTATATTGCTGGCTGAAATATTAGGTGATGAACTACCTCACTACCGTATACAGATCTTTGGCACCGATATTAATCCCCATACCATTCAATTTGCCTGCACCGTTAAGGGATAAATACTTTAGCGGTCATGGACAGTCAATTGTAGTTAATAAAGTACTGCGGGATATGACTATTTTCTCGCAGCATAATTTATTGCAAGATCCTCCCTTTATCCGCATGGATTTAATCAGCTGTCGAAATTTACTGATTTACCTCAATAGCAAATCACAACACCGTATTTTGAAAAATTTTCATTACGGCCTAATTAGCAATGGCCTGATGTTTTTAGGTCGTTCAGAATCTATTGGCAGTTTAACGGATGCCTTTGCCGATTTTAATAA
The DNA here is from genome assembly GCA_020996635.1 of Bathymodiolus brooksi methanotrophic gill symbiont. GTDB lineage: Bacteria > Pseudomonadota > Gammaproteobacteria > Methylococcales > Methylomonadaceae > Methyloprofundus. Next base: position 13,264 of record JAJJBE010000068.1, read on the forward strand.
AAAACACAAACTGTACATTAGGCGAAATTCAAAATCTTTCCGTCCAGAGTTAAGTTCACAATTTCGAATTTTACATAGCTCAGATGAATCCCCCCCCATTGCAAATAATGAATTTGAATACCGTCAATTAGGTGAGAAAAAAATAGTCGAAGTTTATGCCAAACCTACTATTTTGGCGACCCATCAAGGAAAAATCCTTGAATTCTATAATGATTGCTCACATTTTATTCAAGTCAAACCAGGCTCGGCAGATTTTAATCTATTTTCAATTCTAGATCCGCTACTGAAAACAGAATTAAAAATCCTGTTGCACCGTGCATTGCATTCCAAAGAAACTATCTTTAGCCAACCTGTACCGGTATTTATTGAAAACAGCGAACAAAGCTATCGTTTAGGTTTTAATTTGATTGATAGCCCGCAAACGCAAGAACAGTTAATTCTAATCAGCTTTGACAAAATATTAGCCAGAGACATCAATGAAGACAACACTTCAGAGGGCTCCTCTGAAAGCTTGACCGATTTAAAACATGAGTTAAGTATTAGAAGAGAGTCTTTACATTCTGTTACTGAAGCATTGGAAACCTCTATTTATGAGCTGCAATCATTAAACGAAGAAGCTCAAGTAAGCAATGAAGAGCTGGAAACATCAAATGAAGAATTACAGTCCATTAATGAAGAGCTTGCCAATAAAACCGATGAACTGGAGCAAATGAATGATGATTTTGAAAATGTACTCAATAGCATTGAAAAAAGCATTCTAGTCATTAGTAAAGACCTAGGCGCGCCATTCCTACTTCATGAAACATTGGGATGTCCTATCGCCAATCTTCATTCAGCACGGAGCGATTTATGGGAGCCCCAGTTCGTCCTGCGTCCAACTCAACTACGCAAAAAACACTGCTTCGTTAAGTCTACCTCAAATGACTTGACCGCTGTCGGGATAACTACTTGCCTCCCGAGCGAACTGACCAGTTCACTTCGGATTGTCGAATTTCCCTGTCGCCTACTGCGGACTAAAAATCATCACTTCGCTGCGCTCCGTTTCCCTGATTTTCAGCGGAAGCGACAATCATACTGAGATAACCAACAGGGTTAAAATTAAACAGGTGAGCCCGTTTAAATTCAACCATCGGAGGGCTTCATTTTAAAGGTTTATTAATCACTAAATCAGCAACAACGGCACCGATCCAAGCAATAGCAACATTAGAATAAAGCCCTAGTATTTTTACGATCGCATCAAATACGCCCATTTCCATTAACATCAAGGCAATGCCTATATTAAACATCATCCAAACAACACGACCTGGGTGAGAATGAGTCACCCTAGAAAAGAAGTTGGACCATGCTAAAGAACCTGCATACGTATTGGTGACATTAATTTTAATTTGTGAAATGATAACAAAAATAAAAGTGACTAATAGCGCGACCTGCTGGTTTTCAAACACATATTCATAAGCCACGGTATACATATGCATAGGCTCTTTTGCTTCGGCAAAGCCTAGACCGGCAAGCACCGCTAAAGAAGCAAGTAATACCCCGCCCATTTGTTTTAAGAAACCTAAAACAATCCAACCTGGCCCCGCACTAATGACAGTAAACCACCAGCTAAATTTATTGGTTTTGTCCTTATCTGGCATAAAGCGCAAATAATCGACCTGCTCACCAATTTGCGCAATGAGGGCTAATGAAATCCCCATTGCAATACCAAAATAATAAGGATCAAACTCATTACTTCCTGATATTTCTCCTGAAAATTGACTCATAAAGTCTAAAGCACGAGGCTCATAGATTAAGACAAAATAAAACGGGACTAACATCAGTGTTAGCCATAATGGCTGCGTCCAAAAATGTAGGCGGTTAATTAAAGTGACGCCATAAAAAACAATAGGGATAATAATTAAAGAACAGAAAATATAACCGAGATAGAGTGGTAAATTAAAATATAGATAAAAAGCTTGCGCCATAATGGCGGCTTCTAATGCAAAAAAGATAAAACAAAATTAGGCATAAATTAAAGAGGTAACTGTAGAGCCTACGTAACCAAAGCCTGCACTACGCGTCAGTAGATCAATATCAATATTATAACGAGCGCAATAGTAAGTAATAGGCGCACTACAGAGAAAAATAATAATCGAAGCACATGCGATCGCTAAAAATGCATTAGTAAAACCAAAATCTAACAGTAAAGCAGCCCCAATCGCCTCTAAAGCAAGAAAAGAAATACTTCCAATCGCTGTATTCGCAATTAAAAATGGCGACCATTTGCGGTAACTAGAAGGCGAGTAACGTAAGGCGTAATCTTCAAGAGACTCTGTTGCAACCCATTGATTATATTTTCGCCGTGCTTTATCTATTTTATGTTCGTTCATAATCCCATTATTTCAATAATATCAATGATATAAATTAAAAAATCGTCGCATTCCATAATCTTTTCTTCACGTATAAAAATACAGCCGAAATGGTCAAGTAATCACAAAATATTAACTAACGATGAATCTTGATGTCGTGTTTATGTGTACCCAAAATCAATGAAGATGCGTGATTTTAACTAAACGGAACAGCGGTCTTCAGCCGCTGCAATCACACATCAAGCATTCCGCGAGTAAAGCTTATCGTTTCATTAAGCAGGTATCTTCAAGTAGCTTGGATATATTAGGCTTAACATAATACTCTTAGAAATCTCAAAAATAAATAAGCAATATCGAACCATATAATTAAATTAGCTATGTCACCGTTAGGTATTTATTTTATTAGTTATTTAGCCCTCTCCTAATGGAGAGGATTAAAGTGAGGAGAATAAAATCAAGCCTTTATATTTCCCCTCATCCAACCTTCTCCCTTTGGAGAAGGCTTAAGAGCGACTTCAACTTTTCAACACTTAACGATGACATAACCATTAAGTTTAACAGCTAAGCCAAACAGTCAATTACGTTCAATTTAAGCAATCAACATTTACAGCATGTTACAATCTCTACACTATATTATAAGAGCTACTGAACTATGACGTATAACGATATTTTACGACGCATTCGCTACACTTTTGATTGCAGCGATGATGAAATGATTGAGCTATTTGACCTTTCTGATTTAAACGTAAGCCGCGAACAACTCAGCAATTGGCTAAAAAAAGATGATGATCCTGACTATAAATCTTTAGGTGATGAGCAATTAGCCAGCTTTCTTAATGGTTTAATTACTAATAATCGTGGTAAACGTGAAGGCGTTCAACCCCCTATTGAAAAAAAGCTAACGAACAATATTATCTTCAGAAAATTAAAAATTGCTTTAGGTTTCAAAGACGATGATATTTTAGGGCTATTAGAAACGGTAGATTTTCGTTTAAGTCGCCATGAACTCAGTGCCTTTTTTCGTAAACCAACGCATAAACATTATCGCGAATGTAAAGATCAAATTTTACGTAATTTTCTAAATGCACTGCAAAATCAATATCGAACCTAGGTATTTTATACTTTAAACAGCCCCCTGCTATCGACCAAACAACTTTACTATAGGCATTCATATGACAATAAAAACAACAATCAATAAGTCCTTACTTGCTGCAACCATCCCTCTTTTATTAAGTTCTGGTTCTGTTTTGGCAAAATCCGGTAGTCACGATATGCACAAGTTATACGAAGAAAATTGTGCTAGCTGTCACGGTTCTGATCATGGTGGTTATTTAGCCCCGGCGCTTAACTCTGAAACACTTAAAGGCCGTAGCCCTACCGCTTTGCGCAGTTTGATTATGACAGGTAGTTTTGAGACTTTAATGCCTCCATTTTTTGGCCGCCTTTCAGATACAGAAATACGTGGTCTCGTTAAACATTTACAATCTACGCCTAAATTAGCAAATCCTGCATGGAACATTAAAGAAATGAAAAAATCTTTAAAAATCTATGTAAGAGATGAGTCAAAATTACCTGCAAAACCTGACTTCAAAATAGATAGCATGGATGATGTTATTGGTGTTGCTGCTCGTGGTAAATATGGACGTGGCCAAGGTTCTGAAGCCGTTTTCATCAACAGTAAAGCACATAAAGTTATCGGTAAAGTTGCTACCGACACTGCGGCTCATATCATTGAATTTAATCCCGCTAATGAGCGCTGGGCTTATGTAAAAACAGATACCGCAGAAGTTTATAAAGTTGATTTATATACCATGCAAGCGGTACGTAGCATTAAAACAGGTTTAAACGGCCCTGCTATTGGTATTTCTCGTGATGGTAAATATTTAATGGTGGGTTCTTTTGTACCCCATAATGCCGTTATTTTAGATGCCGATACTTTAGAGCCTTTAAAACAATTTGAATTAGAAGGTATAGACCCTGACGGTAAAATGGTTAGCTCTGATTCAGGCATGATTATTGGTACGCCGTATGCCGATATCTTTGCCATTGCATTAGAAAATGCAGGCCAAGTTTGGATTATCGATTTAAAAGATGGCTTCCCTGTGACTAAAATCAAAAATGTAGGCCGTCACTTACACGATGCATTCTTAAGCCATAAAGGCAAAAAATTAATGGTGGCATCGTATGATGACAGCATTGTGATTGCCATTGATTTAGAAACTCGTAAAATCATTAAAAAGCTACCTGCTGGCTGCGTCCCTCATGTTGGAGGTGGTTCAGTGGTAAAAGTTGATGGCCGTACTTTAGGTTTTGGTACTAACTTTGGTACTTGCGATGATAATACCGTTGTTAGTGTTTGGGATTTAGATACTATGGAACTGGTTAAACAAGTACCTGTTTCTGGTGGCACTGAGTCACCTGCCGCACATGCTAACGCACCTTATGTTGCTGTAGATATTATCACTAAAGATAGACGCGCTCGTACCATTCAGCTCATCGACAAAAAATCTTTAGAAGTCGTTAAAACCTTAGATGTGGGTGGTCATGCTTACTTCCCAGAGTACAGTGCTGATGGAAAATACCTTTATGTCAGTGCGGGTTATACAGGTGATGAAGTGGTTGTTTATGATTCTAAAACACTTAAGAAAGTAGCAAGTATTCAAATGGAAAGCCCTGCGGGTATCTTCTCTCGTGGCCGTGTTAAATACATGACTCGTGGTTTATCACCTGATGAAATGGAGTAAGCCCAATGAAAATATTAGCTTATACAATGGCTGCTTTATTACTTAGTTTAAGTGCTAATAGTTATGCTGCTAGTGCTTTTGCAGGAAAATATAAAGCGGCAGCCGTTTGTTCGCAATGTCATGGTATCCGTGCAACAAGCTCAGAAGCACCTTTTCCTCCTTTAGCAGGAAGGGATGAACTTTATTTGGAAAAAGCATTAAAGCAATACCGTAATAAAACACGTCGCTCTGATGTTATGAATAATATTGCAGCTGGCTTATCTGACCGTGATATTAATAATATTGCGGAATATTACAGTCGCTTAAAACCTTAATGCGCTGATGTGTTAATGATTAAATTTGAATGGGATTCTGATAAAGAAAAATCAATACTTTATTATGAGAATTCTATTCACTTTTATGACTCAGGTATACCCAAACGACTTGAAGATGCAGTCATTTTTCCATCCGTCACTCCCGAGGTTTTAATCGGGAGTCTATCGGCATCACTGGATCCCCGATAAAAGACTTCGGGGATGACGCAGTGTAAAATAAGCATCTTCATTGATTTTGGGTATAACTCAACTACTAAACCTACATTTTACTGAGATGCTTCATAATGAAAAAAGAATATGATTTATCTGCAATGAAATCCCGGAAAAATCCATACGCATCCAAATTAAAGAAGCCTGTAACAATGCGCTTAAGCGATGATGTTATTAGCTACTTTAAAAATATGGCTGAAGATTCGGGGGGACCTTATCAAAACCTAATCAACTTATACCTAAGAGATTGCATTACGCAGCACCGAAAAATAGATATTTCTTGGAATATGCACCATTAAACACAACATAATGTATAAAATATTATTCAGTTTATTTTTAAGTTCTCCACTCTTAGCTACTGAACTCCCAGAATCTAGACAAAAAGAACTTAAAAACCTACTAAAGCATGACTGCGGTTCTTGTCATGGCTTAACTTTAAAGGGAGGCTTAGGCCCTTCTTTATTAGCTGCTGACTTGCAAAATAAATCGAATGAATTTTTAGTCGATACCATACAAAATGGTAGAAAAGGAACGGCCATGCCACCATGGAAGCCTTTTCTTAATAAAGATGAAACACGCTGGCTAGTACAGCTGCTAAAAAATCAATCATAAGCACCCTTCTTACACCTATTTAATGAAAAATACTCTCCCTCTTATAGCTCTATGTATCAGCAGCTTTAGCTTTACTGCAGCCGCCGAAGAAATCGGCTGTATTACAACAGCTTGGAAATTAATTGGCGCTAATCATAAAGTATGTGTTCAAGCCTTTGATGACCCTAAAATTTCGGGTGTCAGTTGCCATATCAGCCAAGCAAAAACAGGGGGTGTATCTGGCTCTTTAGGCCTTGCAGAAGACCCTTCAAAATTTTCCATTGCTTGCCGACAAGTGGGGCATATTTCCCTGCCAACTAATTTACCTACTCAAGAACTTGCTTTCAGCAGTGATACTTCTTTATTTTTTAAAGAAACACGCATTACTCGAATCCTTGATAAAAAACGACATACCCTCGTTTATATAGCTATCAGTCGTAAATTAGTTGATGGCGCTCCTGCCAATAGTATTTCTAGCGTTCCCATTATGCCGTGGGCAAAATAATGCGTTTTACTTACCTGTTTATTTGCCTTCTTTATAGCCAAATCAGCCTTGCCGAATTACGAGGTACGGGGGATTTAGGGCTTATTATTGAGAGAGAACCCGCCGCTGTACAAATTATCAGTACCAGCACACAAACTTCACTAAGTCATATAACAGGGCTGGGGGATTTATCACACGCATCGGTTGTTTATTCTCGCGACGCTCGCTACGCCTTTATTTTTGGACGTGATGGCGGTTTAAGTAAAATAGACTTATTAAAAAATAAAATTGATAAACGCATTATCCAAGCAGGAAACAGCATAGGCGGCGCTATATCACAAGATGGAAAATTGATTGCTGTTTCTAATTACCAGCCAGGTGGTGTTAAGGTCTTCTCTAGTGAAACATTAGAGTTAATTGCAGATATCCCTGCTACTTATGCACCAAACAAACGCTCTAAAGTGGTTGGTTTAGTTGATGCACCTGGACAAAAATTTATCTTCAGCTTATTTGATGCCAATGAAATTTGGATTCTTGACTTACAAGAGCCACAAAAACCAAAAATTCAAAAGTTTTCCAATATCGGTAAGCAACCTTACGATGCCCTACTTTCACCTGATGGTCGCTATTACATAGCTGGGTTATTTGCTGATAATGGCTTGGCACTATTAGATTTATGGTCACCCGAAAAAGGTGTTAAACGAATCTTACCTGACTACGGCAAACAAGATGAAAAGTTGCCTGTTTATAAAATGCCACATCTCGAAGGCTGGGCAGCTGCAGGTAATTTAATGTTTATTCCTGCTATTGGGCAGCACGAAGTCTTAGTGATTGAACAAAGTACTTGGCAATTAATCAAACGTATTCCTGTTTTAGGTCAGCCTGTATTTGTTATGGCGCGCCCCGACGGCAGACAAGTTTGGGTAAACTGTGCCTTTCCTGATAATGGCAATCTACAAGTTATTGATGTAAAAGATCTCAGCGTAAAAAAGCACTTACAACCTGGAAAAGCAGTTTTACATATGGAATTTACCCCCCGTGGTGAACATGTTTGGGTTTCAGCTCGTGATGATAATCGTGTCTTAATTTACGATACTCAAAGTTTTAAAGAAATTAAACGTTTACCTGCAAAAAAACCCAGCGGCATCTTTTTTAGCAGCCGAGCGCATAAAATGGGGCTGTAAAATGCTTACCCCACTACACAAACAATTACTAAACAACTATCAACAAGACTTTCCCTTATCGCCACAGCCTTTTTTAGAAATAGCAGAAAATCTCGGTGTCTCTGAAGAATTAGTCATTGCTGCATTTGCACTCTTACAAGAACAGTCTTTTATCTCCCGTATTGGGCCTATTATTCAGCCCAATCATATCGGTATTAGTAGTTTAGTTGCCATGATGATTCCTAGCGCTCAATTAGAATCTTGTGCAAAAATCATCAGTCAATTTTCAGAAGTAAATCATAATTATGAACGCGAGCATAAGTTTAACTTATGGTTTGTTATTATTGCTGACGACCAAAATAATCTAACAGAATTACTCAGTAGAATTGAAAAAGAAACAGGATTTTCAACTTTTAAATTCCCTCTATTAGAAGACTACTTTATTAACCTTGGCTTTCAGCTTGATTTAAATGATTAACGCCATAGACCTAGAATTAATCATTGCTGTACAAAATGGCTTACCTTTAGTATCACGCCCCTATGCACTTATTGCCCAGCACCTGCAACTAACAGAGGCTGCTGTTATTCAACACTTACAAGAATTAAAACAACAAGGTTTAATCAAGCGCTTAGGTGTTATCGTTAACCATCGACAACTGGGTTATCAAGCAAATGCAATGGTCGTATTCAATATCCCCGACTCTGAAGTATCATTAATCGGAAAAAAAATCAGCCAATTCGATTTTATCAACCTATGCTATCGCCGTCCTCGTCACGAAGATATTTGGCCATTTAACCTATTTTGTATGATCCACGGAAAAACACGAGACACTGTTTTACAACAGCTAAAAAACCTTATTCAAGAGTGTGAATTAGACGCTTATGCACATGACATTTTATTTAGTCAGCGTTGCTTTAAACAGCGTGGTGCACTTTATAAAAACACCCGATTAAAAATACAACAAAAAGAGTAACTCTATGACTATCATGCAAGCAACAATGGGCTGTGGATGTTTTTGGTGTTTTGAAGCAAGCATCCAAAGACTTAATGGCATTATTGAAGTAATCCCTGGATACTCAGGCGGAGAGTTGCTTAACCCTAGCTACGAACAAGTTTGCACAGGTGCAACAGGTCATGCTGAGGTATTAAGAATAACATTTGACGATACCGTTATTGATTTTACTAGTTTATTAAAAGTTTTCTTTAGTGCTCATAACCCGACAACATTAAACCGACAAGGTGCAGATATTGGTACTCAATATCGTTCTGTCATATTTTATGAAAACCCAAGCCAGCAATCAGATACCGAGCAATTCATCAAAAAAATAGAAACTTCAAAACAGTGGGCAGACCCTATTGTGACTGAAATCAGTCCTTTTACTATTTTTTACCCTGCCGAACTACATCACCACAATTATTACAACCAACACCCCGAGCAAGGTTACTGTCAGCTTATTATTCAGCCTAAACTGCTTAAATTAAAGCAAGATCATCCTACCCTACTATACCCAAAATAAATGAAGATGCGTGATTTTAACTAAATGGAACAGCGGTCTTCAGCCGCTGCAATCACATATCAAGCATTCCGCGACTAAAGATCGCGGTTCCATTAAACCTGCATCTTCAAGTAGCTTGGGTATAAAACCCTAATCTATTTTTCCATCTTTCGCTGAAAATCAGGGAAACGGAGCGCAGCGAAGTGATGATTTTTAGTCCGCAGTAGGCGACAGGGAAATTCGCCAATCCGAAGTGAACTGGTCAGTTCGCTCGGGAGGCAAGTAGTTATCCCGACAG
>JAJJBE010000097.1 GCA_020996635.1 Bathymodiolus brooksi methanotrophic gill symbiont
TAATTTAGCAAACTTTTATTTTCAGGAAGTTTGTTTTTAACAACGAGGTTAAAGCCAGAACTTCGGTCTCTCCAACAGTGTTCGTTAAAGAGCTACTCATTATAGCTACTTTTTTGTTGCCGTCAAGAATTTATTTCTATTTAAATAAACTAATTCCTGCTATACCTTGCCCACCGCAATTAACTGCTTGATAAAAATCATTTTTATTAACTCCACCCAATGCATAGCCGGGTATATTTACTTGCGAAATTAAACTTTCAAATTGTGACCAACCTAAAATCTGCGCACCAGGATGGGATTGCGTTTCTTTAATTGGTGATAATACAACAAAATCCAAATCAAATTGCTCTGCCTGCTTCAATTCTTCTATATTATGACAAGAAGCCGACACATACCCATTACAACTAGGCTTACAAACCAACGTCATTAACTGTACTGACGTTAAATGTACACCGCCCGCCCACTCGACATAAGCACCTTGCTCGGAATTCAATAAATATTCTATTTGCAAATGAGCGCACTCTTTATCTAATAAGCGAAGAAACTGAACAGAACTTTCCTTGCTTAAATCTTTAGCCCTTATTTGTACTAGCTCAACACCTTGAGTAGCAACATTATTTAACTGTAACAATACATCTTTAATATTAGAACTATTAATAATGGCATACTCTCTAGGCAGTTGAATTGCTTTTAATATTGCATGGTTTGCCTCTGGAAATGAGTAGTCTTTCAAGCGTCCCACATCCACCCACTTTATTTCCTGCCCTTCAGCTCCGATAGCATATCTGAAAAAATCTTCAACAACTCTTACATATAACTGCACTTCTAGTTCAGGGTACTTAAAAGATACATTTATTAACGGCAGAGATTCAGTTATTGCTAGTTTTAACTCTTCCTTTAGCTCTCTGACCAGCGCAGTACTAGCATTCTCACCATCCTCTAGCTTCCCTCCAGGAAACTCCCAGTAGCCTTCTTTATGCACGCCATTTTTACGCTTAGAAATTAAAACCTGCCCCTGCTTGTTTTTAATCACAGCAATAGCAACTCGAACCTTAGACATTATTAGGTTCTATATTCCGCATTAATCCTTACATAATCATAAGAAAAATCACAAGTAAGCACTTGCTGAGAAACATTGCCCCGCCCTAGGTCGACTGTAACAGTAATTTCTTCTTGATCCATTATTTTTTGCCCTGCCTGTTCAGTATAGGAAGCAGCGCATGCACCTTGCTCAACAATGCAAACATCACCTAAATAAATAGCGATTTTATCCACATCTAATTGATGCACTCCCGCACGCCCAACGGCCGCTAGGATTCGCCCCCAATTAGGATCACTCGCAAAAAATGCTGTTTTTACTAAAGGTGAGTGCGCAATTGTCTTAGCCACTTGAACAGCTTCCGCTGAATCAAACGCTTGCTGCACATTAATTTTAATTAATTTAGTCGCACCTTCGCCGTCTCTTATAATAGCTTCAGACAATTGCATACTGGCTTCTGTTATTGCCTGCTGAAATATTTGCATTTCTTCTGTATCAGGCATTAACTCAGGCAATTGACTTTGCCCACTTGCCATTAATACGCAGGCATCATTTGTTGAGGTATCACCATCAACTGTAATTCGGTTAAACGACTGCTCAACTGCTTCAGATAAACAATTTTGTAAGTTTTTTTGCGAAATAACCGCATCTGTCGCCATAAACCCAAGCATCGTCGCCATATTAGGCTGTATCATCCCCGCGCCCTTCGATATCCCTGTAATAGTAATAGTATGCCCTGCTATTTCTACTTGCTTTGAGTACCCTTTTGCAAAAGTATCCGTGGTCATAATCGCGTGCGCTGCTTTACCCCAATTATCTTCTTGTTTATTTTTTTTCGCCTCAGGTAAAGCGGCTATTAATTTATCTACCGGTAAACGTTCACCGATGACTCCCGTAGAAAATGGCAATACTTGCTCTACTTTTTTTTCAGCTAATTTTGCAACGGCATCACAAGTCGCAACGGCATCTAACATTCCTTGTTTACCCGTTCCTGCATTCGCATTTCCCGAATTAATCAGCAAATACTTTGGATTTTTCTGTAGATTTTCACGCGCCACAAGAACCGGGGCTGCACAAAAGGCATTTTGAGTAAAAACAGCGGCACAAGTTGATTGCTCATGCATTTCTATCCACAAGATATCATCACGCTCAGTTTGCTTTATACCTGCATTACTTGTTCCTAGCTGGATACCAGGAACAGCATGCATTACGGGAAATTTCACACTACCTACTGCCATAATTTTCTCTGCTTTTATTTATGCTTTAAAAAACACGATCACACTATTAATCTGCGACACTTCTTGTGCTAATACGACACAACGATTTTTTATTGTTGCTACTTGCTGCGACAAACTAAAAAGTGTATGCGGCAAAATGACTTCGATTTCTACTCCACCCTCAATATAATGCACTCGAAACTCATCAATTAAGCCGTAATTTTCTGCTAAATATTCATTTAATAAAATATCAATTTCATCTCTTAATAAACCCTTGTGCCACTCTTCTTTATGCTCATCATTTTCTGGGTCTATATGTACCAAGACCTCTTGTACATCATTAAACTTACTAATTAAAACATCTCGAACCACGTCCCCTATCATATGCCCTTCGGATACGGTAATTCTTGATCCAACTACGATGTGAGCATCAACCAGTGCATCTTCACCCATCTGCCTAGTACGCAATAAATGTATTTCTTTAACACCTGAAATTGCAGTAATTTCTGTACGGATTTTTTCAACTAATTCAGGTGATAAGCCCGTATCAACCAGCTCTTTAACACTATCTGCGACTAAATTAAAACCAATTTTAGCCACCATTACCGCAACTAAAACAGCCGCAATTGCATCAGCCCATATATACCCAAGTAACGACCCTGCAATACCCATTAAAACAATAATGGATGAAATAGCATCACTTCGATGATGCCATGCATTAGCTAGCAATAATTTAGATCGCGTAATCAGTGCAATTCTTTTAGTGTACTGGAACAGCCACTCATTAACTAAAATAGAAATCGCAGCAATCCCCAAAGCACTTTCCTGTGGAATTAAAAGTCGTTCAGGCGATAAAATTCGCTGATAAACATCCCACGCAATTCCCGCTGCAATAACAATTAGTCCTATCCCTAAAATAGTGGTTGCTAAGGTCTCAAACCGGCGATGACCATAAGGATGCTCATGATCCGCCTCCTGCGCACCCATTTTTACAGCAACTAAAACAAGTAAATCACTGGCTAAATCAGATAAGGAATGCACCCCGTCTGCAATCAGCGCTGCAGATTGCCCTAAAATACCAAAGCCTATTTTTATAACGCACAAAAATATATTAACCAGCGCACCAATAATGGTGACTTTATTTTTTAACTGATTTATCTGCTGCGCACTATAAACTTTTTTCACTTTTACTCTCCAACCTCTATCGTGATAACAAACTCATATTCACCCGATTCAGTTTTAAGAACCTGATGGCCATTAATTCGCGACCATGCTGGTATATCTTGCATAACACCAGGGTCAGTACAGGTAACAACTAAAATATCACCAATATTTAGTGTTTTAATTTTATCTTGCGTACGAATAACCGGTAACGGACATAATAAACGCTTCGCATCTAATTCAAACTGGCTCATATAAACCAGTCCTTAGGCATTTCATTAACCCCAAAAGGCTTAACCTGCATGATCGACTCATTACCTGCAATATCCCTAACCGCTATATCAACCAATTCGGCATCTCGTCCTTGGCCATAACGCGCCACAATTTGTGCGGCTAAATGCAAATCTTCCGCGCTAGCATCCCCCTCAATTAAAGCAAGCGGCCCTCGATGACTAGCACAATTCATATTGATATAGGTTTTTTTATAGCCTTGCATAAAACGTGCTTCACCATCTTCTCGTGCAACAATAATTTTAAAATTTGGCCTAGGACGAATATGTCTACCTACTTTTAGCAGCATCACATCATCTAAATCGTATTCTTTTTCGCCTCTCGCTTTCCATAAATCAACTAATTTCTTAGAATAGCTTTCATCTGTTAAAAAACAGCAGCCACCTGCTGGCTGTGAATAATCAGTAAAACCATACTCATTTGCTAAAGCCATCTGTGGTTTACGACCACGACCACTAAAATCAAATAATTGATCACGATGAATCCAACCTTCTCTCTCTGGCAATGTTGCAGGCAAACTTTGCGCGCATAACGGCCTGACTAAACGATCATCGGCACCCGACTCTGCAGATATAATCGGCATTGTTTCACGTCGTTGCGACATAGGGCGCTGCCCCATGACTTCCCCCGTGATAATGAAATCAAAATCATTCTCTTCCATCCACTGCTTGGCTTTTTTCACCATGAATACCTTGCAATCAAGACAAGGGTTCATGTTTGCACCATAGCCATGCTTAGGGTTTATCAAAACATCTTTATACTCTTCAATAATGTCGATGATATGTAGCTTAATCCCCAAGGTTTCTGCAACCCATAAAGAATTATTACGCTTAGGTTTATCTTTATCCTTTTTTCGGATTGCATGCGTATGCCCTTCAACACAAAAACCAGTGAAAAAGTTGATTCCTTCGACATGAACGCCTTGCTCCATAATGGCTTTTGTTGCCAACATAGAATCTAATCCACCTGAAATTAAAGACACCGCTTTGATTTGCTTACTCATACTCTACCTAAAATCATTAATGCTGGTGATATTGCTATCACTCTTAAAATACTTAAACTATTACCAAGTTATCAAAATGAATCAATTCTTCTTCATCACAATAACCCAAAATATCGACAAACTGTTCACTTGTCCGCCCTTTAATTGATTCGATTTCTTCTGCTTTATAATTAACTAACCCGCGTGCAAATTCAATCCCTTCAGCATTTAAACACACGACCAACTCACCACGACTAAAATTGCCCTCTATAGAGACAACATCAGTCGCCAATAAACTTCTTTCTTCGTTTTTTAAATCGATAATAGCTGAGTTTTGTAATTGCAAATACCCTCGCACTTGCAAGCCAGCCAATAACCATTGCTTTCTTGCGGCTAAAGGCTCTAACTGACTATATAAATAAGTCCCTAATTCTTCACCAGCAATCACCCGGCTAATAACAGAATGCTCATCACCAGAAGCAATCACTGTTGACGCGCCTGATCGTGAGGCTAACTTCGCCGCAGCAACTTTTGTTGCCATTCCACCGCGCCCAAGACCACTTCGACTCTCCCCAGCCATCGCTTCCAAGCTAGAATCATCCGCACTAATTTCTGTAATCAACTTTGCATTTTTATGGACACTTGGGTCAGCATTAAATAAGCCCAATTGGTCTGTCAAAATAATAAGCAAATCAGCTTCCACTAAATTTGCAACTAGCGCTCCCAGCGTATCATTATCACCAAAACGAATTTCGTCCGTTGCAACCGCATCATTTTCATTAATAACGGGAATAACATTAAATTCTAATAATGCCAATAAAGTACTGCGTGCATTAAGATAGCGTTGTCTATTTGATAGATCATCATGCGTTAAAAGTACTTGCGCTGTATTTAAGCCATGACACTGAAATTTACTTTCAAAAGTTTGCACTAAGCCCATTTGCCCTACTGAAGCCGCAGCCTGCAATTCATGCAAATGTTTGGGCCGTTCTTTTAAGCCTAAGCGCACCATGCCTTCAGCGACTGCACCCGAAGAAACTAAAATAACTTCAATGCCTTGCTGCTTTAAGGCTGAAATTTGTTCAACCCATCTAGCAATGGCGTTTAAATTTAACCCCTTACCACCATCTGTTAATAACGCACTGCCAATTTTAACAACAATTCGCTTTGCATTAGCAATATCACTTCGACTCATTCTCTTTTTCCAGCAATGCCTGCTCTTCTAAAAAAGCCATAATATCAAACATTAATGTCCGCGTACCTTCTGATTTTAAAGCCGAAATCTGATACACCGGCCCTTTCCAGTTAAGTTCATCTACAATTGTCTGACATAACTCTTGTTGATTATCGTCTTCATCTAAACGATCAATCTTATTAAGCACTAGCCAGCGCGGCTTACCCGCAAGATCCTCACTCCACTTTTCAATTTCTTTAATGATTTTCTTAGCTGAATCGACTGGAGATTCAATAGACTCATAAGGTTTTACATCAACTAAGTGCATTAAAAGCTTGGTTCTTGCTAAGTGCTTTAGAAATTGCAAACCTAAACCAGCACCTTCAGCGGCACCTTCAATCACACCAGGAATGTCAGCAATCACAAAACTACGGCGTTCATCAACACTGACCACACCAAGGTTAGGAACTAAAGTCGTAAACGGGTAGTTGGCAACACGAGGCTTTGCAGAAGATACCGCCCTAATTAAACTCGACTTCCCTGCATTTGGCATTCCCAATAAACCCACGTCAGCAATTAACGTTAACTCTAACTGTAAAATTCGGTGCTCACCTTTCGAGCCTGTTGATGCTTTTTGGGGAGATCGATTAATACTACTTTTGAAGCGTGTATTACCCAAGCCATGCCAGCCGCCTTGCGCCACCTTTATAGTCTCATCAACTCTCGTTAAATCACCTAATTTTTCGCCCGTCGTTTTATCATAAATCAGCGTACCTGTAGGAACAGCAATATAAATATCATCCCCTTTTCTACCTGTACACTGCCGTCCCATGCCATTTTGTCCACGTTGCGCCCTGTGTACAGAATGAAATCTAAAATCAACTAAAGTATTGATATTTTCAGTTGCAATAAGAAAAACAGACCCACCATCACCGCCATCACCACCATCTGGGCCGCCTTTAGGAATATATTTTTCGCGACGAAAACCGATACACCCATTTCCACCATCACCCGCTTCAACGCGAATTTCCGCTTCATCAACAAATTTCATAACCCTAAATCCTTAACCAATACCTAATACTTCTTTAAAAATAGGCAAAAAAAAACCCCGTCTTTAAGGACGAGGTCTTTATCTATCTTTAATACAATTGCAAAGCCTAATCTAATAAAAGATTAATTTACTTTTTGTAATAAAGGTATTATGCCACAACAATACTTACAAATTTACGGTTTTGAGGCCCTTTGACTTCAAAGACTACTTTACCTGTTGCTGTTGCAAATAGAGTGTGATCTTTACCACAACCTACATTCGTTCCTGGGTGAAAACGAGTACCACGTTGACGAACAATAATGCTACCCGCATTAACACTTTCGCCACCGTAACGCTTAACGCCTAATCGGTTCGCATTAGAATCACGACCGTTCCTAGTACTACCACCAGCTTTCTTATGAGCCATTGTAAATCCTCGTGTTAAGCAGAAATTCCAGTAACCTGGATTTCCGTGTAATATTGACGATGACCCATTTGTTTCATGTGGTGCTTACGTCTTCTAAATTTAATGATTTTAACTTTCTTATGTCGACCCTGAGCAATTACTGTTGCAGTAACCTTGCTTCCGTCTACATAGGGTTGGCCAACCTTAACAGCATCGCCAGTTTGTACCATTAGTACATTGTCGAATTCAACGCTGTCGCCCATGCCAAGCTCAAGTTTTTCTATTTTTAAGGTCGTACCTTCTTCAACACGGTATTGTTTACCGCCAGTTTGAATTACCGCATACATTTGCGTCAGCTCCATCAAGCAATGTTCTATTAAAAGTGAACAGACAATTATAATTGATAAATCATTTCCTAGTCAATAAAAACAACAAAATGATAATCAACATAATTAGTCTTAGCTAACTATCTTAACATGATAAAATTTTTTTTACCTATTTTTATCTGTTAATATAAGCAATCAACGTACTACTTTTGGTTATAAATTAATGACTGCAACTCAAAACTCGACCAACACATCCCAAGCCCCTATTGATTTTCAATCAATTCAACGCTTAACGGAAGACGAAGCAAAAGCTGTCGACCAACTTATTATTAAAGAGCTTACCTCTGACGTAGTTCTTATTAATCAAATCAGCCACTATATTATTAACAGTGGCGGTAAACGTTTGCGCCCTATGCTGTTATTGCTTGCAGCAAAGTCTTTAGACTACACCGAAGACAAACACCTGCTTTTAGCCGCTGTTATCGAATTCATTCACACTGCAACTCTATTGCACGACGATGTTGTTGATGAGTCTGACTTACGCCGTGGTAAAGACTCAGCAAATGCAGTTTGGGGGAATGCCGCAAGCATTTTAGTGGGCGACTACCTTTACTCTAGCGCTTTCCAGATGATGGTACGCACCGATAATATGCGCGTTATGAGCATTTTATCCAAAACAACAACCGCTATTGCTGAAGGCGAAGTGTTGCAGTTACTTAACTGCAACAACCCAGCAACAACGGAAGCAAAATACTTAGAAGTTATCTCACGAAAAACAGCCATATTATTTAGTGCTGCAACTCAACTTGGCGCTGTACTGGCAGATGCTGACTCAATAACAGAAAAGGCTTTAGCCGATTACGGACAACATTTAGGCATAGCTTTTCAATTAATTGATGATGCACTAGATTACACTTCAACTCAGGACGAGCTAGGTAAAAACCTAGGCGATGATTTAGCCGAAGGAAAACCAACATTACCCCTTATTTATGCCATTGAAAACGGCACTAAAGAGCAAGCAGCCGTTGTTACTGCCGCCATAAAAGAAGGCAATAGAGATTCTTTTGATGAAGTCTACGAAATAGTTAAAGCAACCAACGCCATTACTTACACTGAAAAACGCGCAGATGAGGAAGCAGAAAAAGCCATTAATGCTTTAAGCCAACTTCAGGGTTCAGAGTACAAAGAGACCCTAATCTTACTAGCTCGTTTCGCAGTGCAGCGCAGCTACTAAAACTAACTTGCTAATTTAAACTTCTAAAAGCGCATTAAATTCATGTAATTTTCCCACTAATGCAGAATGCGCTTTTTCTATTTTATCTAGAATTTGCATTAAAAATTCAGATAACTGATCTTCCCGACCCTCTCCAGCTATATCATAGAATCGAGCCTCTAGCTCACTAACAGGGTCGAAATCTACTATTTCATCCAAATAATTAATAGCATCCATTTCATGCAATTGCTCTAAAAGTTTATCACCTTGATAACTATCAATTTCAGATACTATTGATGTGGATACACTATTTAGGACACAAAAACTAAGATTTACCCCCTAAATATAGAGTACCCAAAATGACTAAGAAAAAGCTAAATACTTACACGCTCGAATTTAAAGAATCTGCTATTAAATTAGCCTTAGATTCTGATGAATCTATCCCTCAAATCGCTAAAAATTTGGGCGTTAATTCCAACACTCTTTATACTTGGGTTCATAACGCTTCAAAACCCAAGGGTAATACTAACGTGGCTAGCAACGAGTCGAATGAAAATGAAATAAAACGATTGAAAAAACAAGTCCTTAGATTGAC
>JAJJBE010000156.1 GCA_020996635.1 Bathymodiolus brooksi methanotrophic gill symbiont
GGAATTTCGACATCAAATAAATCATTTTTTTGATCGGACATTACCTAGTATTGCCGACTCTTTAAACGAAAGAATTAACGATAATTTTCAGGTGTTAAGCTCTGCATCTTGATTTCATTTGGGTATAAAGCGCAACATTTCAAAACGATTGCTTATTTACTGACAGGGAAATTAGACTTTTCTAAAATAAATGCTAATTGCTTACCCACTTGAAATTCAAAAGAGCCAATAAACACTTAACAGTGAAATTAAAATTAAACCTATACTGATAGATAGCTTCCATTTTAAACTAAGAAAGGTTTTGTTTTTTTTCATGATTAAAATCGGTAAGCAATTTGTAACGCATAGATATTCCAGTCTTCTACTTGAGCCGCTAGATTTGGATTATCAAAGGCAGATACTGATGAAGAGCCATGAACACGATGGTATTCAGCACGTAGCATCCACGCAGGAGTAATATCCCAGCGCGTTCCAAAAACAATATCTTGAGTATACATTAGGTGCGCAGGTAAAAAGGGTTGAGCAGCAATAAATTTTTCACCTTGGCGGTCACTAATATCTTGAACGCTAGAGTCATAACGTAAAGTGAGCTGTACATTATCTAACAAGCGGTAACCTGCTTGTACGTACCAGTGTTCGCTAATTGGATTGAAGTCGGCTGTACTAGGGGTCTGAGGAATTGGCATATTATTAACTGATGTTACGCACCCTAATGATATTGCCATTAAAATAGTAGGCTATGAAAACACCTGATATTTTTGACTTATACACCGATTACCTGATCACTTCATTTAGCTATACAACAGCGACAGGCTTG
>JAJJBE010000070.1 GCA_020996635.1 Bathymodiolus brooksi methanotrophic gill symbiont
GTCAATCTAAGGACTTGTTTTTTCAATCGTTTTATTTCATTTTCATTCGACTCGTTGCTAGCCACGTTAGTATTACCCTTGGGTTTTGAAGCGTTATGAACCCAAGTATAAAGAGTGTTGGAATTAACGCCCAAATTTTTAGCGATTTGAGGGATAGATTCATCAGAATCTAAGGCTAATTTAATAGCAGATTCTTTAAATTCGAGCGTGTAAGTATTTAGCTTTTTCTTAGTCATTTTGGGTACTCTATATTGAGGGGGTAAATCTTAGTTTTTGTGTCCTAAATAGTGTATCCACATCAAAATGCTTTTTATGAAGAGTTTGGCATACGCCGTACTAACCCTGAAATTTGGCAATATGCCGGTTGGTTTAATGCTCAGCATGAAAAATATCGTGGCATTCATGCGGGGTTATTTGATTTAAACCGTTACCACAATCTTTAGGCAACCCACAACAAATAACTTACCCCATCTTGCTGGTCTTTTTATCCCTCTTCTGCGTTGCAACGTCGGTCATATAGCTTGCTATACTCCCTCTGTTGCGCCTTGAAGATGAATAAAAATCCGGCGCAACCTGGGATGTTTATTTATTGCGAGTTTCCTTAGCTAATTTTTTATAAATCGTGGGATAATTACCGCTGATATTTTCAGCAACAGGAAATCGAATGAGTGCTTACAAAACAAGCCAAAAGGTTAGGTACACGACCTCTATTATTTTTATTATGTTCATGGCTTTTATTGTCGGTGGAACTTTGTTTTCGCAACAGGGTAAAGTCGCCGATACAAACAGTGCAAGCACTCCAAATTAAGCGGTTATTGCAATGCAAAAAAAATTACTTCTCATTGACGGCTCTTCTTTTTTATTCCGGGCTTACCATGCTGTTCCCCCTTTAAGTAGCCCAGATGGCATGCCTACCAACGCCATATTTGGTGTGGCTAATATGTTGCGTCGCTTAGTAAAAGACCACCAAACTGATTATTTCACCGTTGTGTTTGATGCGCCTGGTGGAACCTTTAGAAACGAGTTGTATAGTGAATATAAAGCGCATCGCCCCCCGATGGCAGATGATTTGCGCGTACAAATTGCACCTTTACATGATTTAATTCGAGCGATGGGCTTTCCTCTCATTATGGAGTCTGGCGTAGAAGCCGATGATGTTTTAGGTGTATTAGCGCAAGTTGGTGTGGATGCTGGGTTTGATGTGGTTATTTCCACGGGCGACAAGGATATGGCTCAATTGGTCACTGAGCAAGTCACCCTAGAAAACACCATGTCTAATACCAAAACAGATGTGCAAGGTGTGATTGATAAGTTTGGAGTCAGTCCTGAACAAATCATTGACTATTTAGCGTTGATGGGAGATAGCGCAGATAACATTCCAGGTGTGTCTAAAGTTGGCCCTAAAACAGCGGCTAAATGGCTAGGGAAATATCAAACATTAGAAAACCTAATCGAACATGCTGCGGAAATTAAAGGTAAAGTCGGCGAAAGCTTACGTGCCAGTTTGGACCTGTTACCTCTTTCTAAGCAGTTAACCACGATTAAGTTAGATTTAGACTTGGCTTATGGCATTGATGATTTGTGTTGTTATGCTGTCGATAAAGAGCAGTTGCTTCACCAGGTTTCGGGCTTAGGTTTTTCTACCTGGTCAAAAATGCTACGCCATGAAATTGATAAAGGCGAGTTAAGCTCACCCGCTGCAGCAGAAATTAAAGCTGAACCGCTAATAGAACCTAGCTCCTCAGAAGACAGTCATTACGAAACAATTTTAACGCAAGCACATTTTGATGAATGGCTGGCGAAACTGAAGAGTTCAACACTCTTTGCTTTTGATACTGAAACCACTAGTTTGGATTATAACGAAGCTGAAATTGTTGGTGTTTCTTTTGCTATTAAAACAGGCGAAGCAGCCTATGTGCCTTTAGCGCACGATTACCCTGGCGTGCCTGAGCAACTGTCACGTAAAAAAATATTACAGGCATTAAAACCATTATTAGAAAACCCAAAACAAGCTAAATTAGGGCAAAATCTAAAATATGATGCTAACGTCTTAGCTAATTACCAGATTAACTTACAAGGTATTGCACACGATACTATGCTGGAATCTTATGTTTTAGATAGCACGCGCACAAAACATAATATGGATGATTTGGCGAAAGTCTATCTAAACCGTGCAACCATTCATTATGAGGATGTGGCGGGTAAAGGTGTTAAGCAAATTGGCTTTGCAGAAGTCCCTATAGAGCAAGCAGCACCTTATGCTGCCGAAGATGCAGATATAACCCTAGCGCTACATCAAACTCTAACCAAACAACTAGCACAATACCCACGCTTAGTTGATTTATATCAGCAACTCGAACTGCCTATGCTATGCGTATTATCACGCATAGAACGTAATGGCGTTTTAATTGATAGCGATATGCTCGCTCAGCAAAGTATGGAGCTAGCTAATCATATTATGGCCATCGAACAAGAGGCGCACGCCTTAGCAGGACAAAGTTTTAATATTGCCTCTCCTAAGCAAATTCAAGCCATTTTATTTGATCAACTTAATCTGCCTGTTTTAAAGAAAACACCCAAAGGCCAGCCTTCTACCGCCGAATCTGTTTTACAAGAGTTGGCTGAAGACTATCCTTTACCTGCATTGATTTTAAAGCATCGCAGTATGAGTAAATTGAAATCAACTTATACTGATAAATTACCCTTGCAAGTTAGCCCTAAAACAGGGCGCGTACATACCTCATATCATCAAGCCGTTGCGGCAACAGGGCGCTTATCTTCATCAAGCCCTAATCTACAAAATATCCCTGTTCGCAGTGAGGCGGGGCGGAAAATTCGCCAAGCTTTTATTGCACCTGAAGGCTATAAAATAGTGGCTGCCGATTATTCACAAATAGAATTGCGTATTATGGCGCACTTATCAGCAGATAAAGGCTTGTTGGATGCCTTTGCTAAAAGTGAAGATATTCATAAAGCAACTGCAGCGGAAGTTTTTGCTGTGAGTGTAGAGCAAGTGACGATTGATTTACGTCGCTCAGCAAAAGCCATTAATTTTGGTTTGATTTATGGTATGTCTGCCTTTGGATTAGCTAAGCAGCTCGGTATTGCACGAGGCCAAGCACAAGAATATATTGATCTTTATTTTTCTCGTTACCCAGATGTTGCAAGGTATATGGAGGAAACGCGAGAGCTAGCTAAGGAGCAAGGCTACGTTGAAACCTTATTAGGTCGCCGTCTTTATTTACCAGAAATTAATGCCAAGAATGCTCAGCGTAGGCAATATGCAGAAAGAACGGCAATTAATGCTCCAATGCAAGGAACGGCAGCTGATATTATCAAAAAAGCCATGATTGCAACAGATGAGTGGCTTTATCAAGAAAGTGCCGATGCAAAAATGATTATGCAGGTTCATGATGAGCTTGTTTTTGAAGTAGAAAATACAAAAGTTGCAGCATACAGTGCTAAAATTAGGCAACTAATGTGTGATGCTGTCAAACTTGATATTCCTTTAATTGTGGATATTGGTGTTGGCATTAATTGGGATGAAGCCCATTAACCGTACATAATTAATAAATCATAAAAATTATGAGCCAAATATCGGAACAAGAAATATTAGATTGCATTGAGAAGATGCCCGCTTTTCCAAAAAGCGTTAGTAAAATCATTGAATTAACCTCTAGTATGGACTCTTCTGCAAAAGATATTATTGCTGTTATCGAAGGCGACCCGGTTATGACGGGGAAAATTCTTCAGGTTATGAATTCCGCTTTTTATAGTTTGCCAACAAAAATCACATCCATTCATCGAGCGCTGGTTATTATTGGACTAAATACGATTAAGAATTTAGCGATTAGTATTGCTGTCATTGGTGTATTAAGGCCCTATAAAGAGCCACATTTTGATAGTGACCTATTTTTTAGTGACTATTTCATTGCTGGCTTGCTACATGATTTTGGCACAATTGTATTTACTGAGTTTAAGGCTGAGGAATTTGAACACGCACTAGCAGAGAGCAGTATCAATAAGTCCAGCTTATATCTTGCAGAAACAAAATACCTTGGTATGAATCATGCTCAGGTCAGTCAAATTTTAGCTTTAAAATGGGGCTTATCTGAAGTCATTGCTGAATCAATAGCATGTCATCACCAAAATGTACCTAATAACCTATTAAGTAGCTGTATTTTTACCGCTAACCAAATAGCAAAACAAGCACAACTAGGTAATTCAGGAAACCCGGTTATTGAAATATTATCAGCAGAGCAAATTGCTATTTTTGGAGTTCCTTTTAATGAATTAATTGAGGAATTAGGTGATATTTCTCTCATTAAAGAGACCGTACATCACTTTATTGGAACTTAAATAAATATGAAGTTTAAATTTTGGGGGACCCGTGGTTCTATTCCTATTCCAGGCGAAAAAACAATTAAGTATGGTGGAAATACCACTTGTATTGAAATTATCACCAATGATGATGACTTAATTATTTTAGATACGGGGACTGGAATTCATGCTTTGGCACAAGATTTATTGCAGCATATGCCAATTAAAGCGCATATCTTGATTACCCATACACATTGGGATCATATTCAAGGGCTGCCATTTTGTACGCCTATCTATATCCCTGGTAATGAATTTATTATTTATGGTGGCAAAGATGTGATTACCAATATGGGCATAGAGCGCGCTTTACAAGTTCAGCTACAGCAAGCTTTTTTTCCTATCGCTGAAAATAACCTAAAAGCCAAAGTCAGTTATAAAAATGTTGTGCCAAACGAACAGTTTGTTATTGCTGGTGCGACGATTACCCCAGTTATTCTAAATCACCCCGTGATTAATTTTGGCTATCGTGTTGATTGCGATGGAAAATCGCTTTTCTTTACCGGTGATTATGAGCAACAATTCAATATTTATGAGCCGGAAGATACTGAATATTCTGAATTTCAGGCAATGATTGATTTATCTGTTGATAGCTTGGTAGACCTTATTCAAGGGGTTGATGCTCTGATTATGGATAGCTCTTTTACTGCAGAAGAATATACGCAGAAAAAAGGTTGGGGGCATAGTTCTTATGATGCAGCGATTGAACTTGCTAAAAGAGCTAATGTTAAACAGCTATTCCTAACTCATCATGAGCCAACACGAACCGATGCTAATTTGGATCAAATTTATACTGAATTATTAAAAAACTACCCAGATTTAGGCTTTGAGTTACATATAGCACAAGAAAAATTAGAAATTACGCTTTAAGCTTGACGAAAATAGCACCCTCTATTGTATACTTCGTGCGGTCACGGATGCGAAGTATAATAGTGAGCTATTTCCCTTTCTCTTTATCCAATAACTAGAATTTACAGAGGCTCCAACTATGCTATTAATCCCTGCCATTGACTTAAAAGACGGTAAATGTGTGCGCTTACGTCAAGGACGAATGGATGATGATACCGTTTTTTCAGATAACCCGGTTGAAGTTGCAGGCCGTTGGGTTAAAGCAGGAGCAAGACGTATTCATTTAGTTGATTTAGATGGTGCATTTGCAGGCAAACCTAAAAACGCCGAACTTATCAATCAAATTGCCAAAGCCTACCCTGATGTTCCCGTGCAAATTGGTGGTGGAATTCGTGATGAAGCGACTATTCAAGCCTATTTAGATGCCGGTGTGCAGTACGTTATTATTGGTAGTAAAGCAGTGAGTGATCCTGATTTTGTTCGTGAAATGGCACAAAAATTTGCAGGACATGTAATTGTTGGCTTAGATGCAAAAGATGGCAAAGTTGCTATTGATGGTTGGGCAACCATTTCGGAGCATGATGTTACCGATTTAGCTAAAGAATTTGAAGCGCATGGTGTGGTATCCATTATCTATACAGATATTGCTCGTGATGGCATGATGCAAGGTGTCAATGTTGAAGCGACTGCTCGGTTAGCACGCGCCATTAGTATTCCTGTGATTGCTTCAGGAGGTATTACTAATATGGATGATATTACTGGCTTAGGGGCTGTTGCGACAGATGGAATTATGGGAGCGATTACAGGCCGTGCTATTTATGAAGGCACTTTAAATTTTGAAGAAGCTGAAAAAATCGCCCAAACTTTTGCCGTATGAGTTTAGCTAAACGCATTATTCCTTGCCTTGATGTTGCCGATGGGCGCGTTGTAAAAGGCGTTAAATTTGTTGATATTCGTGATGCGGGTGATCCTGTTGAAGTCGCGCGTCGTTATGATCGTGAAGGCGCAGATGAAATCACCTTTTTAGATATAGGTGCAACCAACGATAATCGCGAGACTATGGTTCATGTGGTTGAGCAAGTCGCTAGCGAAGTGTTTATTCCTTTAACCGTTGGTGGCGGTATTCGTACCGTTGAAGATATACGGCATATGTTAAATGCGGGCGCAGATAAAGTCGGCATTAATAGCGCTGCTATTTTTAACCCAGAATTTGTGAAAGAAGCTGCGGATAAATTTGGTTCACAATGTATTGTGGTCGCCATTGATGCTAAAAAAGTGAGTGTTGAAGGTGAACCCAATAAATGGGAAATTTTTACCCATGGTGGACGCAAAAGCACTGGGATTGATGCCGTAGAATGGGCAATTAAAATGGTCAGCTATGGCGCTGGCGAAATTTTACTCACCAGTATGGACCAAGATGGCACTAAAGTAGGGTTTGATTTAGCTTTAACTCGTGCAGTCAGTGAGGCCGTTGTAGTTCCCGTTATTGCGTCAGGTGGCGTGGGTAATTTGGATCATTTAGCCGAAGGGGTTTTGCAGGGTAAAGCAGATGCAGTTTTAGCCGCCAGTATTTTTCATTTTGCAGAATACAGCATACAAGAAGCCAAAGAACACATGCGCGCTCGTGGTATTGAGGTGCGTCTATAATGAGCGCATCATGGTTAGATGAAATACGTTGGACAGAAGAAGGCCTAGTTCCTGTTATTGCACAAACGAGCGCAGGGAAAGTGGTTATGTTTGCTTGGATGAATCGCGAATCCTTAGCTTTAACAAATAAAACAGGTTTTGCCGTCTATTGGTCTCGCTCTCGTCAACGTTTATGGCGCAAAGGTGAGGAATCAGGCAATCAACAAAAAATCATACATATTTCTGTTGATTGTGATGAAGATGTTATTTTGCTAGAAATTGAACAACAAGGTGGCATTGCTTGTCATACAGGACGTGAAAGCTGTTTTTACCGGACTTTAAAAAATAATGAATGGCTTACAAATTCAGCGGTATTAAAAGACCCTGCTGAAATGTATAAAAAATAACTTCATAGGATAAACAATGAGCGATGTATTAACCCAACTAGCCGATGTATTAGAGCAACGCAAACAAGAATCGCCTGATTCATCTTATGTTGCCAGCCTTTATGCCAAAGGCCTAGATACTATCTTAAAAAAAATTGGTGAAGAAGCAACTGAAACCGTGATTGCCGCAAAAAATGATGATAAAGAACAAATCATTTATGAAATGGCTGATCTTTGGTTTCATTCCATGGTGTTATTAGCTGACCAAGGCTTGCACCCAGATGATATATTACAAGAATTACAGCGTCGCTTCGGGCTATCTGGCTTAGAAGAAAAAGCACAACGAACTAAAAAATAGGATTTCATTATGGGTGTTAGTATTACTCAATTAATTATCGTTTTAGTGATTGTATTAGTTTTATTTGGTACAAAACGCTTACGTAATATTGGTGGCGATTTAGGTGACGCGATTAAAGGTTTTCGTTCAGCGATGAAAGAGGGCGGCGCAGACTCGGCAATCACAGAAAAAGAGTCTGATATTATTGAAGGTGAAGTCACCGAAAAAACTAAAGATAAGGCTTAAGTATGTTTGACGTAGGCTTTTGGGAGCTTTGTTTAGTTGGCTTAGTCAGCTTATTAGTGATAGGCCCTGAAAAGCTCCCTAAAGTAGCTCGCGTTGTGGGGTTCTGGATAGGAAAAACGCAACAAATGGTTTCTTCAGTAAAAGAAGAGCTAAAAGATGAACTGAAAGAAGAAGAGCTAAGGCAATTGATTAGAGAGCAACAAGATAAAATTAATGCCATGACTGAGGACGTAGATTTTAACCAATCAGCCGAACACTTTTTAGATAGTAAAACGGATAAGCACAGTAGCAATGGAAAATGAAGAACAAGAGCAACCTTTAATTTCACACCTCGTTGAATTGCGCAACCGACTGCTGCGTATTGTTTTATGTGTCTTGGCTATTTTTTTAGCAATGAGTCCTTTTGCTAATGAGATTTATCACTTTCTTGCTCAACCCTTACTTAAATTTCTCCCACAAAATAGCACTATGATTGCTATTGATGTGGTATCGCCTTTTTTAACGCCGTTTAAATTAGTGCTAGTTGCTGCAATACTGTTATCTATCCCTGTTATTTTGTATCAATTTTGGTCCTTTGTTGCGCCAGGTTTATATATACACGAAAAACGCATGATAGCCCCGCTACTGTTTTCGAGTACTTTTCTATTTTACTTAGGTATTACTTTTGCCTACTTCATTGTATTACCTTTAGTGTTTGGTTTTTTAACCACGGCAGCACCAGAAGGCGTAACCATGATGACGGATATCGCTAAATATTTAGATTTTATCTTAACCATGTTCTTTGCTTTTGGTGCGGCTTTTGAAGTGCCTATTTTTACTATTGTACTTGTATGGGTGGGTGCTTTTACCCCTGCACAATTAGCTGATAAACGTCCTTATATTATTGTCGGTGCTTTTATTATCGCTATGTTTTTAACGCCGCCCGATGCAATTTCACAAACACTTTTAGCCGTTCCTATTTGGTTATTATTTGAAACCGGCCTACTTTTCTCACGATTTTTTGTGCCTAGTAAAGCTGATAAATTATTAGATAAATAAACCTTATATTATGGTAAAAAACATACTGATTACCGGTGGGGCAAAAAGAGTTGGAGCTTATTGCTCACGCTACTTACATGCTCAAGGGCATAATATTTTATTGCATTATCGCTCCTCTAAAAATGCGGCACAAACGCTAGCGGATGAACTTAACGGGCAACGAAAAGATTCTGTACGATTATTTCAAGCTGATTTATTAGATTTAAATTCATTGCAATTATTAGTCGATGAAGCGATGAACAGCTGGGAGGGAGTTGATGTACTGATCAATAATGCTTCTGCTTTTTATTCCACACCTATAAAACAAGAAATAACAGAAAAACATTGGGACGACTTAATGGGAAGTAACTTAAAGGCCCCGTTTTTTTTAAGCCAAAAATTAGCTGCTAGCTTGAGTAAAAACCAAGGCTGTATTATTAATATGGTGGATATTCATGCGGAAAAAGGCCTAGTTGATTACCCTGTTTACAGCATCGCAAAGGCAGGCTTAGTTTCTTTAACTAAAATAATGGCTAAAGAATTAGCACCTAATATTCGGGTTAATGCTATCGCGCCTGGTGCAATTCTTTGGCCAGAACAAGATGTTATGAGTCATGCCGAGAAACAAGAAATACAAGCTAAAGTTGCGTTACAAAAAATGGGCAGCCCGCATGATATTGCGCAAGCAATCAGTTTTTTAATTGATAGCAGCCCTTATATAACGGGGCAAGTGTTAACTATTGACGGGGGACGTACTTTATTTAGTTAGCGCTACGCATTTTAGAAAAAATACTTTCTTTTATAACCTTTCGGCCTAGTGACATGTTCAGCTGCTTTTTTGCGCCTAGTCATACAGCATCCCAGCTATAAGCATAGGGTTACGTGGTGAGAAATAAGTACCTTCAAGTAGCTTGAGTCTATGTTGTGCATAAACATTAAATGATTTTTATTGAAGATACTGTATTCTAGTTAAGCTATAACATATCGGCTGAGTTTTAGGTGGGTATACCAAATCATTGTTAAACTTTCATGGGGCAAATATGTCACTCGCCATTGCTTATAGTCGTAGCCGTTCAGGTATAAAGGCCCCTTTAGTGACAGTAGAGGTACATATTTCTAATGGCTTACCTGCTCTCAATATAGTTGGCCTTCCTGAAGCGGCGGTTAAAGAAAGTAAAGATCGAGTCCGTGGTGCGATTATTAATTCGCAATTTGAATTTCCTATGCAGCGCATTACTATCAACCTTGCGCCTGCGGATATTCCTAAAGAAGGCGGGCGATTTGATTTGCCGATCGCTTTAGGAATTTTGGCGGCTTCTGGGCAGGTCTCCAAAACTGAATTAGAAAAATATGAATGTATTGGGGAGCTGTCTTTAGGCGGAGCGCTGCGTTGCGTAAAAGGTGTTTTACCTGTTGCTGTACAAGCACGCGAAGCAAATAGAGCCTTATTTTTGCCAGAAGAAAATGCCGAAGAAGCTGCATTAGTTGAAAATGCAAATCTTTTCCCAGCCCAGCATTTATTAGAAATTTGTGCACACCTTAATGGCCAGCAATTATTGCCAATAAAAGCGCATATTGAAAAAGCAGAAATACAGGATTCAAACGCAGCTGATTTTGCAGAAGTACAAGGACAATTTCATGTAAAACGCGCTTTAGAAGTTGCCGCTGCAGGCTTGCATAATATTCTTATGTTAGGGCCTCCAGGGACAGGAAAATCTATGTTGGCTGCACGCTTACCAAGCATTTTACCACCACTGACAGAGGCACAAGCCTTAGAAAGTGTAGCGGTTATTTCGATTAGTGATACGGAGTTTGACGCTATGCACTGGCTAACACCTCCTTATCGAGCGCCGCACCATACCGCATCTGCAGCAGCCTTAGTCGGGGGAGGTAGTAACCCAAAGCCGGGGGAAATTTCATTAGCGCATAATGGCACTTTATTTTTAGATGAGCTGCCCGAGTTTGATAGGAAAGTATTAGAAGTTTTAAGAGAGCCTTTAGAGACAGGGCATATCACGATTTCTCGTGCCACTCGTCAGGCAGATTTCCCCGCGCGTTTTCAGCTTATTGCAGCAATGAATCCTTGCCCCTGTGGGTATCTGGGTGATATTTCTGGGCGGTGTCATTGTAGTTCTGAGCAAGTAGCCCGTTATCGTGGCAAAATATCCGGCCCTTTATTAGATCGGATTGATATGCATTTAGAGGTACCTCGCGTAAGTCATGAAGTTTTGCGTAAAGGCTCACCGGAAGGTGAAGAAAGCAGTGCTAGTATTCGCCTGCGTGTTATAAAAGCACGGAATAGAGCAATGGCGCGCTCTGGAAAAGCCAATAGCGCCTTATCGCCTGCAGAAATTAAACAATTTTGTACTCTATCAGAACAAGGCCATCAACTGCTTGAGCAAGCGATGAATAGCTTAGGCTTATCGCACCGTGCTTATCACCGAATTTTAAAATTAGCACGTACCATTGCTGACTTAGCTGCATCAGAAAGTATTGAAATTTCACATTTAAGCGAAGCCATAGGCTATCGAAAATTAGACCGTTCCACTTTATAAAGAAATATGCCTGACCTTAACCCTGAACAAAAATTAGCCGTAAAAACCATCGATGTGCCTTTACTTGTATTAGCTGGCGCGGGTAGTGGTAAAACACGTGTGATTACCGAAAAAATCGCTTACCTTGTTCAGCAAGGTTTACCGGCAAGGCATATTGCAGCATTAACCTTTACCAACAAAGCGGCTCGTGAAATGAAAGAGCGGGTTTCTAAGCTGTTAGATAATAAAGAATTGCGAGGCTTGCGGGTTTCTACTTTCCATTCCTTAGGTTTAGATATTCTGCGTAAAGAGCATAAAACATTGCAGTATAAAGCGGGCATTTCTTTATTTGATGAGCAAGATAAAATCACCTTACTTAAAAATCTAATTACCCATAGTACGGGGAGTTATGATATTGAATCTGTTGATTTATATTCAGGGCATATAGGCCAATGGAAAAATGCTTTTATTACCGCTGAACAAGCAATTAGTCATGCGACAGTTGAGAATGCAGAATCCGCCAGTATTTACGCCGACTATACACGTAGCTTAAAAGCCTATAATGCGGTGGATTTTGATGATTTGATTTTATTACCTGTACTGCTTTTTCAGCAATGGCCTGAAATTTTAGAAAAATGGCAAAATAAAATCCGTTATCTATTGGTTGATGAGTATCAAGATACTAATATTACTCAATATCAATTAGTAAAATTATTAGTCGGTAAGTTGGGTAAATTTACTGTGGTTGGGGATGATGACCAGTCTATTTATGCATGGCGTGGAGCGCAGCCAGAAAATCTTGCGCAATTACAAAAAGATTATCAGCGCTTAAAAGTTGTCAAACTGGAGCAAAACTATCGCTCAGTTGGGCGTGTTTTAAAAGTGGCTAACCAACTGATTGCAAATAACCCGCATGCTTTTGAGAAAAAACTCTGGAGTGCCTTAGCTTTTGGTGAGCCACTTAGAGTGCTAGCGCATAAAAATGATTTAGAAGAAGCAAAGCAGGTTGTTTCAGAAATTGTGCATCATAAATTTAAAACGGGTGCAGATTATGGTGATTATGCGATTTTGTACCGAGGTAATCATCAGTCACGTTTATTCGAGCGCAGTTTAAGAGAGCATGACGTGCCGTATTTTATTAACGGTAGTACTTCCTTTTTTTCCTATGCAGAAATTAAAGATATTCTCAGTTACCTGCGCTTATTTGTTAACCAAGATGATGATCCCGCTTTTTTGCGTGTAGTGAATACCCCGCGTCGTGAGATCGGGCCTAATACCTTAGAAAAGTTAGGTGTGTATGCTAATGAACGGCATATTAGTTTGTTTAAAGCCTGTACGGAAATGGGCTTAACACAATCGTTGTCCGCGACAGCGATTGCCCGTCTACAAAAGTTCTGTACTTGGGTATTAAAAACCGCGCAAGAAATGCAATTAGGCGATACTTTTGCAGTGATGCATAGTTTTATTCAGCAAATTAATTATTATCAATGGATACAAGAAAATAGCAATACTCAGCAAGCGGCCGAACGGAAGATTAAAAATGTTAGCGAATTAATTGAGTGGTTAGAGCGAATTGCTCAAGGTAAAGCTGAAGACGATGATGATGAGGAGGAGGAGGAGGAGGAAAAAAGCTTAGATGAAATTGTTGCTAAAATTTTACTAATGGATATTTTAGAGCGTAACCAAGATGAGCAGGCAGAAGGCGAAGTGAGCTTAATGACCTTACATGCTGCGAAAGGCTTAGAGTTTCCCCATGTTTTTTTAATCGGCATAGAAGAAAACTTACTACCGCATCAAAACAGTATAGAAACGGATAATATCGAAGAAGAGCGACGTTTAGCTTATGTGGGTATTACTCGTGCGCAACAGACTTGCACCTTTAGCTACTGTACGCATCGAAAGCGTTACGGGGATATTAGTGAGAGTGAGCCAAGCCGATTTTTAGCAGAGTTGCCTGAAGAAGATTTAGAATGGGTGGCAAAAAATCCGGTGGATAAAGCCGAGCAAAAAGTACGCGGTAAAGCTAATCTTGCGCATTTAAAATCGATGCTATCGTAAACCAAAGCGATGCGTTAGAATGATGCTTCAAATAAGCGCCCGTAGCTCAGCTGGATAGAGTAACGCCCTCCGAAGGCGTGGGTCGGACGTTCGAATCGTCTCGGGCGTGCCATTAACCTATTGAATTTAAAGTGAATTTTATTTTCATGTAATTTTGTTTTTAGGTCGTTTTATTTTTAGTTGCCGTATAGTTGCCAAATGAAATAAAGACTAGCTGAGCAACAGTCATTTTATCAGGCATAAAAAAACGGCATTATTAAGCGGCTGTGTTTCTTGGTGACTGCTTCCAGTGCTGAGCCGTTTTCCCATGCGTAAAGGGCTAGGTATTTAAAAACACTCGATTCCGTGAGTAGGGTATTAAGTTTGATTATTGGGGGGTAAAAGTCATCAAACTGAATCACTAATAATTGAGTACATATTTCGCAATTGATACCTGTTTGTACTGTAATCCTGTTATATACAAGCCTAGTTCATACCCATCAGCAGGAAAGTCCTCGTCTGAATAGCTCGGTTTAATTCCTTGAAGCAAATCACCCGCCAGCCATTCAAAATGAGGCTTGATTTGGTGGTATTTAGCTTCTGTCATAGGTTCGCCTAAGCTGGCATGATGGTCATGTATCATCTGAGCCACTTTAAGCTCTTGAGGCGTTAAGTTTGTGCATGGCTTATCGTGCGGGTGTGTGGAATATACCCAAGCTACTTGAAAATGCAGGCTTAATGGAACTGCGATCTTTAGTCGCGGAATGCTTGATATGTGATTGCAGCGGCTGAAGACCGCTGTTCCATTTAGTTAAAATCACGCATCTTCATTTATTTTGGGTATACAATCGCTTTGATTGCCGGGTTTCATTGATGCGCTCCATTCAAAAGCGGTTCATTCGAGGGGGATAATCAGCAAGAAGGGAATGAGTCCTACTTTCGGCACGGCTGCCTAGCTGATTAAAACTATTATGCCTGAAAATTTCTTCTCAAATCGTAATTCTGAATTACGATTTGGACGTAAGCAATACCTGAATATTTAGGCGTTTTAGAACTTATGTTTTATTTTGGTTTCTTTCATAATCGCATTGGCTGTATGCCTTGATTTACAGTTATGGGGTACAGTGACATTGTGAACGCCATTACCCCACACCTCATGCGACCCTTTGCCTGTTCGTACAAGTTCCCATCCATGCTGAGTAAGTAGAGCTTTAATTTGCTTTTCATAGCCATTCATACCGTTAGAATGTTATCCGTTAGTAATACATTGGCGTGGTAATTGTGTTTGGTATGGTTTAATTCATAAAGGGCTGTTATCGCTTCTTTAAGTTCGGCTTGTAATTGTTCGTAGGTTTCCACTTCTACTATTAAGCCTTTAATATCGGGGCTCGTTGCTACAAGTACGCCTGCTTCTTTATCGTGAATTAAATCAACTCTAATCACAATAGATGCGCCCAGCTTGGCAAAAGTACCTGCTAGTGGATAGCTAATAGGGTAATTCATAAGGTTTTATCCAGTATTAAAAGTTAATCAGTGGTTTATTTAATCACTGTACAAGGCGGCTAGTGCTGTCTTATCGTTAATTATAGCATTGATGTTTACGCCTGTTTTTTCAGTAGTTCTGAAAAGCTTTTGGATGCTTTGGTGGTTTCACCTTCGATTAAGTGGGCGTAGTGCTTATCTATCATTTCAATTGAAGCATGACCTACCATATCAGCCACCACTTTTAACGGTACTCCCTTCATGACAAGCCAGCTTATAAAATTATGTCTGAGCGTGTACATTTGCAGTTCATCATGAATGCCAGCATCTTGCTTAATCCACCCCCAGCATGAATCTAAAGCACTTTTAGACAATCGCTCACCTGTTACGGGGCTAGGGAATACTAAGCCACTTTTAGGGTTGCCCTGCTGTATACGCCAACCTTTTAAGGCTTTCCTTACTTGTTCGGGCATAGGTAACACAAACGGATTTTTTATTTTCCTGCGGGTTTTCTCTAATTGCTTTGTAATATTGCAGCTAAACGGATTATCAATAATATGCGACCATATACAATATGGGCAGCAGTGGTAAACCGTTTTGGTGCTATTTGTGTTGTTGTGAAAGTGGTTAATTCAGCAACAAATAATACAGAAGCAGTTTCATATCCGGGTAGTCGTGTTATTTCTGTTTAAAAAGTGAATACAGAAAATTCATTATTTGTGTTCAATTGCCCTATTTAAGCTGTGATAATGTCTAAAAAAGGAAAGTGACTAATTAGGTTTTGTTGGCGTAGATTTTTGAAATATAAGGCTATATTTGTTATTTTTAATAAGCGCTCATAAAGTAATGTAAATTAATCCTAGTAAATTTTTCAAAAGTCTATATAGTATTCGTAGCTACAGAATTTGGTATTGGCAGTTTTGGTTGTTCCCTCCGTGTTACCCCATGTTCGTCTCCGTTTCAATAACTGTACGCAAACTATAATTTTTATTTAATATTTTTCAGGTAAAGTAACATGGCAACAGGTACTATTAAGTGGTTCAACGAAGCTAAAGGTTTTGGTTTTATTTCTCAAGATGACGGCGGCGCAGACGTATTCGTACATTTCAGTGCAATTGAAGGTACAGGCTTCAAAACATTGAACGAAGGACAAGCTGTTTCTTACGAAGTAGAAAATGGACCAAAAGGTCCTCAAGCAACAAGCGTTGTTGCTAACTAAGAACACTATCGAATTTTGGTAAAAGAAACCTCGCTTCGGCGGGTTTTTTTTATGCCTGCTATTTATTCGTTGGAAGGAGCGGCTTCAGTCGGATTGCTTGATTTTTCTGCAGTAGCACTTGGATCAAGTAGCTTTATAAGGTTTGGGTAGTGTGTTTTTTTTGCTCTATCTAAAACAGAGTTATTTTGTGCGTCTTTAGCATCAATATCTGCACCTGCATTAATCAATAGTTGAACTATTTTTTCATCACTAAAGTTAACGGCATTCATAAATGCGGTAACTCCTCGGTCATCACTTAAGTTAACATCGGCTCCATAAGTAAGTAATAGCTGGATGGTTTTGTAATTACCATTATGAGCCGCCGCCATTAATGCGGTACGCTTGCCGTTAACCGTACTATTAACATCTATTCCTTGGGCCAGCATGTTTTGGACACGAGATTGTTTGCCTTGGATTGCAGCTGAAAAAAGCTCTTGTTTAGTTTCTGCAAAAGCTAAGGTAGTAAAAATGCTGCTCGCAAGCCAAAGTAGAGTAAGTGATTTTTTCATTATGAGTCTAGTCCTAGTTTTGTTAGCCGGTAACGTAAAGAACGAAAGCTCATGCCGAGCTGTTTGGCAGTGGCTGTTTTATTCCATTTATTCTCTTCTAAGGCGCTGCTGATGGCTTGTTTTTCAATATCTTCTAGGTAGCCCTCTAGGGATTCACTGATTACCGTGTGTTTGCTTGTTGTTAATGAGTTGGAAGGGCTGTTCCTGAGGTTTAAGTCTTGCGCAGAAATATCGCCAGATTCATGCAGTGCAATAGTGCGCTCTAAAATATTTTCTAGTTCTCTTACGTTACCTGGAAAGGTATATTTTTGTAGTGCGCTGAGTGCTTGTTTAGAAAGTGATATATCGGGTTGATGCGTGACCAGTTTAGCTAAAAAATACTCTGCAAGTTGTGGAATATCATCGGTTCTTTCTCGTAAAGCGGGTACATTAAGCTCAATAACATTAATACGGTAATATAAATCTTGTCTAAATAGATTTTCATTGACTAATTGTGCGAGGTCTTTGTGCGTTGCGCTAAGTAAATGAATATCAATGCTTTCTTCTTCATGACCGCCAACGGGGCGTATTTTTTTCTCCTGAATTGCGCGTAGTAATTTTACTTGTAAATTTAGCGGGAGATCTGCCACTTCATCTAAAAAAAGTGTGCCGCCATGCGCCGCTTGAAATAAGCCGGTTTTATTATCGTGTGCGCCTGTAAAACTACCTTTTTTATGACCGAAGAATTCACTTTCCATTAATTCATGTGGAATGGCTCCGCAGTTAATGGCAATAAATGGGGCTGCTGCGCGTGAGCTTTGTTTATGAATTAACCGAGCAACGAGCTCTTTTCCTGTGCCGGACTCTCCATTGATATAAACAGGAGCTTGGCTACGAGCAATTTTTGCAATTTTTCCACGTAAATCACACATGGTTTGTGAGTCACCCAATAAGGTATGGCGCATTCGGCGATCTTGCTTGGGGGAAATATTAACTTTTAGGGCACTTTCGATGAGTGTGCGTAAGTTTTTTAAATCAACTGGTTTGGATAAAAAATCAAAAGCGCCGAGCTTCATTGCTTTTACGGCTGCATCGGTAGAGCCATGAGCAGTAATGACAATAACGGGAAGGTTGGAATGTAGCTGTTGAATTTCCGCTAAAAAGTCTAAGCCATTACCATCGGGTAGGCGCATATCTAATAAGCAAAGCTGGTATTGGTTTTTTTGCAGATAATGTTTGGCGTAGCCTAGATTTTCAGCAGTTTGAGTCTCAATTCCCATGCGTTGTAGAGTAATTTCTAATAGCTCACGAATGTCAGCTTCGTCATCAATAATTAAAACCTGAGCAGTTTTCATAATTTAATTTTCTTTTGTTTCGCTGTGGGTAAGCAAAGCCTAAAAAAACAACCTTGTTGATTTTCTAAAGTGTGATAACTAAGCCGTGCTTGATTTATCTCTGCCAAATCTTTTGAAATATATAGACCTAGGCCTGTTCCTGAGTGAGATGAGGTAACAAAAGGTTCGAATAAATGATGCATTATTTTATCAGGAATTCCATTACCAAAATCAATCACATTGATACAAGGCAGGCCTAGATCTTCATTTAGCTGAATGCATATTTTTTTATCTAGGGTATAGCCATATTTTAAAGCGTTTGCGCAGAGATTATTTAAAATTTGCGTTAAATGTCCTATATCAAATAAAGCGGTATTTAGCTTTGAGTCGATGGATAATTCAAATTGATTTTGATAGCCATCATTGCTTCTTATTAGAGTTTCTAAATAGTTACTTAACCAGTTGACTAAATCGATTGTTTCTTGGGTGGGCTGTGGGCTACGTGAAAGCTGTAGTACATCTTCAATAATCGCATTCATACGGCGTGCTTGAACTTGAATGATCTCCGTTAAGCGTAAGTCTTGTGTTGATAGCGTAGGGCATTCAGCAAGTAGCTGTCCTGCATGGCTAATTGCACCTAAAGGATTACGAATTTCATGTGCAATACTGGCGGTTAATTTACCTAGCGAAGCAAGTTTGCTTTGTTGCACGCGTTGTTTATACACTGAAACATCTTCTAAAGTAATCATAAAGAAAGTTTCATGCTGTGTTGGCAAAGCGCTAAAGTGAACATGAATCTGAGTTTTATTCGCGCTAATAAGGCTAACAAAATCTTTATTTGGATACTTTAGCCATTGCTCAAAGGCTTCAGTCAACTTGGGGGAGATGTCAGTTAAATTATCCGGTAAGTGAGAGAGGCCTAATAAGTGTGGGCAAGCCATATTATGTCGACTTAGGTTTTGTGCTTGATCGGTAATAATAATGCCAGACTGCATGTTCTGAATAATATACTGGTTCAATTCCTCTAAAGAAGTAATGGTTTCTTGTTGTTGTGAAGAAATGACCTCTGTTTGCTCGGTACGTTTGGCCAGAATATAAGAAAGTAAAGCGAGCATAAAAAAACCAGCGCCTAACATGCCAGCGTAGGGAGCGTAATTACTGTTAATATCACTTAGGCGAAAGCTGTAAGCTTGTTCGGCAAAAACAAACAAGCTTGCGAGTGCCGCAAAGAGCATGGCGCAGCGGCCACCAATTAAAATTCCACCTGCTGCGGTAGGGATAAGGATCAGCGCGCCTAAGCCACTACTAATTCCACCGAAAGCATGCATGATCAGGGTAAGAAAAACAATGTCGGTAAAAACAAAAGCTTGAGCCTGTGATGCATAGGAGGTAATAGGTTTTAAAATTAAGCTCCAACCTATCAGCGTGCAGAGAAAGTAAGTGAGGCTGGTATAAAAATAAAAAGGCATCAGTTTAGCTTCTATGACTAATGCACCTAGTCGTGAGTAATAGAGGGATAGAAGAATACTAGATAAAATCAGCCGATAAAAATAAAAACCTTTAAGTAAAAACCAAGCTTGGCGTACAGGAATTTTGTAGCCTTTTGAGAAGGGGCAGGGAGAGAGGGTTTGTGGGGCTGGTTTATGCATATAGAGGCAAGAAAAGAAGCATTATAAATGATGATGTAAGTAAGTAGTTCCGAGTATTTAATTTAACGTTTTGTAGGGGCAATCCCTTGTGGTTGCCCCTACCTGTTTTCTTACCCCGTATTAAATCAGGCGAGGCTAAAGCCTCACTTCCAAGTTTCAAGTTATTTCGTGCACGTTCCTAAGTTAAACTTTTATTTGCCACCTCAAATACATCTTTAGATATATTTTTTGTATTAATAATACGTTCTAGTTGTGCTTTGATAAGAGTTTGACGAGATGTGTCAAAGCGTCGCCAAGAGGTTAGTGCGCCGACCATACGAGAAGCAACCTGTGGATTAAGGCTATTTAAAGCGATAATTTGATCGGCTAAAAATTGATAACCTAAACCATTATCAGCATGAAAATGTACTGGGTTAGCTTGGCTAAAAGCGCCAATTAAAGAGCGAACTCTATTAGGGTTTTTTAGATCAAAAGCAGTATGATTTAATAAATTTTTCACGGTAGTCAGTGTATTGTCTTGCGAGCTAGTGGCTTGCAAGGTAAACCATTTATCAATCACTAAAGCTTCATCCTCCCATTGCTCATAAAAGCCAGCTAGGCAATTATCTTTAGCAGGGTTATCGCTGTTAACAATAGCACCTAAAGCCGAAATTTGATCGGTCATGGTTTTTGCTTGTGCAAACTGCTGGTTAGCTAAATAGTAGCTGTCACCCTGCTCAATTTGGCTTAAATAATCTAAGCAGATATTTTTTATTTTACGTTTAGCCACTACATCAGAATTAAGCTCGCCTACTTCGCCTTGATGATTTTTTTGGTAAAGTGCTGTTAGTAAATCTTTTAATGCGGTAGCCAACGCTGTTTTTACAAAACTACGAGCTTGGTGAATGGCAGATGTATCAACAATTTCCATTTGTTCTGCTAAGTAACTTTCAGTAGGCAGAACTAGCAAGCAAGCGAGGTAAGATAAATCATCCCACTGTTGTGTTAAAAGTGACTTAAAGCTTTCTATTAATAAACCAGGGATAGCTAAAGTTTGTTTGTTTTGGATCGCGGTAATTAAATCAAAAATCACGGCTGCACTTAACTGTTGTCCTGCTTCCCAGCGATTAAAACTATCATTATCGTGGGATAATAAAAAGGCTAACTC
Source organism: Bathymodiolus brooksi methanotrophic gill symbiont (assembly GCA_020996635.1). GTDB lineage: Bacteria > Pseudomonadota > Gammaproteobacteria > Methylococcales > Methylomonadaceae > Methyloprofundus. The sequence goes on from JAJJBE010000070.1 coordinate 20,768, forward strand.
TGTGAAAGGGCGATTCATAATTAGCTTGATAGGCGCAGAGAAATCGCGTAATAAAGAAACAATAGGTTTGCTAGGCACATTTTCAAATACAAAGCTTTGCTCTTGCTCAGTAAAATCTAAGGTCACCTCATTATTTAGCGATACTACATTTTTCAGTGTGAATTTTATAGGTGCCCCTAGCTCATCCAGTAATGCTGTTTTAATGGGGATATGGAGTATTTTGGCTTTATCTTGCGTGGGGATGGATTGCGTAAGTGTCAGCGTTAATTGTTGTTTTTCAGCATTATAATCTTGTGTGACAGCAACGCTAGGTGTACCTGCTTGAGAGTACCAGTTTCTAAACTGGCTTAAGTCTTTATTATTAGCATCTTCCATTGCAGCGACAAAGTGTTCACAAGTGACAGCTTGGCCATCATGACGCTGGAAGTAAAGGTCAGAGCCTTTGCGAAAGCCTTCATGGCCTAATAAAGTACGAATCATACGTACAATCTCTGCGCCTTTTTCATACACGGTTAAGGTATAAAAATTGTTGATTTCGATATAGGCTTCAGGACGTATTGGATGAGATAAAGGACCTGCATCTTCTGCAAATTGACGGGCGCGTAGCATATTGACATCATCAATGCGTTTTACCGCGTGTGAAGTTTGGTCAGCAGTAAATTCTTGGTCTCTAAAAACCGTAAAGCCTTCTTTTAAACTCAATTGAAACCAGTCGCGGCAGGTTACGCGATTGCCAGACCAGTTATGAAAATATTCATGACCAATAACCGCTTCAATATGCTCATAATCCATATCTGTTGCGGTATCAGGGCGTGCTAAAACAAATTTAGTATTGAAAATATTTAAGCCTTTATTTTCCATTGCGCCCATATTAAAGTGGCCAACAGCAACAATCATATATAAATCTAAATCATATTCACGGCCATAAGTTTCTTCATCCCAGCGCATGGATTTTTTTAATGATTGCATGGCATGTTCGCATTTATCGACATCATGCGATTCGACAAATATTTGCAAGGTAATATCGCGGCCACTCATTGTTGTGAAATGGTCTTCTATACAGTCTAGTTGTCCCGCAACCAAAGCAAAAAGATAACAAGGTTTTTTAAAGGGGTCTTCCCAAGTTACCCAGTGTCGGTTGTTGGCTAATTCTCCTGTAGCCACTTTATTACCGTTAGATAATAAAACCGGGTAAAGCGTTTTATCGGCCACTAAAGTTGTGGTAAAGCGACTCATCACATCCGGTCTATCGGGAAAGTAAGTGATTTTCCTAAAGCCTTGCGCTTCACATTGTGTGCAAAGCATATCATTAGAAACATATAAACCTTCATAGGCGCTATTAGATTTAGGGCTGATCGTGTTTTCTATGGCAAGACTAAAAGGTTTGTCTTGCGGAAGCTCTTTAATCGTTAATGAATCTTTAGTTAAGTCATATTGAGATTCATTTAAGGTAATACCATCTAAAGCAATGCTGGTTAAATTTAATTGTTCACCGAATAAGGTGAGTGCTGCATTTTGAAGTTCACTTTCTGGGTTGCGTAGAACAACTAAACGTGAAACAACGCGGGTATGTTCAGCATCTAAAATAAAATTTAGGTCAATTGAATCAACTAAGTATTCAGGAGCTTGGTAATCTTTTAAATAGATGGTTTGAGCTTGTAGTTCTGACATGGTATTTAAATCTCTTTAGGCTGAGTCGGGTGCTTTAGTTTTTTCGGATATGAGCCAATAGGTGATGCCTAAGGCTAAGACGACCGCAGCCGTTGCATAAATAAAGTCTGGGGTAATTTGTTTGAAGTCTAAAACAATTATTTTTCGTGCGATAGCCATTAAAGCTGTTGCAATAACAAGCTTAACGGGAAGAATATCTTTACGGGTATATACCCAAACGAAATCAAGATGCAGAGCTTAACACCTGAAAATTATCGTTAATTCTTTCGTTTAAAGAGTCGGCAATACTAGGTAATGTCCGATCAAAAAAATGATTTATTTGATGTCGAAATTCCTTAGCCGTTGCAAAATATTTATTATTCC
>JAJJBE010000262.1 GCA_020996635.1 Bathymodiolus brooksi methanotrophic gill symbiont
GCCTGTCGCTGTTGTATAGCTAAATGAAGTGATCAGGTAATCGGTGTATAAGTCAAAAATATCAGGTGTTTTCATAGCCTACTATTTTAATGGAAATATCATTAGGGTGCGTAACATCAGTTAATAATGAAAATTGTCGCCAATGTAAGTAAAACTGAATCACTATTAAATTGCGGTAAAACTTGAGGTAATTCTAAAAAGATATCTATAATTTTTTTAGGTGAGCTATGTCCTAAAAATGGAAAAACTGCAATACAATAATGATAACGCCGATACCACTCATAAAACCGGATACAACTGGGTATGGCATATAACGAATATATTGCCCTACTTTAAGCACTCCTAATAATATCTGTATGATGCCTGCAAGCAAAAAGATAGCAATAATATTACCCATTGCCGCACTCAAACTTCCATACATTTCAATTTCAGTAGCAATAACAACCGCCGAAACAACCGTCATCGGCCCTGTAGGCCCACTAATTTGTGTTGCTGTGCCGCCAAACCAAGCAGCAAGCATACCAATCGCAATTGCACCATAAATACCTGCAATAGCCCCCATTCCAGACTGCACACCAAAAGCAAGTGCTATAGGCGCGCCATTCCTACTTCATGAAACATTGGGATGTCCTATCGCCAATCTTCATTCAGCACGGAGCGATTTATGGGAGCCCCAGTTCGTCCTGCTTCGTTAAGTCTACCTCAAATGACTTGACGGCTGTCGGGATAACTACTTGCCTCCCGAGCGAACTGACCAGTTCACTTCGGATTGGCGAATTTCCCTGTCGCCTACTGCGGACTAAAAATCA
>JAJJBE010000154.1 GCA_020996635.1 Bathymodiolus brooksi methanotrophic gill symbiont
TGAATATATCGAGGTTTTTTATAACCGTAAACGACGTCATTCAGCGAATGATTACAAGTCACCTGCTGATTACGAAATGTCGCTAAAAGCAGCTTAATTTTGTGTCCATAAAAGTGTTGACACATCACTTCTAAAGAAGAAAAAACGGGACTAGAAAACTATGAGTTTGAATAATGAAGAAACGCGGTAGAAAAAGATCAAGTAAATACTTTCCTAATACTATTACAAACCCCGAACAATTACCAGACAGAGTTTGGTTTAATAAATCTGGGGCTGGAAAATGGATGCTCGACTACACCGACCTAATTACCTCAAAAAAGAGGTCTATGCGCATATGCAGTGCACAAGCAAGTTTAAATGAAATTTGGTAAGCTTCTGATGCTGCATTTCAAAATAATACGCTTGTTGTTACTTTTTTATCCCTATCAAATGATTTTCAAAAATCAATAAAATGGGGGGAGTTATCACCTTTAACGAGAGATGATTATATTGGCTGTCATAAGAAAATTATCTCATCTAAAATTGGCGGTCAATTACTTGGCGACATTCCTACAGAAAAATGGTCTATTGGTCTCGTAAGAAAATATCGCGATCATCGAGGTCAGCAGTCTCGCTCCAGAGCTAATAAAGAATTAGCGTACATCAAGAGAATATTTAGTTGGGCTTGTGAATATGAAAAAACAAAACTTAATCCTGCAAAAGGCGTCTCTAAGCTAACAATCGCACCAAGACAGCACTATGCTAATGATGAAGATTATTTATTTCTTTTAGGCGTAGCAAAAAACTCTAACTATTGGTATATGCCTTATATAATGGAATTGGCTTATTTGTGTCGAATGAGGTTATCAGAAGTAACAGATTTCACTGATTCTGATGCATTAGAGCAAGGATTATTAATACGGCGTAGAAAAGGTTCAAAAGATAATATTGTTGCTTGGAGTCCAAAATTACGAACTCTTTGGGATAATGCAATATGTAAGCGCACTGATATTTTATCCAAAAAAAAACAACCTCTAATTAGTAAAGCTAATTTAAGACACGTTTTTATCAGTGAAAAGACAGGGGATAAATTGCAAGTTTCATCAGTTAAAACAGCAAAGAATAGAATTGATCATGCAGCAACAGCATTAGCTAAAGAAATGGAAATAGAATATACCCACTTTTATTTTCATGATTTAAAACGCAAAGGAGTTTCTGATACATCAGGAAATAAATTAGAAGCGTCCGGACATAGATCTGAAAGCATGCTAAAAGTTTATGATGTTAAACCAGCATTAGTAGATGAAGCAGGAAAATAAATACAAACTAAGAAACTATAATTTTTAATCTTTCCCACCACTTTTCCCACCAGAAGAAAAATATAGGTTGATATAAAAACATAAGTCATTGAAACAAATGGGGTGAACGACGGGGCTTGAACCCGCGACAACCGGAATCACAATCCGGGGCTCTACCAACTGAGCTACGCTCACCATAATGATGATTACTTTAAAGGATGATGGTGCGCTTGACAGGAGTCGAACCTGTGACCCTCGGCTTAGAAGGCCGATGCTCTATCCATCTGAGCTACAAGCGCGAAATTGGTCGGGGTAGAGGGATTCGAACCCCCGACATCCTGCTCCCAAAGCAGGCGCGCTACCAAACTGCGCTATACCCCGACATCCTTTCAAAAACTAATTACTGCGTTAGTAACTAACTCCCTTAAAGAGACACTCATTATAGCTGCTGAAATCACTTCGTCAACAACTTTTTACAACTTCCCTTTAACTAACTGGTAAATTTCTTCTGTACTGACATCCGCACCCTGCAATACTAGCTCTAGATTTTCTAATTGCTCTGCTGCAAATTCCTTATCTTTTAAGCTACCGGCATTAATATAAACATTTAATGCCGCACTTTTAAGCCCCGCATACGCAGACATTACGGCAACACCTGCATCACTAACAACATTAACATTGCCTTTTTCAGCAGCCTCTTTACTTAACAGCAAAATACCTGAACAAGCTTTTGCACAAGCTAAAGGCACTAGTGTTGCCTCTTTTAAGGCTATTTGAATTTGCGCACTACGTGCTACTTTTTCTGTATCTGTTTCTTTTGCTAAACCGTAGCTAGCCATTAGTTTATTAAAGACATCAACATCTGCTTTTATCATGGCAAGCAATTCTGAACGTAATGTTTCTGAGCGCATTAGTAGAACTTTCATATCCTCTTCAACTGCAATATATTTGGGCTTACCAATAGTTAAGTTACACACCATACTAACAAGAGCCGCAGCTTGTGCGCCCATTAATGCCGCTGCACTTCCCCCGCCGGGTGTAGGCGCTTTACTGGCTAGCTCGTCTAAAAAAGATTCGATTGATTTGTCTTTTATTTCAGTCATGTTTTTTGTGTACCCTTGGTCACTTTATTTCAATTATGCAACTAATTGTATTAATTACAAAAATTATCGTGTTATCGTTCCCACGCTCAAGCGTGGGAATTCATCTGTTGACGCTCCAGCTTCGCTAATAAACACCAACAACTCAGTGCTTGATAAAGAAAAAGAGTTGCTAACTCAAAAAATGCTGGTTTGTGCTGGGTGACGCTAGAGCGTCGAGAGCTGCATTCCCACGCTGGAGCGATGGGAACGATAGATTATGCCTTTTAAATTGTGCTTTTTTAGCTTTCTCGTCGCCAACTTGTCCCCGTTGCTACGTCCTCTAATATAATGCCTTGCTGCTTTAGATCATCCCTGATTTTATCAGCTAAAACCCAGTCTTTATCCTGTTTAGCGGCCACTCTTTTCGCAATAAAGCTTTCTATTTCTTGCTCGCTAATAGCACCTTCTTTAGCATCACTTGCCTGTAAGTATTCTTCAGGACTGTCCTGTAATATTCCTAAGACATCTGCTAATGATTTTAATTCCGCCGCTAACTGGCTTGCTAATGTTGAATCGCTGGTTTTTATTTTATTAATTTCTCTGGCCATATCAAATAAGACTGCAACAGCAACTGCTGTATTAAAGTCATCATCCATTGCTTGTTTAAATCGTTCTGTATAATTGGTTTGTATTAATTCACTGCGACTCACTAACCCTCTTAATGCCGTATATAAACGCGTAAGAGCTGCTGCAGATTCATTTAACTGCTCGTCAGAGTAATTTAATGGGCTACGGTAATGGCTTGATAGCACAAAAAAGCGAACAACTTCTGGACGGTATTGCTTTAACACTTCCCGTACGGTGAAGAAGTTGCCCAATGATTTGGACATTTTCTCTTCATTAATACGCACAAAGCCATTATGCATCCATACATTAACAAATTTTTCTCCTGATGCAGCTTCTGACTGAGCAATTTCATTTTCATGATGCGGAAACTGTAAATCCATACCGCCGCCATGAATATCAAAGTGATTACCTAAACAGTTTTTAGACATTGCAGAGCATTCTATATGCCACCCCGGGCGACCATTCCCCCAAGGAGACTCCCAAAATGGCTCATCTACTTTAGCTTGTTTCCAAAGAACAAAATCAAACGGATTACGTTTTGCGGTATCCACTTCAACACGTTCACCTGCCTGTAAGTCTTCTAACTTTTTACCTGATAAAGCCCCATAATTTTTAAATTTATCAACTGCATAAAAAACATCTCCATTATCACCGACATAGGCAAAGCCTTTCGCAATTAAATCAGCAATCATGACAACCATGTCATCCATAGAGTCTGTTGCTTTTGGCTCTATATCAGGGGGCAGTACGTTTAATGCCTGCTCATCTTCATGCATTGCATTAATAAAACGCTCCGTTAAATCACTAATATTTTCGCCATTTTCATTGGCCCTTTTAATGATTTTGTCATCAATATCGGTTACATTGCGTACATAAGTCAAAGCATAGCCTGAATAACGCAAGTAACGCGCAACAATATCAAAGACCACCATAACGCGCGCATGCCCAACGTGACAATAATCATAAACAGTCATTCCACAAACATACATACCTACTTGCCCCTCGACTTTAGGAGTAAATTTTTCTTTTTTTCTGCTTAAGGTATTATAAATTTTTAACATGGTAATAATTTGGCTCGAAGTGGCATTAAGTTCAACTTTAGACAATTTTCCTGCATTAGCGCTTCTCTTTCAAGATAAAAACACATAAAATCTCCCTTTTGCATCTCTATTATAGTAGGTAATATGCGTTCTTTAATCCTTTTTTTGATGCTTTCTTTTTTTACAACCCTTTCTTTTTCAAAGGAAACAAGTATGTCCAAATCACTAACAAAAGTTAAATTCCAAACCACTGCAGGCGATTTCACAATCGAACTTTATGCCGACAAAGCACCGATTACTGTTAAAAACTTCTTAACTTATGTTGAGGAAGGTTTTTATACTAATACAATATTTCACCGTATTATTCCTAGTTTTATGGCTCAAACGGGTGGTTTTGATGTTGATTTTGTAGAAAAAGAATCTCACGCTACCATTAAAATTGAAGCTGATAATGGTTTAAAAAATGATCGAGGCACTTTAGCAATGGCTCGTACTAATGTTCCTGATTCTGCAAGTTCTCAATTTTTTATTAACTATAAAGATAATGGCTTTTTAAATTACACATCTCCAACAGCTAGCGGCTGGGGATACACTGTTTTTGGTAAAGTGATTGAAGGCATGGAAACCATCGATACTATGGAAAATGTACCAACAGGTACTCATAATGGACATGGCGACGTTCCTAAAACAAATATCATTATCGAAAGCGCGACTGTTATCGACTAAATGAAAGTATCTCCTTTGCATTATTAATGTAAAGGAGATTATCCCTCCCTCTACTATAGCTTAATAATTATGCGTGACGAAATACTGTTTATTTCTGATTTACATCTGACCATTGAACGTCCTGAAGTCACTCAAAAATTTGTTAATTTTTTAAAAAACCGAGCACCTCAAGCAAAAGCGTTATATATCTTAGGTGACTTATTTGATACCTGGATTGGTGACGATGACTTTAGCCCGCCCATAAAAAAAGTTAAGCAGCATTTAAAAGCATTAAGCCAACAAGGTACAAAAATTTATTATATTCATGGTAATCGAGACTTTTTAATTGGCCAAAAGTTTAGCCAAGATAGCGATACAGTACTTCTGGATGAGTATAGTGTAATTGATTTATATGGCACTCCCACGCTATTAACTCATGGTGACCTACTATGCAGTGATGATTTAGCTTATCAAGCCTTTAGGGCAAAATCACACACCAAAGAATGGCAAGAGAATGTACTCTCTAAACCGCTTATTTTTAGAATGTTATTTGCTCGATGGTATCGTTTGCGTAGCTTTTTTCATAAAAGAAAAAAATCACAAACCATTATGGATGTGAATATTGATACAGTTAGCTCTGTTATGGAAAAATACCAAGCAACATGCCTTATTCATGGGCATACTCACAGACAAGCTATTCATGACTTCCAGGTACAACAAGCCCCCGCACAGCGCTTCGTATTAGCTGAGTGGACTAAAGAAAGTACAAGCATCTTATGTTTTTCCCCATCAGGCCATACAATTGAGGCCATTTAATCTTTAATTTTATCACCATTTAATAAGCGATAAACTGATAAACAGCCTTCACAACAAAACAACTTTGTCCCTTCGGTTGTTTCCAATTGAAAACCATCAACTTCAACATCCAAACCACATAAATCACATTTTTTCATTCATACTCTCTTGGTGATTAAATCGCTTGTCATACCAAGCCATAAAATATCCCATTGCTGGGTACTGTCCTGTACGCAAATATGACAAGGTATATTCACTATTAATATTTGATTTTAATAGTTGTTTTGCTTTTTTCGTTCCACAAAAAAGCAATTGGTCACCTTTTTTAATACTGTAATCAGCGGTGGGTAAAACAGTCTCTTTTTCCCCTGATTTAATGACAAAAGGTACTAAATCTAATTCTTTTTCTCTACCTCTAGGGTCCGCAATAATATCCCTTAATAAAACTTCATTGCCAGCATTCAAACTTTGAATCACTGCGCCACTTTTTTCAGCTGTAAAATCAATAGTCACTAACAGTGGCGTTTGATCAGAAATCTTTTTTCTCAATAGTGAAATAACATGCGTTACAACTTTTTCACGCCCTTCTACCTTTGCTAATAAATATGCAAAAAAGTGTTTTAATAAAGGAGCGATTAAAAGTAATAATATTTTTCTGGCTGTTACTAAGGTTGGCTGCATAATCATATCAGTATCAGCCATAGTGAAAGCCAATTCATTTTTATGACTGTTTTGTCTAACAATAGTAAATAAATCGGGATTTAAACTACGTGCGTTTAATAAAACGCCAAGATTACAGCCATCATCATTAGCTGCCGCTAAAATACCAACTGCTTCATCAATGCCAGCCATTTGTAAGGTCTTTGCATTAGTTCCACCAACAATATAAGTTTCAATTTCTTCATCACGTTTTCTTAAATGTGGATCAATCACCGATGTTTTAACGCCATTTTTAGTTAAAACATGGTTAGCCTCCATCCCCATTCGCCCATAACCACAGATAATCCATCGCCCTACTGGCGGGTGTACATAAGTTTTTAAGCTACCGTGCTTGTCTCCTACTAACCAATTATTTAATGCATAAAATTCTGGGTTATTAATACAAGCATTTAATACTTTCGCAAATGTTTTGAATGGGTCAACAATATGAACTTCCCCTCCTAAAGTTGCTAATGTTTCCTCATAATCCCTTTCTTTAGACATGGTAATAATGCCGACTGTAGGATTTAATAACCGGACGACTGCTGAGATTTTGAGGTTAACTTCTTCATTGCTGGTGATCGACACAACCCCTTGACAATAAGTGCTTAATAATCCGGCTTCAATTAAGTAATTAGGGATACTGGCATCCGCACACAAGCCTGGAACCGAGCCTTTATAATTTCTTAATAAAAGTGCTTGAATACGCTCTTCATTGCTATCAATAACCACAACATTTAAGCCTGCATCATTAAGCCCTCTAACTAATACGCTACCTGTGTCACCAAAACCACATACAATATAAAAAGGCCCAATAATACGTCGCACACTTCGGGAAAAACGCCACTCTTCGACGGCCCGTATGAAGAAGATGTTTTGAAACAGTCGAATAATACTACCTAAAGCATAGAACCATGTGACGACACTAACATAGAGACAAACAATAGCCCAAAGCCGCTGCGCATTACTAAAAGCTACCGGAATCTCACCAAACCCAGTTGTTGTTGCTGTATAGGTCATAAAATAGAAGCAATGAAAGATACTTAAATATTGAACTTCACCTGCGACTTCTAAGCCAGGAATAAAACTCATCACTAAAATTGCAACGGAATAAACAATCAACAATGCCATTAAAGGTGCGCGCATAGCACGCATCACAATAAAACTAACGCGACTTAATTCATTATTAGGTTTTAGGTTTGGAGTCATTTCATTTATTTTTTATAAAAATTTACTTTATAAACGGGACATTAAGGTTTCTGAAACTAAAATAATCACAGAAATTACATTGGCAATTAAAGCACCCGTGGCTAAAGAAATAATACTAGCCATAACATCAGGTGTGATGCCTGTTTCAGTAATATGTACAGCAAATGCCCAATGTAATGCAGCTGCGACTAGCTCAAAATTAGCCACTAAACTCGTTGCTAATAAAATAGCTCCAATTTGTGACCTGTCCCCTAGTTTTAAGCCCATTGCGATTAAATTAACCACGATAACAGCAAAGAATTCATAGACCCCATGATGAGAAGGATTATTGTATTCACCTAAAACAAAACCTACATTTAAGGTGAGTGACATGACAATAAAAAATCCAAAAATAACTTTTTCAAAATTCATAAAAAACTCATCGGCCTAATAATAGTAAATAGCTCTGTATTATACCTTAATAAAACAATAGTTCATTAAAAAACTAGCTTTCACATATCAAGGTTTGCTAACATTAGTCCTAATTAAAACAATCTGGAGAAAACCATGTCAATGACTGCAATGGATTTAGTTGCGAATGCTAAACAAAAAATTTCTGAAATCAGTGTAAGCGATACAAAAAATAGCTTATCGACCCATTTTATTTTAGATGTACGTGAACCTGCTGAGTTTGAAGCCGGACACCTACCCAATGCTGTTAATATTCCTAGAGGTGTTTTAGAATTTAAAATAAATAACCACCCTACTTTTGCAGGACAAGAAAATGCCGATATTATCGTGTATTGTCTTTCTGGCGGAAGGTCTGCTTTAGCAACAGAAACACTGCAAAAACTTGGCTATACTAAAACCATCAGCATGGCTGGCGGCTATACTGCATGGACAGAAGCGGGCTAAACAAACTATATGGAAGCTTTGACATCCTTACGCTTAGATAAATGGCTTTGGGCTGCGCGTTTTTTTAAAACGCGCAAACTAGCAGCAGAAGCAGTTTCTGGAGGAAAGGTGCACCTTAATGGCCAGCGTACAAAACCTAGCAAAGAAGTCAAAGTCGATAGCCACTTACTGATCCATAAAGAACAGTTTTCTTGGGATATTACCGTGCTGGGCATTAATGCACACCGTAGACCTGCGACTGAGGCTGTTTTACTTTATAAAGAATCTGAGGCTAGCCTGGCTAAACGTGAAAAAGACATTATGCAGCGCCGTGAAGAGCGTCAACTGCTGCATATAGAACCAAGCCATCGTCCCAATAAAAAACAGCGCCGCCAAATTCATCAGTTTAAGACATCTTAATTTTAGGGTATGTCTTCGTTAAGTAGAGATTTTATTAGCTCTTAAGCCCTCTACAGCTATTTGCACAAGTAAGATTGATGGGGTTCATTACGCGCCTAAAAAACAGGCACTTCACTCTACCCATCCTACAACATGTTAAACAAAGCTAAAAGCAGCTCCCATTATTCCACCAAAAATCCCACCCCAAACAACTAACCAACCTAGGTGTTCACGAATGATTTTTTGTACCATCTCTTTTACTAATTGAGGCGTTAATTCATCAAGACGCTTATCAATAACAGTTTCTATCTTAGAAATAATATCTTCGCCGATTTGGTTAGCATTTAAACCTTGTTTTAAGGCTGATTTAAACTTATCTGAATCTACCATTTCAGCTAATGTTAACTGCATTTTTGCTGTAAACGGTTCTTTTAATGGAATTAAAGCTTCTTCTCCACCCATCATTTGCAACATACTGCCAAATGATGATTCCATAATAGAGGACACCAGGCCTTCAAACATTTGGTCATAATTTACAGCCGCTAATAATGGCTCTAAATTTAAAACACCACTGCCTTGCTGCTCTTCCCCTTCAATAAATTGCTCAATATTTTCAGTTGTAAAAAACTGATGCATCATTAAGTCTTTAATTGAAACTTTAAACTCCTCAAATCGGTTAGGAATAATACCCGAACCATAAAGCAAAGGAATCTTTTCAAATAGCATATAAACAGCAAGCCAATTAGTTAATGCACCAGATAAAGCAAAAAAGCCAATCGTCTTGATTAGTTCCGCGTACATCGGCGAAAAGTAGCCTGCAACAATCAACATAGCAGCTAAAAAATTGGTGATGAAACTTTTGTTAAATATTCTGTTCATTTTTCTCTAAAAATATTATTAATTAAAATACTTTAGTAACTACTCAGCGAAAATTCAAAATAAATATAAGCCTTTCCCTTGCAAGGAAGGGCTGAGGAAGATATTAAAGCTTTTTATGAGTGGTTTATTCCCCCTCACCCAACCCTCTCCCTTTGGAGAAGGCTTTAAAGCACACTGAGTAGCTACATACTTTACACATAAAAAAAGCCCATCCCCCTTTAAAAGGAATGAGCTTCTTCGTAGATAACTGAATTTATATCAATTATTTAACTGATTCTGCAATGACACTGAAAGCATCAATTTTTGCTTTACCTGTTTTTACTAAGTCCATACCCGTATCAACAATAATGGCTCTTAATGCAGGAATTTCATAGCCTACTTTGCATAAATAACCAACAACAGGAAGACCTAACATTGCCCCAACAAAAGTATTAATACCAACAAGGCCCAATAAATCGCTGATCATCACTAATGCATCTAATGGAATTAATACCATCACTGCAAAATATGCAATTACCATAAAGGTAAAAAAGACAAAAATAACAAACTGGATAAGTCTAACAAGGGCGACATTAATGTTCTTCATTTTAACAGTAACTTCCTAAAATAAGGGCTAAAAGCAGATGTTCTCATCAGCTCTATGGATTCCACACACTACATGCTATGAAAGATTATAAATCTTCGTAATTATACCTTAAAGCGATTTATTCAGGATATTCTTTTCTTAGAAAAAACCGAAAAATCAACATCCCTACGACAAATCCCCCTAAATGCGCCCATAAAGCGATATTTGATGCACCGCCATTGAACATAAGTGCCGTTGTTGCTTTTTGCATTTGCCAAATAACCCAAACGCCAATAAATGCTATCGCAGGTATTTCTATAAAAATGGGTAACAAAAACAAAGGTACCCACAATACAATTTTTGCATAAGGGTATAAAAAGAAATAAGCCCCTAAAACACCTGCGATAGCTCCCGATGCACCGATAACAGGAAAAACTAATTGAGGCGTATAAGCCCACTGAATAGCTGTTGCTGCTACGCCACATAATAAATAAAAAACTATAAAACGCCCATGCCCCATTCTACCTTCAACATTATCGGCAAATATCCACAAAAACCACATATTGATAATTAAATGCCACCAGCCCCCATGTAAAAAAAGATTAGTCACAAAAGATAAAAAATAATCTTGAGGATAGCCCATCGCAATCGCCCAGCTCGGGTTGGTATATCTGGCGGGTACCATGCCATAAAGTGAAACAAAGTAATGGTGTAATTTTTCAGGCACTAGCTCTAAAGTAATAAACAAAGCAATACAAATAGCCATTAAAGTCCACGTGACATAAGCTCTAGTTTCGCAAGGTGCGGTATCTCTAATAGGTATCATTTTAATAGTTCTCGGTATTTTTAAGAAACGTGCTTAAACATTATTAATCTAAATATTTTTTAATGGTATTTTTAGCTAAGCTAGTTTCTACAACCTGCGTCTCAAACCAAAAAGGCACGGGATATTCAAACCCCATATTATGCATATAGTTATACAGTGCTTTTTTTAAACCTAAATCTAACATGTCATGGTTTGTTGCGGTAGGGTCTACAAAAGCTACCTCATTTTCTGCAAATTTCACCTTTTTATTTGGCTGTAAACGAATACCATACTCATTTGGATTTAAACCAACAGGACTATGCACTGTGGCTGCAAATCGATGCCAATAGGCAGAATGAATACATTTATTTAACATCAATTGCCGTACATATTCTAAAGCATCAACCGTTTCTTATTCAGTTTGGCTAGGGAAACCGTACATCAAATAAGCATGCACTAAAATGCCTGCTCGGGTGAACGATTGGGTGATTTTTGCAACTTGAGCAACACTAACGCCTTTTTTCATCAATTTAAGCAAGCGATCTGAAGCAACTTCTAAACCGCCACTAATTGCAATATAACCAGAATCGGCTAATAACTGACATTTCTCAGCAGTAAATGTTTTTTCAAAACGTATATTTGCCGACCAAGTAATCACAATATCTTGTGCAATTAATTTTTCTGCCAAAGCAAAAAGCGCCTTAGGGGGCGCGGCTTCATCAACAAAATGAAAGCCTGTTTGCCCTGTTTCAGCAACTAATGCCTGAATCCTAGCCACGGTTATATCAACACCCGCATCATCATACTGGCCAATATAATCTAAGCTAATATCACAAAAACTACATTTTGCCCAGTAACGGCCATGTGCAATAGTAATTTTATTTCAACGACCATCACTCCAAATTCGGTGCATAGAATTTAATACCTCACAAACCTAAAGATAGCTATCTAACGATAAACCTTCATAACTCGGACAACCCACTACTTTTTGCGAAAAATCATGCTGCTTAGTATCTGTTTTAAATACCACTTGCCCTGCATCTAAAGTATAGGTTCTAAATAATTCAGTTCTCTGCCCTTGCAAATATTCTAATACACTTAATAAAGGCCGTTCACCATCATCCAGACAGATATAGTCAACAAACTCAAATAATCGCGCTTCTTTTAGTGAGCGTAATTCGGTATTAATAAAACCGCCACCCAAAATAATTTTGATTTGCGGGGCAATTTTTTTACAAGTTTTTGCCGCCTGCAAAGCACCCAACATATTTCCTGGAAAAGGCACACTAATGCCAATAACATCTGGCTGTTCATCCGCTAAATACTGCGCAATGAATTGCTCAATAATCACTTCAGTATAAGTTGCTTCCTCAGCTTGCAATACCGCGTAAAGATCATCAAATTGCGAGTTTGATGAGGCTAATCGCTCTGCATAGCGCGAGACTTCAAAATAAGGATCGACACCTTCAGTGATAACCTTCGCAATATCATTAATAAAAAGCGTTGCTAAATACTTTGCCTTATCCTGTACGCCAAGAGTTCCAAATGCTTTATTGAGACTTTCATCTTGGCTATTTTCTATTTGAGAAAACACTGCAAACTGAGGGCCTTCAGGCAAAAATTTTCGTGATGCAATCCGCAATGCCAAACTAGGATCTTTACCTTGTAAAAAACTAACTGCACTATCAACACAGCGATAATAATCATCAAAATTATCTAAAAAATGATAAATACTATCGGGCAATTCACTATCTTCCACTGCTTCATAATTCAAAACAACTAGGCGCGCCATTCCTACTTCATGAAACATTGGGATGTCCTATCGCCAATCTTCATTCAGCACGGAGCGATTTATGGGAGCCCCAGTTCGTCCTGCGTCCAACTCAACTACGCAAAAAACACACTGCTTCGTTAAGTCTACCTCAAATGACTTGACGGCTGTCGGGATAACTACTTGCCTCCCGAGCGAACTGACCAGTTCACTTCGGATTGGCGAATTTCCCTGTCGCCTACTGCGGACTAAAAATCATCACTTCGCTGCGCTCCGTTTCCCTGATTTTCAGCGTTGGTCATAAATCGCTTCTAAACCCGTGCGAGAAACCATGTTTAAAAACACATCAATCGCAAGATCAAGCTGTGTTACGGCATAATCATATTGCTTTAAAAACCCTGTTAAATACGCCGTTGCAGGATACGGCGTATTTAATTGTGTCATTGGAGGAGTGATTAATAAAATTTTCATATCAACACTCAAAAATTATAAAAACCGGCCAATTAAGCATAAGCAGTCATATTCCAACTTGCTCCCAAAATAACCACAATTTTTTCCAACTGCACAACATCATCAGATTCAGCGGATTTAATCAAATCACTATAGCGTTCAATTGCAATGGCATATTTTTCTTGCCATGCACTTAATTTATCGGCAACATTTGTTCCATCTTCATGAAAAATATTTTTTAATAAAATACAACTAACTTGGTGATATTCATCTAGCATTGCGCGCCTCGATAAGGCTTCCCAGCTATTTTCTTTAGGTAATAAAAGAATTTGTTGATGCACCCAGCCTAGGTTCAAACTACTGGCTTGATAAAATAAACCTGTAGTCATCTCTTGTAATGAATACTTACTCTTTTTATGTACTTTAACCGCATTTAAACATGAAAATAACACATCAATTTGCGCTATTTTCAAGGCTAAATCCGCGCTAACCCCTTCATTTAATAGTTTATCAATCTCTTTATCTATTTGTTTTTGTTCATTTTCTGTCACCAAGCGATTTAAATCACCGGCTAATTCCGCAATAGAAACAACATAATGCTCTGCCACTTCAGGATTTGGCTCATTACGCACAAACCAATACATTGCACGCTCTACCCACTTACGAATACTTAATTTAATTGCATTTAAAACAACTTCATTCACAACACCATCTAACTCACTTTGCATTTTCCACAAGGTATCTACTTCAAAAACACGGCAGACTAAATTATAAATATTGACTAATTCTGCAGCCGAGCAATTAAGCTCCTCCATAAAACGATAAGGAAAAACAATCCCTAAGCGATTCACTAAACTATTAATCAATTGATTAGCCGCAATTTCCTTACCTAAGCGATGCGCTTGAATATCATCCGCATAAGCTGTTTTTAATTGTTCTGGAAAATAATCAGCCAAAATACACTGATACAAAGCTAAATTAATATGCTCAGATTCTGACAATAATTCTGTTTTTAATAACTGCTTTGTATACGCTAATAAAACTGAAATTTCAGGACGCACCAACCCTTTGCCAGAAATTTTACGTGCTTGCATTTCCTTTTCATTGGGCAATTTTTCTAAAGCACAATCTAAATGTGCTTTGGCTTCCAAATTATTAATTAACTGTTTTAGGTTTTGCCAAACTGTAATTGCCTCCACCTTAATCATGCTAATCGCATTATTTTGCGCATAATTATTTTTTAACACTAACTCAGCGACTTGATCGGTCATACTGGCTAATAACTTATCCCGTTGCTTAAGTGTCATATCACCTTTTGCTAACAAACTATTAAGCAAAATTTTGATATTCACCTCATGATCCGAACAATCAACCCCAGCGGAATTATCAATGGAATCCGTATTAATACAGCCACCTTGCAATGCGTATTCAATTCGTCCACTTTGGGTAAACTCTAAATTCCCCCCTTCGCCCACAACCTTACAACGTAAATCACTACCATTAATGCGCAAGCTATCATTTGCTCTATCGCCAACCTCGCTATTCATTTCATTTTCGGCTTTAACATAAGTCCCAATGCCACCATTCCACAGCAAATCCACAGGAGCACATAAAATCGCCTTAATCAATTCATTGGGTGTTAAATGAGCCACTTTAATCGCTAAAGCCTCCTGCATCTCATCGCTTAAAGTAATCACTTTTTCTTGCCGAGAATAAACAGCCCCTCCTTTAGAAATCAAGCTATTATCATAATCTCCCCAGCCTGAACGCGGTAATTTGAATAAACGCTCTCTTTCTATAAAAGAACTTTCTGCATTGGGAGTAGGATCAAGAAAAATGGACTCATGATCAAAAGCAGCCACTAATTTAATTTGTCTCGATAACATCATGCCATTACCAAATACATCTCCTACCATACTGCCGATGCCTACCACCGTAAAAGGTGTTTTTTGAACATCCACACCCAAAGCATCAAAATGATGCCGTACAGAAACCCAAGCTCCTTTAGCGGTAATCCCCATTGCTTTATGGTCGTACCCAACCGATCCGCCTGAAGCAAAAGCATCATCTAACCAAAAATCATATTCTTTAGAAATTGCATTTGCGTAATCAGAAAACCGTGCCGTACCTTTATCTGCGGCAACCACCAAATAAGGATCATCGTCATCATAACAATTCACTTGGGCAGGTTTGATCACAGAATCCGCTTGATAAGTATCGGTAATATCTAATAAACCACGAATAAATAGCTGGTAACAAGCAAGACCTTCTGCGGCCATTTCTTCTTTAGAGCAATCTGTTTTTACAACAAATCCTCCTTTAGCACCTGTGGGTACAATGACTGAATTTTTAGTCATTTGTGCTTTCATCAAACCTAATACTTCGGTTCTAAAATCTTCACGCCTATCGGACCAACGTAAGCCCCCTCGAGCAACGGCCCCACCCCTTAAATGCACACCTTCTACACGGGGTGAATAAACAAATATCTCAAAATAAGGGACAGGGGAAGGAATTTCAGAAATTTTTTCAGATTTAAACTTCGTGGAAAAATAAGGAATACCTTTTTCATCGACGGTATTTTTAAAGAAACTCGTTCTTTCCGCAGCTAAAATCAAATTAAGGTAACGCCTAAGAATTCGGTCTTCATCTAAAGATTTAACTTGCTCAATAAACCTATCAACCTCCGCTATTTTCATTTCTAATTCAGGCTCTGAAACAGCAGCACCGCCAAAGCGAAAATGAAATAACTTAACTAATAACCGCACCACATTAGCATTTCTAACCAAGGTTGTTTCTATATAACTCTGGCTAAAGGCAATCCCAATTTGACGTAAATAAAAATAAAAAGCCCGCACAAAGTTAACATCATGCCAGCTTAAATCAGCATTAATCACTAAAGCATTAAAGCCATCATTTTCTATACGCCCAGCCCAGCACTGCTCAAAAGCTTCTTGGAAATTCGGTTTTAAAATTTTTAAATTTAAATCAGCCACATGCCCATAATCTAGGCCAAAATCATGAATCCAGAAAGTTTTATCTTGCCCTCTTTTTTTTATTTCATAAGGGTTTTCACTACAAACCTTAACCCCCATATTTTCTAATACAGGCAAGCTACGTGATAGTGAAGCTTGACCACCAAAACAGTACAATTTAAAAAATAATTGTTTTTGCTCAGTTGCTGTTAATGGACTATATAAAATACCTAATGCCGTTAGCCCTTGCTCCTCGATTTTCTCAAACCGCTTTAAATCCAACAACGCCGTTCTAGGAGAGACAGCTTCTCTATAAGCAGCAGAAAAAGCATCACTGTATGACTGTAAATAAGAGTTGGCTTCAGCTTCACCAAAGGCAACATGTAATTCACTAGATAACTCATCATCCCAATTAGATAGAGCCTCAATAATATGCTGCTCTATTTCGGCCACATCATAATCAATCGAACAGCCTTCTTTACTATGAATAACAAAATGAATTCTAGCTAAAATTGACTCACTCAATTGCACACTAAATTCAGTATCTTCTCCTTTAAAAATACCGACCAATATCCGTTGAATTTTCTTACGCGATTCGGTGTGATAGCGCTCTCTATGCACAAAAATAAGTAAAGAAACAAAATGTCCATAAATATCATGCCGTACAAATACCCGCACACGCTGACGTTCTTGCAACTGTAACGTACCTAAAGAATACTCAAATAAATCACTTAACTGTGCTTGAAATAACTCATCCCTAGGCAAGGAACTTAAAACAAATAATAAAGATCGTGCCGTATGAGTACTATTAAGAAACTCTGATCGCTGCATAAGCGCCTGAATTTTCTCACGTACTAAGGGGATTGTATTAAGTTCACATGAATATGCTGACGATGAATATAGACCTAAAAATCGTTTTTCACCAACAACAACCCCATCCTTGTTATATTGCTTAATACCAATATAATCCATAAAAACTGAGCGATGTACCGTTGCTTTACTGGTTGCATTAGTAATCATTAATACATTATCAGTATTTAATACCGTATAAGCATCAGAAGAAATCGCTAGAAAATTACCCTCTGGAATTTTGGCCATATCCTCGCGCAAAATACCTAAACCAGTTCTAGGTACAACACTAAAGCCATACTCACCCGATTTTTCAGAAATACTGTATTCCCTGTAACCTAAAAAAACAAAATGATTATTCTCTAACCACTCTAAAAAATCTATCGTTTCTTGCTGTTTTGGGTTTTTTTGTGCTTTTAACCGATTCACTTCTGACCGCATTTCACTAACACATAAAGCCCAGTCACTTGTTGCTGCTAGGACATCCGCCAAAACTTCTAATAAACTATTTTTTAATTGCTCAATAACACCAACATCACTTTGTCGATCAATCTCTATATGTAAAACACTTTCTTTGAGAGCCCCTGAAAATTCATTTTTTGATAAAGCTTTTAACTTACCTGATTTAGCACGCTGTACCCAATAAATAGGATGCAATACCAATTGATTAGCAAAACCATAACGGTTGATTTCCATAGTAACCGACTGCAAAATAAAAGCCGTATCGGGTAATAAAATCTCAATGACAGTATGCGGACTTTGCCAGCCATTTTCCTCCACGGATGGATTATAAATATGGACTTTTTCTTGTCCACTAGGCAGCTCTAAAAACTGATTCCATTGCGATAACATTGCACCATATAAGTCTTCTACCGCTCGGCCAGACAGCTCTTCAAACGCGGCATAACTAAAATAAATATTAGCAAAATTAATTAACTCATCCGCACTTTCATCTTCTACTTTCAGGTGGATATAAGTGGTTAATGTTTCCAACATTTGTTGACTTGTTTTATGCTCCATATTCAGCTCCTTATTATGCATCGTCTGCAATTTAGCCCTAACACTTAAAAATCTCTTATTTTGATTGTACTCTTAACCCTACCACCGTGCCTAGTCTAAGCTCTATTGCTGATACTTTTGGTAATCAATAGAAATTTTCAAACCCGCAAAACTTCCCGACATTTTCACCATTTCTTGCGACTCTTTATTAAAGAATAGTTTTATCACATTTAACGCCCGCCCCTCATAACCCTCTTCTATATCATGTGCATTTAATAAAAAATGATAAATGTAAATTTGCAGCAAATCTTTTTCAATAATTTCAATTGGTTCCCCTAGCTTAGCAACGGCGACTTGTTTTAAAGGCAATACACTAGAAATTTTATCGACTTTAGACGTATCCACTTTTAATTGCCGTGTTTGTTTATTGATTTTACCTTGCGCCACTGAGCGTATAGCTATTTCCAAAAATTCAGCGGGTATAATCTGCAAAAATAAAGGTGAAAAAGTACAACTTACAATGCGGTCATCTTGGTTAAACTCCAAACTAACAGAAAATGAAATCTCTGGTGAAACCTGCACGCCTTTATCATCAACTTTATAAAACTCATACCGCCATAACAGCCCTTGCTCTGTTTTTTCTTCAGACGTTGGCCTTAACTTAGCCAAACTCACAAAATCTTCACTGTATAAACGTGGATTTTTAAAATTAAGTACAAAACTCTCAGTGTTGATGATACTAAAATTCTCATCAAAATCACTCAACTGCCGATACGTTTGATAAGTACGCCACCAGTAAAAACAGCCCGTTAAAGAAGCCATTAAACTCAATAATAAAATACCACGAAACAAACGCTGAAATAAACTTAGCACACCCACATCAGTGCGGGTGTAGTGGAGAGAAACTTAACAAGTAAGCACTTTCAAGTTATTCCAACCCTTCATAAAGGCTTTCATCTTCAATATCATCATCTAATTCAAGAATTTCAACTCTGCCATCATTAATTAAATAATCTTGCTGCTGTGTATAACCCGATTTAATAAAAGAATAACGATCAATCGCCGCTTCATCTATAACCTTTTCTAAACCTAATAAATCAGCTCTCGCATCAATAACATCCAAAGCATTCAAACCGGTTACTGTCCAGCCAACACCACTACCCATAAAGGCTGCAACATAGGTTAAAGGATGTAAAGCCATATCACCTGCACGCCCAACAACACCTCTAATATAACTAGGTCCATAAAGCGGTAGCATAATGAAAGGACCTCTAGGCACACCCCATACGGCTAAAGTTTGATTAAAATCTTCATCTTGTCTTGGCAAACCAATAACATCAGCAGCATCAAAAAGCCCCGCCAAACCAAAGGTACTATTGATAATAAAGCGCCAAGTATTTTTTATCCCTTGCTCCGGCTTCCGCTGTAAAAAATCATTTACCGTCACACCGACATCATTTAAATTATAAAAAGCATTAGTGATTCCCGTATCAAGAAGCTTAGGCATGATGAACTGATAGCTTCTTGCAATAGGCTGCATAATAGCCCTATCCATGGTATCGTTAAAGTCCATCATGTCACGGTTCATCCCTTCCCACGGATCACCTTCGGCTGGTTTGGCAACATGGGTACACCCCTGTAATAAAAAAGCCCCCATTATCAATCCAATTAACTGATGCCTTCTGAAATTAACAACCGCTTTCAACCCATTTCTCATTATAATAAAGTTTGTCCTTATAAAAACTTAGCGTAACATAGCATACTTTATAGACACTCTCGCTATTTACTCACATGGAAAACATTCAACACCCTATTAACGACCGATTTAGAGGTTACTTGCCGGTTATTGTTGATATTGAAACAGCGGGATTTGATGCAAAAAAAAACCCCATACTAGAAATTGCAGCGGTCATTGTTGAATATGATGAGCAAGAAAATTTAGTGGTAACTGAAAACTACAGCGCTAATGTCATTCCTTTCGAAAACTCTGTATTAGACCCTTCTGCATTAAAATTTACTGGCATCGACCCATACCACCCTTTTCGACTGTCGGTTACAGAAAAAGAAGCTTTAGCAAAATTATTTAAGCCTATCAAGCTAGCGGTAAAACGCAACAATTGCAGCCGTGCTATTTTAGCCGGGCATAACCCTAATTTTGATATTAACTTTATTAATGCAGCCATTGAACGCTCTAAAATAAAACGCAGCCCCTTTCACCCTTTTAGTACCTTTGATACCGCTACTCTAGGCGGTTTAATGTACAAACAAACCGTATTAGCTAAAATCGGTAAAGCAGCTGATATGCAATGGGATAACGAGCAAGCTCACTCTGCACTATATGATGCAAAACAAACCGCCGAAATTTTTTGCAAAATAGTCAACCGCTGGAAACATCTAGAGTCTCTTGATAATAAGAGCTAAATAACATCCTTCTTTTACCAGGTAATCCTTATGAGCCAATTTACCCTATTAGTTGTTGAAGACGAAGAAGCTATTCGCAGCATGTTAGTTATTGTTTTACAACAACATAACTTCAATATACTAACCGCGGTTAGCGTTGCAGAAGCGCAACTTATTTTAGAAGATACCTTACCTGACCTGATTTTATTAGACTGGATGCTACCCAAGGTTACGGGTGATGAATGGACACGCCAATTAAAATCAGATGAAAGCTTTAGAGACATTCCTATTATTTTGCTGACAGCCAAAGGGGAAGAAAGTGACAAAATACGTGGCTTAGATTTAGGTGCCGATGATTACGTCACCAAACCTTTCTCACCTAAAGAACTCGTCTCACGCATAAAAGCAGTTTTACGTCGTAGCGGTAAAATTCATGACCTCACACAAATAAAATTTCAAGATATTAGCTTAAATACCGAGCAACACAGCGTCAAAATTGGCGATAAAGAAATTGAAATAAGCCCCACTGAATTTCGTTTGCTTAAATTCTTTCTTACCCACCCTAATAAAGTTTACACTCGCACCCAATTATTAGATCAAGTTTGGGGACGCAGTACTTATATAGAAGAACGCACTGTTGACGTTCACATACGTCGCCTAAGAAAAATTCTAGCGGGCTATCAGCGTGAAAGTTGGTTACAAACCGTACGTGGCTTTGGTTACCGATTTACTGAGAAACAGCCATAATGCTTTTTTGGATAAAGGATTGTTTCATATTAAGCTTTGCCAGCTCATGCGCTTTTGGCGTTCAATACCTGACAGGGCAGTATTTACAAGAAATATTTCTCTTTATTGCCGTTAGCTACAGCTTAAAATTAATTCTCCAGATCACTCAATTAGAGCGCTCTCTACGCACTGATAATAACAAAAAAATAATAGACCCTAAAAATTCAATTTGGGATGAAATCCAGCAACATATTTTTCATGCAAATAAAGCCAGTAAAAAGCGCCAAAAAAAGCTCATCCGCATTATAAAAAAATTCAGAAAATCTACGGCTGCTCTGCCCGATGCCGTTGTCGTCTTAGGAAAAAACAATGAAATTGATTGGTTTAACAATGCTGCAAAATCAATTCTTGGCTTTAAAAAAAAAGACAAAGGGCAATATATTCTTAATTTAATTCACACCCCTGAATTTATTAATTTCATCCAAGAAAAAAAAGTAGATGCAGTGCTTAATATTACCTCGCCGACTGAACCGAATATTACGCTAGAAATAAAAATTGCCGCTTACGGAAAAAACTCTTATTTATTAGTTGCCCACGATATTAGCTATCTAAAAAACATAGAACGCATGCGTAAAGATTTTGTTGATAATATTTCGCATGAACTACGCACTCCCTTAACCGTTTTAAAAGGCTATTTAGAAACGTTAGCAGAAATGCCAGAAGAGCATTCTCCCTTGCTAAACCACTCTTTACAGCAAATGAAAGCGCAATCTGACCGTATGCAATACTTAACCGATGATTTATTGTTATTAGCCAATCTTGAAACGGAAAAAAGCGAGCAGAGCAATATCAACATCCCTGTGTTACTTGAACAAATCCGCCAAGAAAGCAGTGAACCCAACAAAAAGAAACAACGCCTAGAACTCATCAGTAATTGTAACCAACCTTTATTAGGTAATTTAAAAGAGTTACATAGTGCATTTTCTAATTTAATTATCAACGCTCTTAAATACTCACCTAAAGACTCCCTTGTTAAAGTCCGCTGGTACAAAGATAAGCATAACTTAATTTTAGATGTTATTGATAAAGGCGAAGGTATTAGCCAAGCAGACTTACCTAGAATCACCGAACGATTTTATCGCGCTAATGTTAAGCGCACACAAGAAGCAAGAGGAACAGGCTTAGGCTTAGCGATTGTTAAACATGTATTGGTTCGGCATAACGCACAATTAAATATTAGCAGCCAATTAGGGAAAGGCAGTACTTTCAGCTGTGTTTTTGATACTGAAAATTAAGGGTAAGAAGATTTTTTGATATGCTCATCACGTTACCCCAGTATGCTTTTAGCTGGGATTCTTGCAACAACTATACCCAAAATCAATGAAGATGCATGATTTTAACGAATCGGAACAGCGGTCTTTAGCAGCTGCAATCGCATATCAAGGTATTAGGCGCGCCATTCCTACTTCATGAAACATTGGGATGTCCTATCGCCAATCTTCATTCAGCACGGAGCGATTTATGGGAGCCCCAGTTCGTCCTGCGTCCAACTCAACTACGCAAAAAACACACTGC
>JAJJBE010000264.1 GCA_020996635.1 Bathymodiolus brooksi methanotrophic gill symbiont
GGTACAACCAGCCCTCTCTTGTCGCAATATAAGTAATATCACCCACGTAGCAAGTATCCGGTTTATCGACTGTCAATGCTCGATTGAGCAGGTTAGGGGCAATAGGATCGTCATGATCAGAATAAGGCGTTGCTTTAAACTTTCGCTTTGTTTTAACCTGCATTCCTTCTGTCTTCATTAACTGGCCAATACGGCGGCGACTCACCGTGAGTTCTTGATCGATTAAATCTTGCTGTATGCGACGCGTACCATAGCATTCACGGCCTTCGTTAAAACTTGTTTTAATTACTTCTGTTAAGGCTTTATCTTCCTCAGCTTTAGCGGACAAGGGGGCTTTTTTCCACGCATAAAAAGCACTACGACAAATATTCAGGCTTTGACACATTAAATGCACAGAAAAATCAGCACTATGTTGAGCAACCCAGGCGTACTTCACACGATTTCCTGCGCAAAGTACGCCGCGGCCTTTTTTAAAATATCGCGCTCCTGGGTCAATCTAAGGACTTGTTTTTTCAATCGTTTTATTTCATTTTCATTCGACTCGTTGCTAGCCACGTTAGTATTACCCTTGGGTTTTGAAGCGTTATGAACCCAAGTATAAAGAGTGTTGGAATTAACGCCCAAATTTTTAGCGATTTGAGGGATAGATTCATCAGAATCTAAGGCTAATTTAATAGCAGATTCTTTAAATTCGAGCGTGTAAGTATTTAGCTTTTTCTTAGTCATTTTGGGTACTCTATATTTAGGGGGTAAATCTTAGTTTTTGTGTCCTAAATAGTGTATCCACATCA
>JAJJBE010000011.1 GCA_020996635.1 Bathymodiolus brooksi methanotrophic gill symbiont
AAAACATCAAGAAAGTGAAGATAAGCGAATAGAGCAGCTTAACCTGTTTTAGTTACCCTTGCACCCTTGGGTGCTCAATGAATCAGCCCGCTTTGAGCGGTTCACGGTTTTCAAGCCTCCGGCTTTGCCGGAGGTATTTGACTTCGTTAGCCAAACTCTGAAATCACTATTCTTTAATGTACGTGCAGATAAACTAATCGCAATTGCATGCTCTACTTTCTCAGTTTTAATACGTTTTACCACCCGAGAAATAACGCCTTTATCTAAATCAATAATTTTAGAAAACTTCTCGGCAATAGAGATAAACGTTCCAATTGCAATAGCATTGCCATTTTTATCGACTGCCTGCATAAATGCATCAGACATCAACACCTCGCCTGACTTAAAGCTACAAACATCACTAACATACGAAACAGAGTAAGTTGCTTGGTCAATGACACCAAAAACCAAGGCTTTCCATTCTGCAATATCCTTTGCTCTATTAACTCCCTTACGAATATAGTAACTATTAGGCCCAATTAACTGTGCTTGTTCATACGCTTCATTTGCAGCCAATAAAATACTGGATGTTGTCCCTAATGGATCATATTGAGCAACGCCAATATGTACAATATCTGTTTTCTGGTATTTTTTAGCCACTTTAGTAAACGCTTCACTCAGGAATGAGGTCGTTCTCCTTGCTATGTGGCTTTTCTTGGAGGGTGTCATCAAAAATTAAAACACCCTCACCCGTTTCAATTTCTCTCACTGTTTTTTTGATCACCTTCCCAAGCTCTTTAGAGGTGAA
>JAJJBE010000028.1 GCA_020996635.1 Bathymodiolus brooksi methanotrophic gill symbiont
CTGTCGCTGTTGTATAGCTAAATGAAGTGATCAGGTAATCGGTGTATAAGTCAAAAATATCAGGTGTTTTCATAGCCTACTATTTTAATGGAAATATCATTAGGGTGCGTAACATCAGTTAAATAACGCAAAGCAGCCCCCACACCCAGAGCTACACTAGCAACTTTATGCGTTGCTAATGCCACTGAAAAACTTAAACCTAAAAAAATCAATACTAGAAACTGAATTAACCCCGCGCCACCTCCACTGAATGATGAAAATGTATTGGCTAAAAAAGAAATAATAAAAAGTACTGCGTGCTCTAAATAATTCACTGACTCACCTACGATAAACACCTGTATTTAATAATTCTGGAACAAATTAAAACCATATCATACTTAAAATTGACCACCACTTAACTTGCAGGTAGCATTAAAAACTAATCATCAAAGGAGCACAAAATGAGTTCTAATAATCAAGCAACGGATAACCGCTTATCAAGCAATGCAATAGAAATTGCAATTCGTTTAATACTTATCTTATTAATTGTCACACTCTGCTTTCAAATTATAAAGCCGTTTATAATTCCCGTCATCTGGGGGGCCATTATTGCTGTTGCATTTTTTCCCCTCTATCAACAACTCAATAATTTACTCGGGAACCGCAATAAACTCACTGCTATACCCAAACGAAATCAAGATGCAGAGCTTAACACCTGAAAATTATCGTTAATTCTTTCGTTTAAAGAGTCGGCAATACTAGGTAATGTCCGATCAAAAAAATGATTTATTTGATGTCGAAATTC
>JAJJBE010000008.1 GCA_020996635.1 Bathymodiolus brooksi methanotrophic gill symbiont
CGACTGCTCGATTAGAGATTCTCAGTGCCCAGCAAGGGCTGAACAAGTTCGCTTTAAAATCGAAACTTTATATTAATGCTATTCGACAAGCTTTTGATGAATTGCAACAATTAAAGTCGGCTACTGCGTAACATCAGTTACTAAAATATTGCCAATCTGCGACCGCCTGCTGTGTCCTTAAATCTGCAGATAGTATGTTTAAATCAGATAAAGGCACTTCGTATAAGGTATCGCCAACTTCCACTTCAACCTTGGCAAAAAAACACTCAAATTCTTCTTCGCTATCATGTATCGAATTAATCAGCGCCAATACCGTTATTTCCTGCTGCAGAGCAATAGAAAGTTTTGACTGTCCCGTATAAATCGCTTCAAAAGGACAGTCCATATTATCAAGCAAGTATAAAGTCCATGCTTGACCTTGCTCATAATCGTTATAACAATCAGCTAAAATTTTATAATCAATTCTATCTTGATGATTGCTTTCTAACATGAGTTTACTCACGCTCAAATAAACAATACATCACCATCCCAGCTTGCTTATTTTTTAGCAAAGTCCAACCACTAGGTACATCCGTTAGCTCTAAGTTTTTCTCTACTTCCAGATACACTTTAGCCGTTGCAGATAGCCAGCCCTTATCCTCTAACCAATGTAGTGTTTGTAAGGCCAAACCTTTACTAAAAGGCGGGTCTAAAAAAACCAAGTTAAATGGCTGTGCATCACCTGATAAATAACGAAAGGTCTCATTTTGTACGATTTTAATCTGGCTGGCATTCAACATATCGGCATTGGCTTTCAATTGCCTGCAAACTTGCGCATTATTATCTAGCAAGACTACGTTTTTTGCCCCCCGTGAAGCGGCTTCAAATCCTAATGCACCACTGCCTGCATATAAGTCTAAACACTGACTTCCTAGCACATCATATTGCAACCAATTAAACAGTGTTTCACGCACACGCACGGGTGTAGGTCTTAGCCCTTCAATATCGGGAAAAGCAAGGTTTCTACCGCGCCATTCACCGGCAATGATTTTTACTTTATTGCTCATTTATTGTTTATTCAGCCGATTAGTTATAATACTTGCAACCACGCTCGGATCAGCTAAAGTCGATATATCTCCTAGGCTATCTATTTCATTTGCAGCCACTTTACGCAAAATACGTCGCATAATCTTACCTGATCGTGTTTTAGGTAAATCTGCTGACCACTGTATTAAATCAGGTGTCGCAATCGGACCAATTTCAGCGCGTACTAAATCAACCAATTCTTTCCGTAAAATATCCGTGCCTTCAATACCAACATGTAATGTGACATAAGCATAAATACCCTGCCCTTTAATATCATGCGGGTAACCCACCACTGCTGACTCGGCAACTAACGGGTGTTCATCTAATGCAGATTCAACTTCAGCCGTTCCCATACGATGCCCTGACACATTGATAACATCATCAACACGACCGGTAATCCAGTAATAGCCATTTTCATCACAACGCGCGCCATCACCTGAGAAATAATAACCGGGGTAGCTTTTAAAATAGGTATCAATAAAACGTTGGTGGTCTCCATAAATACTACGCGCTTGACCTGGCCATGGATATTCCATCACCAACACACCTTCTGAGCCATCCTCTATGCGCTGGCCTTCGTTATTTAAAATAGCGGGTCTCACACCAAAAAATGGCCGTGTTGCAGAGCTGGGTTTTAATTCTGTTGCACCAATTAAAGGCGTAATTAATATTCCACCTGTTTCTGTTTGCCACCAAGTATCAACAATTGGGCAATTTTCTTTACCCACAACCTTGTAATACCATTCCCATGCCTCAGGGTTAATAGGTTCTCCCACTGAACTCAGTACTCTTAAACTACTGCGATCCGTGTTATGTACAAAATCATCACCCAGAGCCATTAAGGCACGCAAAGCCGTTGGTGCTGTATAAAAAATGGAGACTTGATGTTTATCAACTACTTGCCAAAAACGGCTGGCATCAGGATAAGTCGGTACACCTTCAAATAAAAGTGTCGTTGCCCCATTACAAAGTGGCCCATACAATACATAAGAATGTCCAGTAATCCAGCCTATATCTGCGGTACACCAATAAATGTCGTCATCATGGCAATCAAAAATATACTTAAAAGTCATCGCCGCATATAACAAATAGCCACCCGTTGTATGCAATAAACCTTTAGGTTTTCCCGTAGAACCTGAGGTATACAGTATAAATAAAGGATCTTCCGCATCCATCCATTCAGGTTCACATTCTGTTGAAGCCTGCGCCATAGCAGTATGATAGTCAATATCACGCTCAGCATTCCATGCTGTCGTAACACCTGTATTTTTTATAACGATTGATTTTTCTATACTCGGTGTTGCTGTCAATACTTTATCAACCGTAGCTTTAATAGGAATACTTTTTCCACCACGAAAACCTTCATCGGCACACACGACTATTTTACAGTCTGAATCATTAATCCTGTCTTTTAGAGCGTCTGCTGAAAACCCACCAAAGACGATGGAATGTACCGCGCCAATTCGTGTACACGCTAATATAACAACCGATACTTCCAATATCATCGGTAAGTAAATACAAACTCGATCACCTTTTTGCACACCTTGTGCTTTCAGTACATTGGCAAATTGACAAACTTGTTGATGCAACTCGCGATAAGTCATTTTTTTATCTTGAGAAGGATCATCCCCCTCCCAAATCAAAGCGGTTTTATCACCTCGTGTCGCTAAATGTCTATCGATACAATTAACACTGACATTTAGCTTACCGCCTTTAAACCAACTAATTTCACCTTTTAGGTAATCATGTTCTAGTACTGAATCCCAAGGCTGTTGCCAGTCTAAAAACTCATTTGCCTGCTCAGCCCAAAATTCTTCAGGCTGCTCAACTGACTGCTGATATAAAGCCAAATATTGCTCGTTATTAATATGCGCTTTAGCCGCAACTTCTGCTTTAACAGGGTAGGATTTGTGTGCGTAGGTATGATGATTGCTCATAAATAATCAATAAAGTCTCGTCAATTAAAAAAAGTGCTACGCAATCATACTATTTTTAGTACTTATTTTGCGTAACATTAAGCAAAATATTTAGAAAAAACCTAATGGATTAATGTCATAACTCACCAACATATTTTTCGTTTGTTGGTAGTGCTCTAACAACATTTTATGGGTTTCACGCCCAATTCCTGATTTTTTATAACCACCAAATGCTGCATGAGCAGGGTATAAATGATAGCAATTTGTCCAAACACGCCCAGCCTCTAACCCACGAGCCATACGGTATGATAAATTCATATCACGCGTCCAAACGCCTGCACCCAAGCCAAACTCAGAGTCATTAGCAATTTCTAAAGCGTCCGTTTCATCTTTAAAAGTCGTCACTGAAACCACTGGGCCAAAAATTTCTTCCTGAAAAATACGCATTTTATTATAGCCTTTCATGACCGTTGGCTGAATATAATACCCCTCTCCGTATTCACCTTCTAAAGTCTCAACATTACCGCCAATTAATACTTCAGCGCCTTCATTTTTACCAATTTCAACATATTCCAAAATTTTATCGAATTGTTGTTTGGAAGCCTGAGCACCCACCATGGTTTCGGTATCTAGTGGGTTACCACGTTTAATCTGGCTCGCTCGCTCAATAACTTTTGCAATAAAGTCATCATAAATAGATTCTTGTATTAATAAACGCGATGGGCAAGAGCAGACTTCACCTTGATTAAAAAATGCTAACACTGCGCCTTCAACTGCTTTACTAATAAACGCCTCTTCTTGGTCTAAAACATCGGCAAAAAAGATATTAGGTGATTTACCACCTAGCTCTACTGTTGATGGAATGATATTTTCAGCCGCACACTTTAAAATATGTGAACCAACGGGTGTTGAACCTGTAAAAGCAATTTTAGCAATACGCGTACTGGTCGCTAATGCTTGCCCTGCTTCTTTACCAAAACCATTAACGATATTCACCGTGCCTGCCGGTAATAAATCACCGATTACTTCCATTAAAATCAAAATAGAAACTGGGGTTTGCTCTGCAGGCTTCATTACCACGCAATTTCCAGCAGCTAAAGCAGGTGCTAGTTTCCAGCACGCCATTAATAAAGGAAAATTCCATGGAATAATTTGCCCAACAACACCTAAAGGCTCATGAAAATGATACGCTACGGTATTTTCGTCAATCTCACCAATTGAACCTTCTTGTGCGCGCAAACAACCGGCAAAGTAACGAAAATGGTCAACGGCTAAAGGCACGTCAGCTGCTAAAGTTTCACGTACGGCTTTGCCATTATCCCAAGTTTCAGCCACGGCTAATTTTTCTAAATTAGCTTCCATGCGATCCGCAATTTTTAATAAAGTATTAGAGCGCTCAGTAACAGATCTCTTTCCCCAAGCGTCTTTAGCTTGATGCGCGGCATCTAAAGCTAACTCAACATCTTCAGCCGTTGAACGAGGAATTTCACAAAAAACTTGCCCATTAACAGGGCTTAGATTATCAAAGTATTGCTCTTTAACAGGTGCGATCCATTCGCCGCCAATAAAATTACCATAACGCGATTTAAATTCGACTTTGCTATCGGCTTGGTTCGGTGCTGCATAAATCATTTTTATTACTCCAATATAGAACAATCGTTCAAAAACTGGGTGGAAATATCCAGTCTGTTTTAAATCTTAACTTATTTTTGAAAAACAGATAAGGTAATATTATTAATTCTTTCTTTCTAAGTCTTCCCTCGCAGGGTTAACTTTACCTACCACTAATAAACCTTGCATACTACTGGTTAAAAACAAGGCCATTGATGTTAAATCCATCGTTGCAGAAATCTCAGCATTGTCTTGAGCGCGTTTTAATACTTTATAAAAACCTTTTTCCAAGGAATTTAATAAAAAAAGCACATACTTCTGAGTTGCTTCATCATGTAAACCTCTTTCAATGGCAGAGTTAGTGACTAAACAGCTACTCAAAGGACCTGCTGTTAATAAATGCTCCACTAATTGAGCAAAGAACAAACTTAATGACTCTAATGCCGACGGTTTACTTTCTAAAATATCTAAAAATTGCTTTACAACAACTTGCCCGTACCGCTCAAGTGATTGTAAATAGGCGCGCCATTCCTACTTCATGAAACATTAGGATGTCCTATCGCCAATCTTCATTCAGCACGGAGCGATTTATGGGAGCCCCAGTTCGTCCTGGATCCAACTCAACTACGCAAAAAACACTGCTTCGTTAAGTCTACCTCAAATGACTTGACGGCTGTCGGGATAACTACTTGCCTCCCGAGCGAACTGACCAGTTCACTTCGGATTGGCGAACTTCCCTGTCGCCTACTGCGGACTAAAAATCATCACTTCGCTGCGCTCCGTTTCCCTGATTTTCAGCAATAGTTGCTGTTTGTTACCATAGGCGCGCCACCACGTGGCTCACCTAAAGATTTTGGGACTCCTGTCGCAAAAATCGATTCGCCACGCGACGAATCAATAATGCCCCAATACGCCCTGCGTTCGGATCAACTTCGCACAAAAGCTGCTTCGTTAATCCTACCTCAAATGGCTCTACGGCTTTTCGGGATAAAATTTTTACCTCCTGAGCAAACTTACAGTTCACTTCAGATTGGTAACAACCCTTCGCCTATTGCGGACTAAAAATCATCCCTGATTTTCAGCGATAGCCTTTTTCCCAAAAGACTTTAACGGCTTTATCCAATACTTCTTCTTTAATAAATGCTTTAGGTCTTGTCATAGCGCCTTTCTTATCTGAAAAAATTTAACTCAAATCCCTTAAGAAAGTATAATAATTTATTATTGAACGATAAGTCAAAAATTATCTCTAATTTCTCTCTTTAAAAGATGTACAGAAAAGTATAAACCCTAGCATCAGCCAAACAGGACCTTTAAAGTTCGTATTCAAAGCCCAACCAAACATTATTGTTTAATATATTTTCATGTTCATAACTAAATTTACGAGAACCTATCTGCCAGCTTGCTGTTAACTGAACCTGCTCAGTTAAGGTATAAGCAAGTTCTATTTCTCCCTGATAAATATTTTCATTACCCTGATAGTGGCGATCCGCCACATAATCACTGGTAAAGTTATTATGTTCATAGTCAAAAACAAGCATCAGAGTTAATTCAGGTAGTAAACGTGCTTTAAGCTCAGCTGATAAATAATTATTAAAGTAGCCTATATCATCTTGAAAAATAGCAGTTTGCTTATCATTTGTGAGACCTTGTTCAAAATGATAGCCCACTAACAATTCGAGAGAGTGATTAATTTCCCACTCAAGATGTGTTCCTAAAGTATAAAACTGAGTATTTCGATAGGCAAACGGCTGTTCATAACCCCTAATCCCATAACGAACCAAACCACGTAATGTAAGGCTTTCAGTCAATTTATTATCCAAATGTAATGACCAAATATGGCTATTAAGGCGCTCTCCAAACTCTTCCGCCTCATCAGAGTGGTGCTCTCCAATAGTTTGTTCACCTAAATATAAATTAGGCACAAAAGCGTATAAAAGTTTTAACTCAGTCTCATCACTTAATTCCTGAGCCAAGGTAAAGTCAAAAAATGCATGACTGTAATCAGAGTGACCTTGAAAAATATAGCCTCCCGCATCAACCGATAACTGAAATATCCCCAGTTTATTTGCAGTTTCCCACCCCAACCGAGCTGTTGGCTCGTAAACAAACCCAGCCCCCTGTCCTGGTTCATCTACAATAGGCTGCGTAGGGTCGTCTTCCAATGATAAGCGGCGAGTCACAGAAAACAATGCAATATCATCAGTATAATAAGTATTTAACCCCGCTCCTGAAAACCATTCAGCCTGCGCATGATAACTAAAAAGTTGTAAACAGAATAATAGCCAAAATTGAATGGAACGAAAACTTAACAAACACTTCATGGACAAACCTACATAAATAGCAACGACAGTAAAAACCATTAAATTTTCACTGAAGTATTGCTAATAAATAAAAGCTAAATAATAACACCTATATTAGAATATAATAATATTCAATTGTTTAAGGTTTTTTCCTTCCCTGCCGCAGTCTTTAATCGGAGTTCATACTTACTCATAAGACTCTTAAGCAAGCGGGATTAATTAAATTTATCGTTTAGGACTGCGAATAATTAGATGTATTTTTATCACCCGTATAGTGATCTTTTGTTAAAATAAACGCATTATTTACTAACCGTATAAAATAACGCCTATGACGAATTTTTCACTCACCGCTATTTCCCCTATCGACGGCCGCTACGCAAGTAAAGTCGAAGATTTACGCCCTATTTTTAGTGAATTTGGTTTAATTCGTTTTCGTGTACAGGTTGAAGTGCGCTGGTTACAAGCTTTAGCAAAACATAAGCAAATTACAGAGGTACCTAACTTTAGCGCCACAGCAAATAAAGCATTAGATACCATCGTTACTGACTTTTCAGAAGCCGACGCACAGCGTGTTAAAGATATTGAGAGCACCACTAATCACGATGTAAAAGCGGTTGAGTACTTTTTAAAAGAAAAAATTGCTGATAATGCCGAGCTAAACGCAGTGAGTGAGTTTATCCATTTTGCTTGTACATCCGAAGATATTAACAACCTATCTTATGCTTTAATGCTAAAAGAAGGCCGTGCTGCGATTGCGCCTCAAATGATTGAAAGCATCGACGCATTAAAAACCTTGGCAAAAGATAATGCGGCACAGCCGATGTTATCTCGTACTCATGGACAATCAGCAAGCCCCACAACGGCAGGTAAAGAGTTTGCTAATGTGGCAGCACGTATGGATCGCCAACTTATTCATTTTAATAATGTTGAAATCTTAGGGAAAATCAATGGTGCGGTGGGTAATTACAATGCACATGCGGTTTCGTACCCTAATATAGATTGGCAAGAGTTTGCTAAAAACTTTGTTGAATCTTTAGGGCTTACATGGAACCCATACACCATTCAAATTGAGCCACACGATTATATTGCTGAATTTTTTCATGCTTTATCACGCTTTAATACGATTTTATTAGACTTTGACCGCGATATTTGGGGATATATTTCACAAGGTTTCTTTAAGCAAAAGACCATTGCCAGTGAAATTGGCTCATCAACTATGCCGCACAAAGTAAATCCAATTGATTTTGAAAACTCTGAAGGTAATATCGGTTTAGCTAATGCATTATTTCATCATTTAGCAGAAAAACTGCCTGTTTCTCGCTGGCAACGTGATTTAACGGATTCTACTGTTTTGCGTAATATTGGTGTTGGTGTTGCTCATACTAGTATTGCAATTCAAGCTACTTTAAAAGGTATTTCTAAATTAGAAATTAATGCTGATGCCATCGAAGCCGACTTAGATGCAAACTGGGAAATCTTAGCAGAACCTGTACAAACAGTGATGCGCCGTTACGGTATTGAAAAGCCTTATGAGAAATTAAAAGAACTAACTCGTGGCAATCGTATTGATGCTGCGGGTATGCAAGCTTTTATTGAAACATTAGATATGCCAGAAGAAGCAAAACAAGAACTCATTAAATTAACACCGCGTAGCTATACGGGTTATGCAGAAAAATTAGCGTCTGAAATTTAAACATATTTTGTAAAAAATTATGTACTTATTATTTGAATCTAAGCCTTTGTTAATCCCTAAAACAAAGGCACAATAATATTGTTATTGCAACTAACGGCTCTTATCTGCTACATTAACAAAAAATATTATAGGGGGGGATTATGAAATGCCTAATCACTGATGACAGTAAAATGTCTTTGATGATACTTAATAAAATCATCAAAACAGCACATCCTGATTGGGAAATATTCCTAGCATCCGATGGCCAGCAGGCTATCGATATAGCTAAAGGTAAAGAGCTAGACTTGATATTACTCGATTTCAATATGCCTATTATGAATGGTGGTGAAGCAGCAAAAATCCTAAGGCCTCAATTCCCTAATGCAAAAATTGCATTTTTAACCGCGAATGTACAAGAAGCCATTAAGAATTTAGCCATCGAATTAAAAGTCGACTTTATTCCTAAACCTATTACTGAAGCTAAAATTTTAAAATATGTCGGATAAAAAACCCATTTTAGATGATTTTTTTGTTGATGCTGTTTCTGAGGTACTTAATATAGGTATGGGCAGCGCAGCAGCATTAAGTGAAATGATTAATTAGGCGCGCCATTCCTACTTCATGAAACATTGGGATGTCCTATCGCCAATCTTCATTCAGCACGGAGCGATTTATGGGAGCCCCAGTTCGTCCTGCGTCCAACTCAACTACGCAAAAAATACTGCT
>JAJJBE010000221.1 GCA_020996635.1 Bathymodiolus brooksi methanotrophic gill symbiont
AAGCAGTGTTTTTTGCGTAGTTGAGTTGGACGCAGGACGAACTGGGGCTCCCATAAATCGCTCCGTGCTGAATGAAGATTGGCGATAGGACATCCCAATGTTTCATGAAGTAGGAATGGCGCGCCTAAAATAAGGTTTATTTCATTCAATGAAAGTAAATATTATGGCTACAATGAATATTTCTGTCCCTGACCCGATGAAAGGCTGGGTTTAGTTCCAAGTGAATACAGGCGCATATGCAAATACGAGTGATTATGTCCGTGACTTAATTCGGCAAGATCAAAAAAATAGAAGTAAATTAAAGGCATTGCAGAATGCTATTACTGCTGGGATAGAAAGTGGTGTTAGTGATAAATCATTTGATAAAAATCTATCGCTACGGCTTTATTAACTATGGTGAAAATAGGGCTGATTTTTAACCGCTTATCAGATGGTACAAATTATTTTATTGATATGAATGCTTTATTTCCACTCTTTACTAAAGAAAATATGATAGTAAATAAAAGAGAGGGGGAGCATTGGAAAATGGATATCTGGAAAAATAAGATCGTCTTGAGAAATGGAGGTAAAACATTGCATGTTGTACCAAATGAAAAAGAATGGATAAGTAAAATGCTATAAGGAGTTCGTAAAATGCAGCTTTATTTGTTGTAGTTAATTAGCTACAATTATCGGTATGAAATACGAAATTGTTACCACTCCTATTTTCATCAAGTGGATGAAAAAATTGAAGGATCGTCAAGCTGTTAAAGCTATTGCTATTCGCATGGATAGAGCGATACTGGGAAATTTGGGCGATATTAAACCTGTTGGTCAAGGTGTTAGTGAAATGCGTATTTTTATAGGGAAGGGCTATCGTGTTTATTTTGTAACCCGAAATAATAAGATAGTTGTTCTACTTTGTGGTGGAGATAAATCTAGCCAGCAAGAAGACATAAAACAAGCTAAAGAATTGGCAATATTAATCGAGGAATCATAATGACTATTGAATTAAAAGCATATAATCCAGTTGAGTTCTTTCAAAATGAAGAAGAGCTTGTAAGTTATCTTAATGATGCTTATTCTGATGATGACCCTAGTGTTTTTTTAGTAGCGCTCGGGCATATTGCTAAAGCAAAAGGAATGGCAAATTTAGCAAAAATAACAGGGTTAAATAGAGAGAGCTTATATAAGGCTTTATCTGGAGAAACGCAACCAAGGTGGGATACGGTTCAAAGAGTAATGAAAGGGTTAAAAATAAAGCTTAAAGCAGTGGCGTAAATATACAAAATGTATAACTAGCAAATCCAGTTCCTTAAGCTAACACCGCGGTGTTAGCTTAAGGAGTAAATATGGTCAATCAGCAATTCATTCAAGAATTATTAGAAAAATTCAGTGGTTGTGATAACGACATTGAAAAGCTGGAACTATAGAAAACCCTTCCATATGGATGTTTGGCATCGAGTTTGGTACTTATAAAAGCATACATGACGAAAATCTTGAAACTAGAGTAATTATAGAAGATGATACTTATTCTGTTAAAACACAATTAAAATGGCCATATAATCAAAAGGCATTCAAATTATTGGCATCAATGGATAAGGAATATGGAGTAACAAGATATGTGGAATTTGCCGAAAAATACCAGCCCTTTGTAAAAGGGAGTAGTGGCTTTTTTAAAGGTAATCTATACCCGTATCCATGCAACAATGTAAAACATTGGCCAGAAAATGCAATTAGAGAAACAGGTGCAACAACTAAAAATGAATATTTAAATTGGTGTAAGAGTTTTCGCCTTCCAGCTATCAAAGAATGGATTGAGGAGCATAAGCCAAAAGTATTTATTGGTGTTGGAATCACTAATAGAAATGGGTTTTCCGAGGCCGTATTTGGTGAAAGGAAAAAATTATTGTTGTTAATAATCATAAAAAGCGCCTATTCCATTATGCAAGCCATGGAGTAATATTGATAGTTATTCCACATTTCTCTGGTCAATATGGATTAAATAGCGATGAATCTTTACAGAAATCTGGTGAGTTTATTAGAGAACTAATGCTAAATAAATAAGTCATAATTATGAATGAAAAAAATACAGAGGCACTTTATGTAAAATTCCCTCAACTGTACAAACAACACTTACTAACACCTGAGGAAAGTTCTATGCATTGGAGGTTTCAATGTGATAACGGATGGTTTGAAATTATTTATGATATTTCTGTTCAGTTACAAAAAATTACATCCATACAACCTATTGAAGCCACCGAAGTAAAACAAAAATGGGGGTCGTTAAGATATAGAGTCAATATGGACTCTCCTGAAATTGATAAACTTATTAAACATGCAGAAGATCGTGCTAGAGTAACGTGTGAAGCATGTGGTGCGAGAAGCGTAACAAGATATATCTGTGCAAGGTGGCGTATTGTGTTATGTGCTAATTGTGCTAAAAAAGGTCGTGATTGTGTCCCAGAAAAAAGCTAACAAAAGCATACACTCGGACTGCCAAAAGTAGTGCGGCTTTCGCTTCGCTACTTTTGGCACCCGGTGATGCTAGGCGTTATAATCAAGAAAGTGAAGTGGGGCTACTCACATGTTAAAATGGGCTGAACTAATATTTGGAGGGAGCAATAATGTCAGCAGCATTAAAGCAAGTAATTGAAAATATTGAAGAACTTACTTCTGGTGAAAAAGCTTTAGTAGCACATTGCCTTATTTCTTCACTAGAGATAAAGCATGATGAAAGTGTTGATAATGCATGGGCTAAATTAGCAGAAAAAAGATTTCATGAGCTTGAAACTGGAGTAGTAAAGGGTGTTTCATGGAGTGAAATAAAAAATCAGGTTATAGGATAATATGCCTAAAATCACGTTTCATCCTGATGTTGCAAACGAAGTAAAGCCCTCTTATATATGATATCAAAATCAAGCTAAAGGTTTAGGAGAGGACTATTTAACTGAGCTGGAAACCTCTTATCAAGCAATAGTTGAACTTCCAAATACTTGGCCTAAGTTTAAAAAAGGTTTACGTAGATTTTTGCTCGCTAAGTTTCCTTTTTCAATAATTTACCGCTTTAATGGAGAGACTGTGTTTGTTGTGGCTGTCATGCAGAATAGTAGAAAACCAGGATATTTTGGGTGGAAAGATTATAACAAGGCAAATCCAGCCGGCCGTTGGCAGCGCAGTTCGCTTCCAGAGGTTTGTTTTTTATCAAAAACCAGTGCGTTGTTGGAGCTCGTCGAACACCTGTCAACGGCCGCTGATTTGATCGTTCAAGCTGTAGGAAAACCTCCAAGGGTGAAATTTGCAGCAGAGAGTGTCTGTAGTGGTCATTCGAGCTAGAATTCACGTAGGAACTCGGTTTTTAGGCTGATTTTCAATTTAAAAAATGGCTGGAGGTTTTCCTGCAGCTTCGTTACTTATAAACGAAACTGGAAATTCCCCGCACCACAATTTTCTTCTAATTTACGAAGAATTCTTTTACTATCAGCATCTGATTCATTCGGGCCTTTAACGTAAAAAGGCATTTTATCTTTGCCATATTTGTACCGTGACCAGCAGCGTCCTAATTTTTCCTCACCAAAAATAGTCTTTAATGCCGGGTAATCTTTGTGGTTAGACATGCCAATAGCTTTGGCATACTCTTCTGCGCCTTCAAGTAATTTCTTCGCGCAAGCAGGCTTTAGTTTAGTAAAGGCATAATCGCCATGTGATTTCATAATGCTAGGTTTAAATACTTTTTCATATTCTAGTAATGCTAATGTTTTAAAGCGGACTTGTTTTATGCCTAAGCAATGGACATCAACAATAAATGAACACACTGCAATTTCACCTTGTGGCGTTACTTTTGTGACTAAGATATTACCAATACCTGCTTCAAATAAATTATGTGGCATCAGGCATTCATAAAAAGGATGCTCAATATAAGGCTTTACTTTATCAAGTAATTTTTGTGATGTAGTTAATAGCGGGGCTTTTTTTTGCTTGGATTTTTTCTGTTTTTCTTTTTTTTGTTTTTGCTGTTCAGTTAAAGCCATCTTTTTACCTTGTGATTTCTATGCTAGATAGCTGAGAAGTATACTTCGTATGGTCACGGATGCGGAATTTATAGCGAGTTTATTTTGTCGATAGCAAGGCGCTGAACTGGGCGCATAGCTGGCTACGTAACCAGTTCAGCAACACAGTCTATCGATAAAAATAACCGATAGAAATAGGCGCGCCACCACGTGGCTCACCTAAAGATTTTGGGACTCCTGTCGCAAAAATCGATTCGCCACGCGACGAATCAATAATGCCCCAATACGCCCTGCGTTCGGATCAACTTCGCACAAAAGCTGCTTCGTTAATCCTACCTCAAATGGCTCTACGGCTCTTCGGGATAAAATTTTTACCTCCTGAGCGAACTTACAGTTCACTTCAGATTGGTAAATTTCCCTTCGCCTATTGCGGACTAAAAATCATCCCTGATTTTCAGCGATTGAGGTTTTTTTAACTAAACGTTTATTGTAATGTTCACCATCTGGTAAATAGTATGCATCTGCTTCACCAATAACTTCAGGTGGGTACTCCCCCATTTCTAATAAAGGAATTTGATTGGACATCATATAAAAAGGAATCTGTTTATTTTGAAGGGCAGTAATAAACTTCGACTCAACACTCATTTCATTTCCTTCAGCAATTTCTGTCACACGTTTTGCAATTTCATGCATGCCATCCATCACAATACGACTACCTAAACTATGAGAAATAATAGAAAATTCATCCT
The DNA here is from genome assembly GCA_020996635.1 of Bathymodiolus brooksi methanotrophic gill symbiont. Classification (GTDB taxonomy): domain Bacteria; phylum Pseudomonadota; class Gammaproteobacteria; order Methylococcales; family Methylomonadaceae; genus Methyloprofundus. The sequence goes on from JAJJBE010000221.1 coordinate 4,739, forward strand.
CCATTAAATGTTTTGCAGACTTTAGCCCAATAGCGCAGGATGAGGTACTTTTTTCTGGAAAAGTCTCCCAATCATATTCTGTCATCCAACAAAAAGCCGTACGGAATGAGGCTAAAATTTCGCCACGACTTTTTCCCAAGTAAATCATCGGATCTGGGCCTGCATCATTAGAAAACTTTTTTAATAATTGATTTACTTCGGCACGCTCATAAGAATACTCCCCAGACGTGTCATACTTAATTTTTTCTTTTTCAGGGTTAGTTATCGCCGACCAAGTTAACTCATAAAAAAGCATTTCTCGACTATGGTCTTCATTCATTAAACGCCTAACTCTTAATACACCTAGATCTACACCAGGGTAATCACGATGAGTTAACTGAATTTCTTTATATTTCGAACTTCTCAACATTAATCTTAATTCAGCAGACAACTTCTCTTGGAATTCAGTACTATAACCAGGTACATGTGTTCCAACCCCAATGCCAGTAAGTTAAGCGTAACATATTAATACCAATAGAGTTTTTTGGTATAAAAACGAGGTTTTTTTAACCACTCTAATAACATCAATCCTTTAGAAGCTAAAGTTTCTCTTATATTTCGACAAAACAAGTATTTTAGTTATTAAATATCAATTACTTGCGATTAACTTACTGGCATTAGGGTTTACCCTTCAGGACAAGAGCAAGAATAGGCGCGCCATTCCTACTTCATGAAACATTGGGATGTCCTATCGCCAATCTTCATTCAGCACGGAGCGATTTATGGGAGCCCCAGTTCGTCCTGCGTCCAACTCAACTACGCAAAAAACACTGC
>JAJJBE010000165.1 GCA_020996635.1 Bathymodiolus brooksi methanotrophic gill symbiont
TAACTAAAATACTTGTTTTGTCGAAATATAAGAGAAACTTTAGCTTCTAAAGGATTGATGTTATTAGAGTGGTTAAAAAAACCTCGTTTTTATACCAAAAAACTCTATTGGTATTAATATGTTACGATTAACTTACTGGCATTGGGGCAATCCCTTGTGGTTGCCCATTAGTGACACATCAATCAGGCATTGGTAACCTTAACAAGGGCAACCACAAGAGATTGCCCCTACCTATTTTCTTACCCAGTGTTTGCCAACCATTAAGACAGTTAGCTTATCTGTATATACCCAAAATAAAGAAGATGCGTGATTTTAACTAAATGGAACAGCGGTCTTCAGCCGCTGCAATCACATATCAAGCATTCCGCGACTAAAGATCGCGGTTCCATTAAGCGATCACCTTCAGTATAGACAACACAACACGCTGTAATGGGTGGCGCTAACCGTCTACCTCGCTTCAAGCTTATAAGAAAAATTAATGGTTTGTTATGCCACTTTTTTAGTTAAATTAATTTTGCGTGAGTACTTACTTCTTCCTTAAATTAAATATTAATAGTTTTCACTTAACCTTATTACAGTCTAATACATACTTTCCCATAGTATGCCCTGCTTCAATCAATTGATGCGCTACGCTTGCTTCTTCTAATGGAAATACTTTAGCCACTTTTATGATTAATTTTTTATTATCAATATAATCAGCACATTGATCTAAGATTTTAATATGCTGTTTTCTAGCTTGTTTTAACTGACGTAACATTGGAACCAACATTAGCTCAAAACTAATGCTTAAGTTTCTTATACGTGCTTCTGATAAATCTACGCCATCCACAGCTAATAAAGTAACAATTCGGCCAAAATGTGCGGTTAACGTTATGCTTTGGCTAAATACCTCACCTCCCACGGTATCAAAAGTTAAATCAACACCTGCTCCATTAGTTAGCTGATTAACTCGCTCTTGCACATTTTCTTCGGTGTATAAAATAACCTCATCTGTGCCTAATGATTTAACCCACTCTGATTTTTCAGCGGTACTGACTGTGGTAATTACACGTGCGCCTTTGGCTTTAGCTAGCTGAATAGCCACATGCCCTACTCCGCCTGCTCCTGCATGAATTAAAACGGTTTCTCCTGCGACTAATCGTCCACGCTCAAATAATGCACCCCACGCTGTAATTAACACTAAAGGCGCTGCGGCAGCGTCTATAAAATCAATTGTTTGCGGCATTGCTGAAATATAAGCTGCATCTAACACTGTTATTTCTGCATAATTTCCTTGTTCAGCGCCTAAGCCACCATGACATGCCCACACTTTATCACCGACTTTAAAATCCGTGACTGATGAACCTATTTCAATGACTTCTCCCGCTAAATCACAACCTAATACTGCGGGTAAATTATCTGGGTAAAACATCGCCAAACTACGCACTTTGGTATCAATCGGGTTGATGCCCACTGCGTGTATTTTGATTTTTACTTCGGTGTCTTTAGTAATGTTAGGCTCCGTTATTTCTTGGTGCTCTAAAACACTTGCCTCACCCGCTACTGTCATTACAATTGCTTTCATTTAATCATCCCATTGTTGTCGGTAATTATCGTAATCATAATGCTTTAAGCATTTTAATTCGCCTTGCTCTACGCTATAAATATCAGGGAAATTATAGCCATTAAAGCGGTTCGCTTTTACCATTGTATATGCCCCAACATTAATAAAACTAATTTTATCGCCTATTTGTATCGCTTGATTAAACAGGTATTCGCCAAAAATATCACCTGCTAAACAAGTTGAACCGACTAATATCACAGAAAAATTACCCTTTTCATCAGCCTCTAATACAGTCGGGGTACGCTGAAATTCAAATACTTCAGGGTTGTGATTAATTGAACTATCTAAGACTGCAATCGTTTTTCCATCACTATCAAAACAGTCAATTACCGTCGTCACAAGACTTACTGCTTTATTAACAATATCTTTTCCCGGTTCTAGGTAAACATCTATCTGGTATTGTTTTCGTAAGCGTAAAATCACAGTGATTAAAGGCTCTAAATCAGCTATATCTTGTAATAAATATCCCCCTCCTAAATTTACCCATTTAAGTGACGGCAGAAAATCTGATAAATAAGATTCAATCTTATCTAACGTTTTAATTAAGGCGCTTAAATCCTGCTGAGAAAAAACAGTGTGCAAGTGTAACCCTTCTATTTCGTTAAAATCATTGCGCTGTATTTCTTCTATATTGAGTCCTAACTTAGAATGCAAACGACAAGGATCAAAACGATTATCACTAGAAAAAGATAATTTAGGGTTAATACGCAGCCCTTTAGATAAATGAGTACTTACCTCATGAAAATTATTTTTCTGGCTTAATGAATTAAAGCTAATATGTGTACAAATTGTACTTAGTTCAGCTTGTTCATCCTGCCTAATGCCTGGTGTTGTGAGATGTATACTTTGCGATAAATTTAAAACAGAGCGCGCTAATTTAGCCTCAAACAAAGAACTAACAGAACAACCATCAACATGGGGTTGTAGCCATTTTAGTAAGGGAACAAACGGCAGTGCTTTAATCGAATATAAAATACGACAGCCTGATTTTTCACGTATATAAGCTAAATTATCTGTAGCTTTCTGAATGGCTTGCTTATCAATAATAAAAGCAGGAGATGTTGCAGGGTATATCGATTTGTCAGGCATCTCATTATCGGCCTTTGCCTTGATAAATCATTTTTTCTGTTACTACACTATCCATAGTGACATCATATTCCTGCATCGTAATTTTCTGTTGTAATTGGCTTTCAAAACAAACCGCCATGATTATTGCGTTACTTCTTAATTGCATTAGTAAACGATCATAGTAGCCTGCACCATTTCCCAAGCGCCCACCTTGTTTATCAAAAGCCACCCCAGGAGTAATCACTAAATCTAAATCAACAGGCTTAATTTCTTTTGGAAACTCTCCCCAACGATCAACGGGAGGCTCTAAAATACCCCATGTACCACTGACTAACTCGTCAAAATTTTCTAAATGCCAAAGCCCTAGTTTATTATTTCCTTGTGCATCTTTTGTGCAATAAGGAATAACAATTTTTTTGTCTTGTTTTTCTAAGGCTATTTTTACTGCTAGTATCGTTTCTACCTCAGACCGACAATGTAAATACCATAAAACAACTTCCGCCTGTTGATAGGTTTCTGTCGTGTAAAGCGTATTTAATATTTGCTGACTTATTTGCTGTTTATTTAATTGCGCATTGCGCGCATCGTAAGCTAATCTACGTTGTTCTGATTTAGAAATAACGCCAACATCACCGGAAAAATAAAGCGTAGTGAGGAATGAACGCAGCTTTATTTTGTCCGAGTGCATGTTTTTGTTATACATTTTTCATCACTCTAATTTTCAGTCGAAAACATTTCTGCTAAAGATTCGCCTTGTGCAAGTACTCTGTCAGCTTCTAGTTTTGCTAAATCTGGTGGATAACCATAACGCATTAATATTTTTTTTACTGTTAGTCTTAATTTTGCTCTTACATCATCTCTTTTGCTCCAATCAACCGTTGCATTTTTCCTGATAACATCAACAATTGTATGGATCAGCTCTTTCATTTTGTTATCGTCTAAAAAACCTGTTGATTCATTTTCTTTTAAAACACTATAAAAAGCATATTCTTCAGAAGAAAGTCCAAGTTCTTCTGATTTATGGTCTTCCAAACGCATTTCTTTAGCTATCTCTGAAAGCTCTGCTAGTACTTGTGCTGAGTCAATTTGATTGTTGTGGTAGCGTTTAACAACGGTCTCCAGCATTTCCGAAAACTTCTTTCCTTGTACAATATTTTTTGTTTTCCGAACTCTCACTTCATCAATCAATAGTTTTTTGAGTAATTCAAATGCAACATTTTTCTGTTGCATATTTTTGACTTCTAATAAAAACTCATCAGACAAAATACTTATTGATGGACTTTCAATTCCTGCCGCTTCAAATATGTCAATGACTCCTTCGCTTGAAAGGGCATCATCTACAATTTGTTTAATAGCAGTTTCTACTTCATAATCCGATTTTACGCCACTTCCTGTAAACTTGTTTATCCGTGCTTTTACGGCTTGAAAAAATGCAACTTCATCTTTTATTGCTTCTGCATCAGGACTTGGAATTGACATTGCAAAAAGTTTTGATAGAAGTGTTACTTCTTTTAAAAACCGTTCTTTCAATTTTTCATCTGAAAGCATAAAGTTTTGAGCACCTAATAAAACTTGTAGCTTTTGAGCAGTATCAACTTTGAAATAGGCTTTAAAATCAAAACCGTTGAACATTTGCTCTATGATTTCAAATTTCTCTTTCATTCCTGCAATTGCTTCTTTTATATCAACAATTGGCTCTCCTTCACCACCCAATTGTAAATAAGTTGCCATTGCATTTCTTAGGTCTTGACCAATTCCAATGTAATCAACTATTAAGCCACCTGGCTTATCTTTGTAAACTCTATTTACTCTTGCAATGGCTTGCATCAAATTATGACCTTGCATCTTTTTATCTACATACATTGTATGCGTACTTGGCGCATCAAATCCTGTCAGCCACATATCCCGAACAATCACTAATTTCAAACCGTCATTAGTGTCTTTCATTCGAGTGGCTAAATCTTTTCTTTGTTGTTTGCTGGTATGATGTGGCTGAAATAATTCTGGGTCGTCAGACGAACTTGTCATTATGACCTTTATCATTCCTTTGTCTAAATCATCATTGTGCCATTCGGGTTTTAAAGCGACTATCTCATTGTATAATTTCACGCAAATATTCCGTGTCATTCCAACAATCATTGCTTTGCCCTCAAACACTTCTTGTCTTGCTTCAAAGTGCATTACAATATCTTTGGCAACATCTTTTAAACGGTCTGGGTGTCCAACAACGGCATCAATCGTTGCTGTTTTCTTCTTGGCTTTTTCTAACTGCTCTTCTGTTGCACCAGCAATATCATTTATTTCATCATCTAAGGCTTTTGCTGTCTTTTCATCCAATTTGATTTTAACCAAACGAGATTCATAACTAATTGGAACGGTTGCCCCATCATCTACCGCTTGTTTGATGTCATAAATATCAATATAATCGCCAAAAACTGCTGGAGTTGATTTATCCTCTTTTTCTATTGGCGTTCCTGTAAAACCTATGTAGGCAGCATTAGGCAAAGCATCACGCAAATATTTTGCATTTCCGTATCTAATTTCCGAACCGTCTTCGGTTTCTACAACTCGACCTGTAAATCCGTATTGACTTCTGTGTGCTTCATCAGCCACGACTACAATATTTGTGCGGTCGGATAAGGTTTCATAAACATTGCCCTCTTTCGGAGCAAATTTTTGAATGGTTGTAAAAATCACACCACCGCCAGAAACTGTTAAAAGTTCTTTTATATGTTCTCTGTTATTTGCCTGAACAGGTGTTTGACGTAATAGTCCAACACAATTTCCAAATGTGCCAAATAATTGGTCGTCTAAATCATTTCTATCGGTAAGTATCACAATGGTGGGGTTCCTCATTTGTGGGTGTGTGATGATTTGACCGCTATAAAAAACCATTGATAATGATTTTCCCGAACCTTGTGTATGCCAAATGACACCAATCTTACGGTCGCCCTCTTTTGAATGCGTTGCTCTTAATGTTTGTTCAACGGCTTTTTGTACTGAATAATACTGATGATAAGCGGCGACTTTTTTAATCTTTACTTGAAAAATCAAGCCAGTTTTTTCGTCTTTTTTTTCTTCTTGCTCAAAAACAGTACCATAGCGAATTAACTCTACCAATGTTTTTTTATTGAGCATATATTCAGTAAGAAGCTGTAATTCTGTTCTGACTTCTCCTTTTATTTCTTTGGGTGATTTCCAAGAAAGGTAACGCGTAAAAGGTGCTGAAACACTTGATGTTGTTGCATCTATTCCGTCTGAAATAACACAAAGTGCATTGTAATAAAAAATATTGGGTACTGCCTTTTTGTAATTCTGAATTTGCGTATAGGCTTTACGCAATGTCGCTTTTTCGTCAGAAGCACTTTTGAGTTCTATAAAGACTAAAGGCAAACCGTTTATAAAAATGACGACATCAAAACGTTTCTCGTTGTTGTTATCTTTTACAACTAATTGGTTGACTACCCAAAAGCTATTATTTTCTGGGTTTTTAACATCTAATAAAGTAACGTTAATTCCTTTTATTCTACCATCTTTGGTGTATTCTACCGTTACGCCATTAGTAAGCAAGGTGTGGAAACGCTCATTGTTTGCCATTATATCTTCTGTGCCGAGATTAATTACCTTTTGGTAGGCTTCAACTCTTGCAGATTCGGGAAGTGTAGGATTTAATTTTTTAAGCGAGTTTTTAAAATGCTTTTCTAATATGACAGAACTAAAATTTTCTCGTTGTGGGTTATCGCTAATGGGCGAAATCTCTGTGCCATTAAAATAGATGTACCCTTGATTGATTAATTGGTCAATTAACGATTGTTCTATGGTATTTTCGGTTAGCATGGGGTAGGTTCTTTAAAGTCCTTAACTTGTAACTGTCCACTCATTAATTTTGGCAACAAAGTATCTCTGGTTTGTTTTAAATACTTTAACTCATCTTTATTTAGAGATATTTTATTTGTTGTAGCATTAGCAATCTCGGAAAACTCTTTCACCTTGATTAGGTCGATTGGAAGAAAAACTTGATATTCAGGAATTGCTTTTTTTGATAAATGCAAAACGGTAGTTCCATTTGAATAACCTACGCAATGCCCTTTAAATGCTCTATCCTTCATTAAGTAATATAGAAATGAAGAAGAGATGTCTTTATGTATTGAAATCACTTTTACCAAATCCATTGTGATATACATTTTTTTAAAACCACCATTATCAAAAATAAAAGCAGGATTCCCTAATACATCTGCATCTTGGGTTAAATCTGTATGAGCAACTACTAAATTACCAATTTTAACTTCCTGTGTTGGTTTTGGGTTTCCTTTGAAGGGTTTAAAACCTCTTGTTTGAAAGCCACCATTTCTATCAAAACTTTTTAACGTAACTAATGCCTCATCACTTTCTTCAATTAATTCTTTTCCTTTATAAGAATATCCATTTATAGTTTCAACTAATTCATTCATTCCAAAAACTCTCCAACCATCAGGCAAATCAGCACCAATTTGATATTTACCGAACCATTCTTTAAAAATAGTTTGCGCGGTGATTTCTAAGGTGTTGTTTTGGGCTTGTAGGTTTTCTATTTTGTCGTCAAAGGCGGTTAGTATTTTTGCTATTGCTTTTTGTTCTTTTATGTCTTTTGGGATTGAAACTTCAATACTTTTCATTAAAGATGCGGAAGCCTCACTAAAGGTAGAACCTGATGATAGTTTTTCTATATGATTGGCTTTTAATTTTAATAAATAATAGAAATAAATATAATGAGAATTCACTTCATCACAAATAAGGTTTTTAAAGCCTTGATTGGTTGATATTTTATTTTTTGAAATTACAACATAGCCAATAGGTGCTCTTGATGAAAATAAAATTGTATGCTTTGGTAATAATTTTGCAGATGAATTATCTAACCCTATGTGAGTGATACTTCTTTCTCCTTCTTCAATAAAAACTTTTTTATAGCCTGACAAATCTTTGGGTGTTATCCATCCAATATCTCCATTCCAGAAAGTATTATTTTTTGTTGAAGGTGTTCCACCGCTTTGCACATCACAAACCTTTCCCAAAGTAGTTTCCACCCAACCATTTGGTATACTTCTGCTACGCTCAGTAGAACTGTTATTATCTACACTCATATTATTTGGTTTTAGGTTTTAGGTTTTAGTTTAGGTGTAGTATCTTGTACCAATATTTTCATTTGGTGTATGGCTATTTGGTTTAGTTTTGTTAGTCTTTCGGCTTGTGGTAGTTTATCGTTTATAAAAACAGCATTTAGGTTTTCTAAATTAGACAAACATACCAGTTGGCTTACGTTGGCATAATCTCTTATATTTCCTTTTCCTTTTTCTTTTGGGTTTTCTTCTCGCCATTGTTTGGCTGTTTTACCAAAGAGTGCCATATTTAAAACATCTGCTTCTGTGGCGTAGATAAAGGCTGTTTGTTGCTTAAAGAAACGGGTACTAAATTTTGTTTAATAGCATCTGTATGTATTCGGTAGTTTATTTTAGTTAGGTTTCGTTTTATATCCCAATCTAAGTTTTTTGTTTCGGTACCTTTTAGTCTTTGAAATTCTTTTATTAAATAGAGTTTAAACTCAACAGACACCCAAGATGCAAACTCAAAGGCAATATCTTTATGAGCATACGTTCCGCCATATCTACCTGCTTTTGCTATTAAACCGATAGCATTGGTTTTATTTATCCATTGTTTTGAAGTTAATACAAAACTATTTAACCCCGCATTATTTCTAAACCCCTCGAATTCGATGGGATTAAAATCTGGGTTATTTAATCTTTCCCATATACCTAAAAACTCGATTGTATTACAAGTTCTAAGCCAATTCTGAATAATGTAATCTGTTCTTTTACTATCTTTAAATCGGGCAATATCCGTAAGACTTATAAACTCGTCTTGAGAAATTGAGACCACTTTAATTTCTAAACCTTTAACTTCTATTTTTTTATTTTTTTTCATAAAGAAAAGCCAATTTTAGAAAGTTGCGTTTCAATCTCTTGATTTAACGCCACTTCTTTATCCATTTGCTGTTTTAAAGTAGCGGTTAAGTCTGCCATTTTATCTTCAAACGGTATGCCGTCTTCTTCTTCATCAGGTATGCCAACATAACGCCCTGGTGTTAATACCTGAGCGTGTTTTTGTATGTCTTCAAGCGTGGCAGATTTACAAAATCCCTTTACATTTTCATAGTTTTCGCCTTTACGCCAGTTATGATAAGTTTCAGCTATCTTTTGAATATCACCCCAACCATTTTCGTGAAAATCGCCTTTTTTCTCCTCATCAGCCGCATCAGATAAGTTTCTATGTACACGGTCTTTCATATAGCCCATTTCAGAAGCATCAATAAATAACACATCGTTGCTATGGCTGTTTTTTTCTCTACGTAAAAACCAAATACACGCAGGAATACCCGTATTGTAAAAAAGTTGTTTTGGCAGAGCGACAATACATTCTACTAAATCAGCGTCTACTAAGTTTTTACGAATATCGCCTTCGCCAGAATTATTGGAGCTTAAAGAACCGTTAGACAAAACAGTTGCCATGACACCTCTTGGAGATAAGTGATACAACATATGTTGCATCCAACCAAAATTGGCATTTCCGTTGGGTGGTGTTCCATATTTCCAACGTCCATCTTCTTGCAAAATATCAATGCCCCATTCTTTTTGGTTAAAAGGTGGGTTTGCTAAAATAAAATCGGCTTTTAAGTCGGGGTGAGCATCTTTTAAAAATGAACCCTCTGTATTCCAAGCCACAAATTTTGAGTTGATATTACGAATGGCTAAGTTCATTTTAGAAAGTTTCCAAGTCGTTTGGTTACTTTCTTGTCCGTAAACGGTAATGTCTTTTACGTGTCCGCTATGTTCGGTTACAAATTTTTCACTCATTACAAACATTCCACCTGAGCCACTTGCAGGGTCATAAACTCTGCCTTTGTAGGGTTCTATCATTTCTACCATTAGTTTAACAATGGCTTTTGGTGTGTAAAATTGTCCGCCTTTTTTTCCTTCTGCATTGGCAAATTCGCCCAAGAAATACTCGTAAACTCGTCCAAAAAGATCTTTTGAATTTTGATTTTCGACTTGTAGTTCAGTGTTAGATATTAAGTCAATCAATTCACCCAAAGAAGTTTTATCTAAATTAGCTTTACCAAATACTTGCGGTAATACATTTTTGAGTTCTTTGTTTTCTTTCTCCACAGCGTCCATTGCTTCATCAATGGTTTGCCCGATAGTTGGCAGTTTTGCCTGAGATTGGATGTGATTCCAACGAGCCAATTTTGGCACGAAAAATACATTTTCTGCAACGTATTCGTCTCTGTCTTCTGGACCGCTCCATTCGTCAGCTTCTAATTTGTCATAGAGTTCTGTAAAAGATTCAGAAATATATTTTAAGAATACTAACCCTAAAACGACGTGTTTGTATTCAGCTGCATCAATATTTTTTCTTAGTTTATCTGCTGCTTTAAATAGTTTTTGTTCAAAACTGCTATTGTCTTTTTTTGCCATTTATATTTCCTGTGCCGTGCTTATTTTTAATATATAACCGCGAAGCTCAGGAGTATTTTAAGATGGCTTCATCATCTCATAAATATCTGCCTGGAACTATTGGTTATCGGATTTTCGATAATCGGTAGTTTTGGACAGTTCTACTGAGCTTCGCGGTTATCGGCGCATGTTATATACCCAAGCTACTTGAAGATGCAGTAATTGCCCCCCCGTCACTCCGGAGGTTTTAATCAGGATCCTAGCGGTACCACTGTATCCCCGATAAAAGACTTCGGGGATGACGCAGTGTAAATCCTGCATCTTCAAGTGTAATGGGTATAAAGCTAATAACGCTCAATTAATTGCTTAACCCAATCACTACGTTTTTCGCGCTCTAATAATTCCACTCGCGCATGCCCCATTAATACCACCGAAAAAAAACAATAAAATCCTAACACCATAATTAATAGTGGAATCCACATTTCAGGTGGCATTGCTGGTTTTTCAGTAATGGTAAAGGTTGCACCTTGATGCAAGGTATTCCACCACTCAACGGAGTATTTAATAATCGGAATATTCACTAAACCGACTAAAGCTAAAATTGCAGCGGCTTTATCGGCACTGGCTTTATTCTCAAAAGCCGCATGCAATGCAATCACTCCAATATATAAAAATAATAAAACTAACATGGCTGTTAAACGCGCATCCCAAACCCACCAAGCTCCCCATGTAGGTTTACCCCAGATAGCGCCTGTTGCTAGGGACATCACTGCGATGGACGCACCAATAGGCGCACAAACTTGAGCAATAATATGTGCTATTTTCATTTTCCAAATTAAGCCTATCGCACCCGAAATCGCCATTAACATATAACAGGATTGTGCCAAAATGGAAGAAGGAACATGAATATAAATAATACGAAAACTATTACCTTGTTGATAATCAGCAGGGGCAAAAACCAAACCCCAAACCAATCCAACAGATAAAAATACTAAAGTTGCTAAACCAAACCAAGGCAATAATTTACCTGTAAAACTATAAAACCAGCGTGGTGAAGCGAGTTGATAAAACCAACGAGGCATAGAAACTTTCATATAATTACCCTTAACTACGGACACTAATTTTTAATGCCGCCACGATAGCAATCGGTGCCAGCATTAAACTAAACACTAAAATGGCGGCTAATAAAGCAAGATAGCCTTGTATAGGCAAACCCATTGCACCCGCTTGCACTGTTCCTGCACCAAAAATTAAAACGGGAATATATAAGGGTAAGACCAACAAAGAAATCAGTACTCCACCTTTGCGCAAACCCACGGTTAAAGCGGAACCTATCGCGCCCATTAAACTTAAAGTCGGTGTTCCTAATAATAAACTTGCGATTAATGATGGATAAGCAGGCTCCGGCAAAAAAAACATCATCGCAACTAATGGCGAAATTAAAGCCAGAAAAAAACCACTGACTATCCAATGGGTAATCACTTTGGCTGTCACTATCGCCCATAAAGATTCTGAGCTGATTAACATTTGCTCTAATGAGCCATCTTCATAATCACTACGAAAAATACCATCAACTGATAACAAACAGGCTAATAAAGCAGCTACCCAAATAACGCCAGAAGCCACTTCAGAAAGAAAAGTGGGGTCCGGACTAACGCCTAAAGGAAAAAGCACGGCAACCATTAAAAAGAAAGCTAATGGATTGATAATATCGCTACGATGACGAAAAACTAATAATAACTCACGCTTTAAAGTGGCATAGAAAAAACTCATCGCGCCATCTCATCTAAATTAATAGGGCGTATTATTTGCTTAGGAATACTTAAGTCATGATGTGTGGTTAAGATAACCGATCCACCGGCAGAAACGTGTTCTGCGATGAAGGCTTCTTTTTCAGCAACGCCTTTTTTATCTAAAGCGGTAAAAGGCTCATCTAAAATCCATAAAGGTGCATTGCTTAAATATAACCGCGCTAAACCCACTCGCCTTTGCTGTCCTGCTGATAAGCTATGACAAGGCACATCTTCAAAACCATATAAGCCAACTAATTTAAGCGCCTTAGCAATGGAACATTTATTTAAACTACTGTCCAATTGAACCATCCATTGCAAGTTCTCTTCCGCAGTTAAGATGCCTTTTACACCCGCTAGATGCCCAACATAAAGCATAGCTTGATAATAAGCATGTCGAACATCATTAATCAGTTGATCTTGCCAAAAAATCTCCCCTTCATAGGCATCAGAAAGCCCACATAAGATGCGTAATAATGTGGTTTTCCCACTGCCATTTTGGCCTATAATTTGGACGACTTCACCTGCTTTAACCTGCATAGAAAAGCGCTTAAATAAAATTCGCTCATCCCTTTCGCAGAATAAATCCTTTACTTCTAGCAGCATAGTAGACCCATTATTAGCTATGTACGTCCATATTTATCATTAAAACGCACAATATCATCTTCACCTAAGTAACTACCTGACTGAACTTCAACCATTTCCAAAGGAATAACACCAGGGTTCTCTAAACGATGCACAACGCCTAAAGAAATATAAGTGGACTCATTCTCAGTTAATAAAATCGTCTCGCCACCTTTAGTCACTAATGCAGTTCCCTTTACTACAATCCAATGCTCTGCACGATGGTGGTGTTTTTGTTCCGACAATATGCCACCCGGCACCACGACTATACGTTTAGTTTTATGTCTATCACCTAAATCTACCGTGTCGTAATGTCCCCAAGGGCGATAACCTTTACGATGAAACATAGCTTCATCACGTTGTTTTTCTTTTAATTTAGCAACGACATGTTTTACATCTTGCACTCTAGCTTTAGGTGCCACCATCACAGCGTCGTCTGTTTCAATAACAACATAATCCTTTAGACCAACTGTTGCCACTAATTTATTAGCCGAATGTATAAAAGAATTTTCTGTATCTATTGCAATAACATCACCTGAAATAGCATTGTTATCACTATCTTTCTCAGCAACTTCCCACAACGCCGACCAAGAGCCCACATCGCTCCAGTCAGCATCTAAAGGAATCACCACGACGTTATCTGATTTTTCCATCACTGCATAATCGATAGAATCTGATGGGCACTGTACAAAATCACACTGATTAATTCGCACAAAATCTTCATCAATGTCAGCCAATTCAAAAGCAATTTTTGTATGTTTTAGCATTTCAGGTGCAAATTTTTCTAACTCTTCTAAATAACGACCTGCTTTAAAGGCAAACATACCGCTATTCCAATAATATTCACCGCTATCAACATATTTTTGAGCCGTTTCCAAATTAGGTTTTTCTACAAATTCAGCAACTTCATAAGCATCACCTTGCATTTTTGGCGCACGCTTTATATATCCATACCCAGTTTCTGCTGCAGTTGGGACAATTCCAAAGGTCACTAAAAAACCTTGCTCAGCTAATGCTTCTGCTTTATTAACTGACTCTTGAAACGCTGCCACATCTCTGATCACATGATCTGCAGGTAAAACTAATAAAATATCATCAGGACTTTTTGCAGCTAATGCAGCCAATGCTACTGCCGGTGCTGTATTTCGACCAACAGGCTCTAAAATAATCGTTTGTGGTTTAGAGCATAATGCTTGTAATTGCTCTGCCATCAAAAAACGGTGTTCCTTATTACATATTGCAATGGGTGCCTGCAATGAAGTAATACCTCTTAAGCGCAACAATGTTTCTTGCATCATCGTCTTATCAGAAACTAAAGGTAAAAATTGTTTAGGATATGTACTGCGTGATAGTGGCCATAAACGTGTACCTGAACCACCTGATAAAATAACGGGAATCATAATTATTTGGCTTCTTTAGTTTGTATTTTTACTTTTAATAAATGGATGCGACGGCCATCGGCTTTGAGTACTTCAAAGCGAAATTTACCTTCTATCAATTTTTCGCCTTTTTTAGGCATGTGCTCTAAACGCACCACAATAAACCCACCGACGGTATCAAATTCATCCCTATCAAATTCAACAGAGAAATATTCATTAAAATGCTCAATGGGCGTTAAAGCTTGAACAGTATATTCATTTTTTTTACGTTCTGTAATGTACTCTTCTTCTGCATAATCATGTTCGTCTTCAATCTCACCCACAATTTGCTCTAGTACATCTTCTATTGTGACAACCCCTGCAACTGCCCCATACTCATCAACTACAATTGCCATATGGTTACGTTTAGCACGAAATTCTTTTAATAATACATTAAGGCGCTTACTCTCTGGCACAACCGTTGCGGGTCGCATAATAGATTCAACCGTAATGTCTTTTTTATTTAGGGCATGTGCTAATAAATCTTTAGCCATCAAGATACCGACTACTTCACTTTTATCTTCCGTAATGACTGGGAAACGTGAGTGGCCGTATTCAATAACAACGGGAAAAACATCCTTTAACAAAGCATCTTTATTTAATACAATCATCTTCTTACGTGGCACCATAACATCCCGCGCACGCTGTTCAGATACTTGTAATACACCTTCAAGCATACTAAGTGCATACTTATCTAATAGATGATTTTCTTCTGCTTCTCTAAATATATCGAGTAAATCCTCACGGTCTTGAGGTTCACCACCCATCATTTGTCCTAGACGTTCAATCCAGCTCTTATTGGCGGGTTTATTGTCGTCCGTTACTGCATCAGACATTAACTTCTTGCTCCTGATAAGGGTTATTAATATGTATTTTTTGTAACATTAAAATTTCTTTTGCTTCCATTTCATCGGCATCACTTTCTTCAACATGATCATAACCCAATAAATGTAATATTCCATGAATTATAATATGTGCCCAATGATTTTTTAATTCTTTTTCTTGGCTAAGCGCTTCTTGCTCTAAAACACTCGGACAAACAACTAAATCGCCTAATAAATCAATATCTTCAACCCCTTCAGGTATCTCAATTGGAAAGCTCAAGATATTTGTCGCACCCTGTTTATGCCGATATTGCTGGTTAAGCGCAGAAATTTCATCACTATCAACAATGCGGATAAGTACCTCTGCATCAGGTGAATAATCTTGCAAAGCTAACTCAACCCAAGACTGTAATTCTGTATCACTTGGAATACTTGCAATATCAACAATGCGCTGAACATCTAACTCTCGCCTAGCCATGTTCACGCTCATAGTTTTCATAAGCAATCACAATTCTTTGTACTAAAGGGTGACGTACAACATCTTTTGCATCAAAAAAAGTAAAGCTAATACCGTTAACTTTCTCTAACACCTTTAATACATGCTTTAGACCCGACATCTTTTCACTGGGTAAATCAATCTGGGTAATATCACCGGTAATCACAGCCGTAGAACCAAAGCCAACTCGCGTTAAAAACATTTTTATTTGTTCTGTGGTGGTATTTTGCGCTTCATCTAAAATAATAAACGAGTCATTCAAAGTACGTCCGCGCATAAATGCTAAGGGAGCCACTTCAATAACTTTACGTTCTATTAGTTTCTCTACACGCTCAAAGCCTAACATTTCATATAAGGCATCATAAAGTGGACGTAAATAGGGATCGACTTTTTGCGCCATGTCTCCAGGTAAAAAACCGAGTTTTTCACCTGCTTCCACCGCTGGACGCACTAAAATAATACGCCGTACTTTTTCAGACTGCAAAGCTTCAACTGCACACGCAACAGCAAGGTAGGTTTTTCCTGTACCATCCGGCCCAACACCAAAGTTAATATCATTTTCCATTATCTTTTTAAGATAAGACTTTTGATTTGCCCCGCGCCCTTTTAACTCACCACGTTTGGTTCTGATAACAACATCATTGCTTTCAGCTGCAGTATCCCCATCAATAACATCTTCTATATTCGCTTCTTGCAAAAATAAATGAATATGCTCTGGTGTCACCGTAACTTTCTCTGCTTCAGAAAATAACTTTTTTAAAATTGCCTCAGCTGCTTGAATTGCCTCAGTTGAACCTTTTATTTTAAATTGATTACCACGGTTAGCAATATCCACATTTAAGCGTTTTTCTATTTGCTGAAGATGGCTATTAAATTGACTACATAAATTAGCTAGCCGGTTATTATCTTCTGGCTCTAATACCAACTCTACTGTTTCTGTATTCACTGATTAAGCCTGCGCAATAATTTTATCAACAGAGGATTCAACAACCCGCCCTCTTAAAGAGTTAGGCAAGGCTTCGGTAATTAAAACATCAACAAACTGTCCTGCTAATCGTGGGTGGCCTATAAAATTAACCACACGATTATTTTCTGTACGCCCTGTGACTTGTAATTGATTTTTCTTAGAAACACCTTCTACTAACACTGTTTGTATACTATCTACCATACTCTGTGAAATAGCCTTAGTCATTTCATCTAAGCACATTTGTAAACGTTTCAAACGCAATTTTTTTACTTCTTCCGGTGTATCATCCGGCAAATCAGACGCTGGCGTTCCCGGTCTTGCGCTATAAATAAAGCTGTAGGAAAAATCAAAACCAATTTCTTCAATTAACTCCATCGTTTGCTCAAAATCTTCATCAGTTTCCCCTGGAAAGCCGATAATAAAATCAGACGATAAACTAATACCCGGACGCACCGCTTTTACTTTATTCATTGTTGCTATATATTCAGCGCGAGTATGCCCACGTTTCATCATAGATAACACTGTATCACTACCGCTTTGTACTGGTAGATGTAAATGGCTGACTAATTCAGGAATTGCATCAAATGCATCCACTAACTCATCGGTAAATTCGATAGGATGCGAGGTGGTAAATCGAATGCGATCAATACCTTCAACCGCAGCAACAAAATGTAGCAATAAAGCAAAATCTGCAATTTCACCATCTTCCATTTCTCCACGGAAGGCATTAACATTTTGCCCTAGCAGATTAACTTCACGTACGCCTTGCTCAGCTAAAGAAGTGATTTCATTAATCACACTTTGTACTGAACGGCTAATTTCTTCACCACGTGTATAAGGCACAACACAAAAGGTACAATATTTACTACAGCCTTCCATCACAGAAACAAAAGCTTTGGGTCCCTCAGCTCTTGGCTCTGGTAGCGCATCAAATTTTTCAATTTCAGGGAAAGAAATATCAACGATGCGTTTTTCACCTTTTTTGGCTTTTTCTAAAAGCTCAGGTAAGCGATGTAATGTTTGGGGGCCAAAAACGATATCAACATAAGGCGCACGCTTTTGAATTGCCGCACCTTCTTGGCTAGCAACACAACCACCAACACCAATAATAAGTTCAGGGCGCTTTTCTTTCATTTTTCGCCAGCGACCTAATAATGAAAATACTTTTTCTTGGGCTTTTTCTCTAATAGAACAGGTATTTAATAATAAAATATCCGCTTCTTCAGGAACTTCTGTGAGTTCCAAGTCATGCGAGGCATTTAAAACATCTGCCATTTTTTCAGAATCGTACTCGTTCATTTGACAACCAGTTGTCAAAATAAATAATTTTTGCGTCATAGACTACGTAGGCTCAAGCTGTGTATTACAAATATCTATCTTAATTTTCGATAGTAAAAACCATTCATTATACATTGCCATTTATTAATGGTGAAGTTTTGACACTAGACTCAATAAAATTCACGCTATTATTTGCTTTACTCGACCTTAGCGGGGTCGAATAATAGCTCAGGTTTTCCTAATAAATAGCCTTGCCCGTAATCCACTCCAATCTTGCCTAGTTTTTCCAACTGCTCAGCCGTTTCAACAAATTCAGCAACGGTCTTCTTACCTTCTAATTTAGCGGCTTCATTAATAAAACGTACCACTAATTCTGCATAAGGATCATTGAGAAAATTACGAATATAGGAACCATCAATTTTCATATAGTCGACATTAAACTTAGGCATAGTCGCTAAATTGCTAGAACCCACACCAATATCATCTAATGATAATTGACAGCCTAACTCCTCTTTAAGCCTGCGCATTAATATTGTTGCATCATCTATATCTTGATCAGCAACATTTTCCGTCATTTCAAAACAAACTTGCTTGGTATCAATACCATATCGATCAAACTGCTCTCTTACATAATCAAAAAATGGATAATAACGCACGGTATTACCTGCAATATTTAAAGAATAAACAGTTTGCTTATCTTCATTGTTTTGCATAAACAAACAAAATTGATGCACGACATATAAATCAATTTCTCGGCTTACATGAAATAATTCAGCAGCGGATAAATAAGGGAATGGTGCGTGAATAACACCTTCAAAATCCTGATAACGTAACAGCACCTCTACTTTTTTTTGTGTTGAATTTTTGTTAAGTGCAACAATAGGCTGGGCAAATAAAACAAACGATTTATTTAGTAAGCCTTCTCTAATAATGGGTAATAATCGTAAGGCACGATAATAGTCTGCTAGCTCTGGCGCATCAGCTAGCAATAATTTAACCGTACTGCCGCCTGTTAACCTCGCTTCATTTAATGCCGCATCTGCTGCCGCAAAAGCCAATTGCGGCTCTTTATAGTCTGGGGTTAAAGGCGTAATACCTAAATATAGCTTAGGATAATATCGCTGCCCTTCTATATTGATAATTTGCGCATCCAAAGCAGAGGCTAATTGCTGTGCAATCAAAATACTTTCTTCGGGCTTTCTAAGTGCGATAAAAGCAAAACGATTATGCTCTAATTTTGCAAACATAATGCCAGCATGTTGTTTCAGTTCTTGACTAATAAATGCTTTAATTTGCATAACCAATTGCTTTTCAGCATCAAAGCCCTGAATAAAACTGGCCACTTGTGTTGCATTATTAATTTCCGCAAAAATCAAACAACTATCTTGCTGACTCTCAGTGAAAATAGTATTTAATTCCGCTAAAAAATCATCTTTGTTAATCATTTTGACCTCTCAAAGCAAGTTCGGGGTGATGCCTTTTATAGGCAGCTACACTGGAGAAGGTGGAAACACCATAAGGTACCAAGTAACTTAATAGTGCTTTTATAAATTCAGAATCCAATAAGTAACCTCTCGCCCAAAAAACATCACCATAATTAATTAACATTAATATCGTACCCACTATTAAGCTCATTTTTAATGAGTATAAAAAAATACTTTTACAAAAAGCCAGACGAAACCATAATTTCATGATGCCCCCTTTCCACTTAAAACCGATAAGGTGCATAATGTGTGGTACGTACTATTACAGCAATAACACCACTCAAACCGCCCCCTATCGTTCATCAATATTATCCACGTCTCCAAGCATGGTATTTTTCTACCCAAGCTAATAATTTTTTGGGCTGGTGATTCTTTTTCCACACACCTGCTACATATTTATTAGCTTCTGCCATGGTTGGGTAGATATGAATAGTACCCAGTATTTTATTTAAGCCCAAGTTATGCTTCATCGCTAAAACAAATTCTGCAATTAAATCCCCCGCGTGTTCGCCTACTATCGTCACACCTAAAATTTTATCTTTACCAGGTACGGTTAAAACCTTAACAAAACCATGTGCTTCACTATCTGCAATCGCTCTGTCCAAATCATCTATACCATAAGTACTGATTTCATAAGCAATACCTTGCTCTTTTGCCTCTTGCTCATTCAAGCCAACTCGCGCCACTTCAGGACCAGTAAACGTTGCCCAAGGAATAATTGAATAATCTGTTTTAAATCGTTTAAACGATCCAAATAACGCATTTACAGAAGCATACCAAGCTTGATGCGCAGCAGTATGGGTAAATTGGTAAGGGCCCGACACATCCCCACAAGCATAAATATTAGGGAAATTTGTTTCTTGAAACGCATTAATTTCTACCGTACGCCGTTCAGATAGTTTTACACCCAACTCTTCTAAACCATAACCTGAAGTATTAGCTATTCGACCTATTGCTAATAAAACTTCATCAAACACTATCCGTACTTGCTCGCCTTTATGCTCCGCTAATAAGACCTTCTCGCCATTTTCAACAATAAATTCTTTGGCAGTATGCTCTAGTTTTAGATTAATTCCTTCTTTAATGAATTTAGCCATCACAACTTCAGAGACATCTTCATCTTCACGAATCATTAAACGTGGCAACATTTCAACTTGCGTTACCTCTACCCCTAAGCGATTAAATGATTGTGCTAATTCACAACCTATTGGACCACCTCCTAAAACTAACATACGTTTAGGTTTGTTGCGTAAATTCCAAACATTATCTGAGGCTAAATACTCAATTTTATCTAAGCCAGGTATGGGTGGTACAAAAGGTCTTGCTCCTGCTGCAATAACAATTGCACGCGTACTAATGGTTTGCACACCCACTTCTGTTGTCACTTCCACTTCCCACGGTGAAACAATTTTTGCTACTCCAACCACAACGTCTACACCTAATTCTGTATATCGTTCTACTGAATCATGTGGCGCAACATCAGCAACAACGCCCTGAATACGTTGCATGACCTCACTAAACTCAAATTCAGTGGGCATATTCTTAATGCCAAATTCTTGTGAGCGCCGCGCCATGGATAATAGCTTAGCTGTTTTAATTAAAGCTTTAGAAGGAACACAGCCGGTATTTAAACAATCGCCCCCCATCTTATTTTTTTCAATTAAAGTTACTTTTGCTTTTACAGCAGAGCCAATATAAGAAGTTACCAAGCCTGCCGCACCTGCACCGATAACAACAATATTATTATCGAATTTTTTAGGTTTTTGCCATTTTTTAATCATCTTTTTTACTCCTAATTAATGTGACTATTTTCTTCGCCAATAAAGGAAAAATGCCTAACAATACAAATGATCCTAATAATGCAGGCGATAAAATTCCCGCCAAAGAATCAATTTTTGCTAATTGAGTCCCAGCATTCACATAAACCACAGTACCTGCCAACATCCCTACTTGGCTAACTAAATAAAATACACCTACCCGCATATTAGTTAAACCCATTAATAAGTTAATCATAAAAAACGGGAAAACGGGCACTAAACGTAAGGTGAATAAATAAAATCCTCCTTCTTTTTCTACTCCTTCATCAATCGCTTTAAGCCGTGCTGCAAACCTTGTTTTCACACTCTCTCTAAATAAAAACCGTGCGGCTAAAAATGCTAATGTAGCGCCGATGCTTGATGCAAAGGAAACAATCATTGTTCCCCACCATATACCAAAAACAGCACCGCCAGCTAAAGTTAAAATCGCTGCGCCTGGTAAAGATAAAGCAGTTACCACAATATAAACAAGCATGTAGATAACAATCGCTAATTTAGGGTGATTTGCGCGGTAAGCCTCGATCACAGACTGCTGCTCTTTTAAAGTTTCTAAACTTAAATAATGGCCTAAATCAAAATAAAAAAAGATACTTACCACTAAAGCAATTACCACTAATAAAATAAAGCGCGAAGTATTCATTTTGTTTCCATGTAATGTGAGTTATCTATCTGTCGTAATAAACATTAATTTCTTACATCACTACTAATTAAATCCCAAAAAATATCCACCTTCTAAGAAGGTGGTTTTGATTTATACGTCTTCTCGACGAACTTGATCAATGGCTTCATTAATTAATTTGATGATATGTTGTTATCTAAAGGTGCCCGGTGCTTCCGGTAAACTCTCTTTTATTCACTGATGTTACGCAGTAGCCGACTTTAGGGGTGCTGCCGTTGCGCTTAAATCATTACTGATCCGATAAAGAGTCCCTGTACTGTCATCTTTGTTTGTAAAGACTTGACGGTGAAAAATGACCGGAAACTCCCGCCCTTTAACCCAGCCTTGCACAGGA
>JAJJBE010000149.1 GCA_020996635.1 Bathymodiolus brooksi methanotrophic gill symbiont
TAATCAACCAAGGGGCGTTAATATGGAGGGCTTGTTGAAATAATTCTGTCATCATAATAAAGATAAGAGTCTATAACTTTTAAGGTCAGTAGATTATAGTTTACCCACTCATTTTTCAAAAGAGCCAGTTATGTCTTGTCGTGGGAATTATCCAACACGATGGATACAACGTTCTGTATTGATGCGCTAGAGAAAGCTCTTGATGTGAGTACCCCTACGATTTTCAATACAGATCAAGGCGCACAGTTTACAAGCCTTTCATTCACAAAAGTCTTATTGGATAAGGGGATTAAGATCAGTATGGATGGGCGTGGCCGTGCTTTGGATAATATTTTTGTTGAACGTTTATGGCGAACAGTTAAATATGAGAATATTTATATGAATGACTACCAGACTGTGCCTGAATTACGATCCGGCTTAAAACATTATTTCGAGTTTTATAATCAAGAGCGCCTGCATCAAAGTCTGGATTATAAAACACCAAGTGAAGTTCATTTTTTATGAGAATGTTAGATATTTCTCCTTATTATTTGGGAGAAATGGTCTTGACATTGGGGGACACTTTAGTGGCGCGCCTATGAGTACTTTGCTGGTAATATACAGGAATGACCAGAAAAAGTCAAATACCTCCGTCAAAGCCGGAGGCTTGAAAACCGTGAACCGCTCAAAGCGGGCTGATTCATTGAGCACCCAAGGGTGCAAGGGTAACTAAAACAGGTTAAGCTGCTCTATTCGCTTATC
>JAJJBE010000147.1 GCA_020996635.1 Bathymodiolus brooksi methanotrophic gill symbiont
TTCATCATTTTTTCCTTATCTTTTGAACTTTAGGCGGTTCACAGATAAGGAGAATCTCGATGATTCCCGTAATTGTCAAACTTTGTGAGTCCCCCAGCAGAGCTGGGGGTTTACTTATTAGAAATTATTTTATGATTAGTTAGCCAATGAATCAATGCCCATATTAGCTAACTCATCTGCCTTTTCATTACCTTCGTTCCCTGAATGACCTTTAACCCATGACCAGTTTATTGTATGCTTTTCTATTGCAGCATCTAATCTACGCCATAAATCTTCATTTTTTACTGGTTTTTTAGCTGCAGTTTTCCAGCCTCTTTTTTTCCAGTTATTCATCCATTCCGTGATACCCTGCAAAACATACTTTGAATCTGTATATAATTTAATTGCACATGGCTGGGTTAATGCTTCCAATGCTTGGATTGCAGCCATAAGCTCCATACGATTATTTGTTGATTCTTTTTCACCACCATACAACTCTTTTTCAACACCGGCATATTTTAACCATGCTCCCCATCCCCCTGGACCAGGGTTTCCTCTACATGCACCATCGGTATAAATTTCAACTATTTTCGTCATATTTTTCATTATTAACTGGTTTGATTATTTTGGCCATAGCCAGTTTTTGGCTATATTTTTTAACAGGAGTTAATGGAATTAGCCTATAGCAGCGCTTAATTGCTTTTACAGCATAAGCCGCCACAAAAAACTCTTGCTTTCTTTTTTTGCCATCAGAAGCTAACGTGGCTACTTTATCAAAATTAAAACCAGCCGCAATATCAACCTCAAAATTCAATAAATTTAACCAATCTAAAATCTTAGCTCGGCCTACAAGACTTGGTATCCAAGGCGCACCTTTTTCTCTATACTTAATATATTGTAAATTAATATATGCATTCCAAGGATTAAACCCTAAAATAATTAACTTACCTTCAGGCTTAAGTATCCTATCCACCTTTCGTAATATCTCATGCTTATTAGCTGAAAACTCAAGGATATGAGGAAGAATAACCAAATCAACCATTTCTGGTTTAAAGGGTAAGATATAGCTTAATGATCTTATCTGCTTTGTTTCATACCAAGCTGGTTGCTCATCATCCAATACATAAAATTGCTCATAAGTAGAACAATCTATATATTCATCTTCCCAGCCTAGGGCACCAATTTGTACAATGACTTGCTTACAACTTACTGTAATTGATTGCTTTAAATAGGCTGCTTCTTGATTTTTTAATAACCTACCTTTAGGCGTGTAAAACCAATCTACCAAAATTTTTCGATGCATAACGATTACCCAACTCTCAATTGCATCTAAAGATACCAGATTGCTAACAAGATTAAAGTTTTATTTACCAACCTGAGCCTACCATTAAAATAAACATGACAACACTAATTGTTACAATATCCCCTGTAATTCGTTTACACCAGTCAAACATAGTTATTTTTTCTGTTACTAAATAACCACTTCTTTTATCTTGCATAATTATATCTATTCGGTTGGTTATTTGGTCTTGCATATGAATTCTTGCTTGCATTTTATTCTCCAATGTTAAGGAATGTGCACAAAATAAACCTAGCAACTGACGCAGGATTTTTATTTGCCTTCAAGGCGTTAAAACTGGCGCATAGCGATCTACGCAACTGTTTTAACAACACAGGAGGTGAATAAAAGACCAGCCAGATGCGGAAGTTACTGTGTGCTCGCTCCTAAGTATAACTACGCATTTGTCCAACTAATACACCTTGAATTTCAATTTGCTCAGGCCTAAACTGCATTGCAGCCATACTAGAATTAGCTGGAATTAATAATGTTTCATGTGGGTATTGCTCTATAAACTTTAAGGTTGCTTCTGACTTATCAATGAGTGCAACAACAATTTCACCATTCTGTGCTTGTGTGCGCTGCTCAATCACTACCCAGTCACCATCAAAGATTCCTTCATCTATCATAGAATCTCCTTTTACCTGTAAAACATAACAAGGATTAGTCGTTTTAATTTGTTCGGGAACCGACATATAACTGATGTTTTCGATAGCCTCTATCGGTTTTCCAGCTGCTATACGACCCACATAAGGTAAGCCAGTATTTTGCTCTGTTAGCTGTTCTGTTGCTTTGTCAGTTAAGCGTATACCGGTTTGTTTTCTATTCATAGGCTTAACCAAGCCAGCTTCTATCAAAGCCTTTACATGTTTATGCAGTGACCCACGTGAAGCCAACCCTAACATTAAACGTAATTCATTTAACGTCGGTGGATAAGCTAATTTATCTTGATTTGTTAACAAGAATTCATAAATATCTTGCTGCTTTCTACTTAATGATACCATCAACTAGTTCTCCTTCTGTTCCTTAAAATAATAACAAGAGAACAAACGAAGAACAAGTGTTTTTTATATTTCTTTTCTTATCCCTTTTAATTTAAAAACTCACCTGTTATATACCCAAGCTACCTGAAGATGCCGACTTAATAGAACTGCAAGCTGTAGTCGCGGAATGCACAATTTGTGATTGCAGCGGCTGAAGACCGCTGTTCCGTTTAGTTAAAAAACACATCTTCAAGTGGCATGGGTATATACCTTCTAAACCTTTTCATTCGGATACTTTCGTCACTTATAATTATTTCCACATACTATCAAAGCGTTACGTTAATGAAGCTCCGCTAGGAAATTCGCTACCTTATTAATGGTTAATAAGTATTCGCTGGCAGAATACTCAGCAAACAATAAATGACCTGAATGTTACGACTTAAAAACTGATGTTACGCAGTAGCCGACTTTAATTGTTGCAATTCATCAAAAGCTTGTCGAATAGCATTAATATAAAGTTTCGATTTTAAAGCGAACTTGTTCAGCCCTTGCTGGGCACTGAGAATCTCTAATCGAGCAGTCG
>JAJJBE010000182.1 GCA_020996635.1 Bathymodiolus brooksi methanotrophic gill symbiont
GCTAATTTAATAGCAGATTCTTTAAATTCGAGCGTGTAAGTATTTAGCTTTTTCTTAGTCATTTTGGGTACTCTATATTTAGGGGGTAAATCTTAGTTTTTGTGTCCTAAATAGTGTATCCACATCAGAATTATGGACATCTTTATTTGATTGGGAAATGTAAGATGAGGTTTAAGTTTTACGAGCTCTTTTGTTGATTTCAATCGCGGCTAAAGCGATAAATGCACCGGGTGTGATGATAGCTGCCACAACGGTAGCGGAAAGTTTTAATTTTTGATGCAAATTACTGGGTGTACTGGGGGAACGCTCAACAGGATAGCGTAATGTTCCACAAGAGTGGCACAGGGGGAATTTTTTTATTTCTATAACACCGCAAAAAGAACATTCAGACATGTTAGTCCTCATACACTCAAACTAAAGTCTGTTGATGGTAACAGATAAAACTTAGTTGGCAAGGCTTATTCTTCTAGGCTGAAATTTTTGAAACGTAGACTGGTTTTAAATGAATAAGTTATATTTTAACTATAAAAAAACCAACGCTAATTTTAAACTAGCATTGGTTTTTTATTTTGGCTATGTCGCCGTTAAGTGTGGATAGAGCGTTTTTTGCGAAACCCACCAATAGTTGCAGTGTTATTTAGCATGAGAGAGGGCTTTCATTGACTTCAACTTTTCAACACTTAACGATGATATAACCTTTATTTTTAAAGGAAAATTACTCTTCCCAAGCTCTGCCATCTCTTGCCAGTAGAGCCACAGACGCTACTGGCCCCCAACTTCCTGCTGGATAACCTTTAGGTTCTTCATTCGCGTGTGCCCAAGCATCTTGAATAGAATCAACCCAAGACCAAGCTTGCTCGATTTCTTCACGGCTAATAAATAAAGTTGGGTTACCGCGCATGGCTTCTAAAACTAGTTTTTCATAACCGCCATATAAGCTGCTATTTTTGAATGTTTCAGAAAAACTTAAATCCAGTTTGGTTTTTTGGAGTTTGATGTTCTCATCAATCCCTGGAACTTTATTCAGAATTTGTACATCAAT
The DNA here is from genome assembly GCA_020996635.1 of Bathymodiolus brooksi methanotrophic gill symbiont. Lineage (GTDB taxonomy): Bacteria > Pseudomonadota > Gammaproteobacteria > Methylococcales > Methylomonadaceae > Methyloprofundus. The sequence continues at coordinate 1,043 of JAJJBE010000182.1, forward strand.
GCCTTCATTGGGTTGTAAATGAATAACTAATTTATTAGCAGGAAGGTCTTTATAGCTTTCAGTAAAAATATTATGCGGTAGTTGTTTAAAGTTAATAACAATTTCCGTACGCTTGTTCATTAAACGTTTACCTGTGCGTAGGTAAAAAGGAACGCCAGCCCAACGCCAGTTATCAATATCAACACGTAATGCCACAAAACTTTCTGTGGTACTTTTTGTGTTCGCACCTTCTTCTTCTAAGTAACCCGGTACAGCGGTGCCTTTTTGAAATCCGTCGGTGTATTGTCCACGTACCGTTTTTTCATTAACGTTATCAAGGGTAATAGGGCGTAAAGCATTTAATACTTTAATTTTTTCGTTATGAATGCTTTGTGCTTTTAAGTTAACGGGTGGTTCCATCGCAACAAAAGTTAAAATTTGCAATAAATGGTTTTGCACCATATCGCGTAATTGTCCTGTTTGATCAAAATATTCCCAGCGGCCTTCAATACCGACTTCTTCAGCAACCGTAATTTGCACTGAATCAATCGTATTGTGATCCCAGTTAGTGGTGAAAATTGAATTAGCAAAACGCAGTGCTAATAAATTTAATACGGTTTCTTTACCAAGATAATGGTCAATTCGGTAAACTTGATCTTCTTTAAAAACACTTGCAACCACATCGTTAATTTCTTTTGATGATGCAAGGTCATGACCAATGGGTTTTTCCATGACCATGCGTGATGTTTCTGTTAAAACGCCTGATTGATCTAAACCTTGGCAAATGGCTTTAAATAAGAAAGGCGCAACGGCAAAATAGTTAACCATCACGCGTTTGCTAGAATCAGTGATGTCATTAAAAATCTTAAATTCTTCAGGGTTTATTAAATCCATTTGTTGATAGGATAAACGTGCCTCTAACCTTTTCCAGATTGCTTCATCAACAGGAGAGCCTAAAAAGCTTTGTAAACTTTTATAAGCAATTTTAATATAGCTTTCAGTATCTTCTTCTAATCTATCAACCGCAATAATACGTGTTCCAGGTTCTAAGAAATCACCGTGTTCTAAACGATAAAGTGAGATTAATAATTTGCGGCGAGATAAATCACCTAGGCCGCCGTATATAACTAAATCGCAATCAGGAAACGTTTCTTGTGTTGTATTCATAAAATTCTTTATAGGTTAGGTCGCCTTAAAAGCTAAAAAGACGAGTTTATCGGCGCTTAGGAACGCGCATGAAACAAGCTTCCGATTTCTAACGAGTCTTTTTGCTGGTGCAAAAATCCTGCATTATAATTTCGGGATGTTATTCCGTGCACGTTCCTTAATTAACATTAAATAATGAGTGAGAGTATAGTATTTCCCTTGCTAAAAGTAAAATACAGCCGCTGGATGGGCAGGTATTGTTGGCTTGACATCAATAATTTAGGCTATGCCACCTTAAGTGTGGATTTTATTCGTTCTTAAGCCCTCTCCTGCTGGAGAGGGTTGGGTGAGGAGAATAAATCAAGCCTTTAGAATTCCCCCTCTTCCAACCTTCTCCCTTTGGAGAAGGCTTTTAGATTTGTGTAGATACCTATGCTCTCTAGTAGGTAAGCCCCTTTTAGGAGCGACTTAATCTTTTCAACACTTAACGGTGACATAGCCATAATTTAAAACTGGGAAAAATCATGCAAATTACACCACTTATTTTAGAAAAAATTATTCAAGCAGCAAATGATATTATCGAACAAAACAAAGAAGAAGTAGCTGAGCTAGATAGAGTGATTGGTGATGGTGATCATGTTATTAATATACAGCGTGGACTATCGGTTTTAACCGAGCAAAGAGCAGAGATTAGTCAGTTAGATTGGGTGGCGGCATGGAATAAAATAGGTATGATCTGTATGAGCAAAATCGGTGGGGCATCGGGTTCATTATTTGGTACTTTATTTGTTGCGATGGCTAAAAATGCTAAGGGTAAAGAAGTTGATACGCTTGTTTTTGCAGAAGCTTTTAGTGCAGGGGTGGAAGCGATGGAATCACGAGGTAAATCTGCAGCAGGTGAAAAAACCATGTTAGATGTACTGATTCCTGTAGCAACTGTATTACAAGAAAATGCAGCTGAACCAGAATTATTAATAAAGATTAAGCAAGCGGCGGTTTTGGGCATGGAATCGACAAAAGATATGTTAGCAATAAAGGGCAGGGCTTCCTTTTTAGAGGAGCGCAGTATCGGGCATATTGATGCTGGAGCAAGAAGCAGCCAGTTAATGATTTGTGCAATGGTTGATGTTTTACAGCAAGAGGGTTAGGAACGATTAATGACACAATTTTTCAATAGTCTTTTAAGTCAGCAGGATTTTTTAGAGCAATATTGGCAAAAAAAGCCTTTATTAATTCGCCAAGCTTTGCCAAGTTTTGAGTCTCCCATTAGTCCTGATGAACTAGCAGGGTTAGCTTGTGAGGAAGACATTGAATCTCGTTTGATTGAAGAGTATGGGGCCAATGGACAATGGCAGGTAACACGAGGGCCATTATCGGAAAAAGATTTTGCTCGTTTACCTGAAACGCATTGGACTATGTTGGTTCAAGATGTCGATAAACATATGCCTGAATTACAGTATTTGTTAGATCCCTTACGTTTTATTCCTGATTGGCGGTGTGATGATTTAATGATTAGTTACGCACCTGAATTCGGCAGTGTTGGGCCGCATACTGATAGCTATGATGTATTTTTATTGCAGGCAATGGGAACACGCCATTGGCAAATTATGGATCAGCCTATTCATGAGGTGGTTTTAATAGAAGGTATTGAACTTCAGATATTGCAAGAATTTAAAGCGGATCAGAGCTGGGAGTTACAGCCAGGAGATATGTTGTATTTACCGCCACATATTGCGCATCATGGTGTGGCTTTAAATGAGTGTATGACCTTTTCTTTTGGTTTTCGTGCGCCTAAAAAGATTGAATTACTCGATGCTGTTGTGAATGGTTTGTTAGAAAAATCATTGGCTAATGATTTGTATGCCGACCCTGATTTAAGTATAGGCCAGTACGCGGCAGAAATAGATCAACAAGCGGTTGCTCGTATAAAGCAATTATTGCATCAAGCTATTGATTCGGCGGAACCAATTTTAGCCAGTACTTTGGCAAAATTTGTGACAGAAACTAAGCCCAGTTTAGAGGATTTAGCCGCAGAATTTGTGACTGAGCCAATGACACTTGAACAGATTTCTTTGTTATTTGAACAGGGCAAAGAATTGCAGCGTAATTTATACCTTCGATTTGCATGGCTAAAAAATAAACAGGGTGGTTTGTTTTTTATGGCTGGGGAAGCTTATTTTGTTGATAAAGAAGCAGTGCAATTTTTACCCTTATTGACGGAAAAAGCAGTTTTAAATCAGCAGGATTGGTTTTTAATGCAAAATAACAGCTCATTAACTAAGGTAATCGCTTTGTTAATTGCGGAAGGTGGCTGGTTTTGGTTGCTTGATTAGTAAGTTATTGTTTTAATTGGGTTTTATACTGATATTTTAAAGGTCAAGAAAATAATGATAATAAAAAAACACTTGAATCCCTTTTTTCTAATATTTGTGGGTCTGTTACTGAGTGGCCCATTATTAGCCGCAACTGATAATTTAAAACCCAAAAAAGCAACATCCAATGTAATGATGCAAGCAGGTAGTGCGAAATCAACAGTGGAATTAACACATTCACAAAATATCTCACTGACTAATTTTGTTCCTTTAGCTTTATTGGTTATTGCGGGGGTCTTTATTTTTAGAAAAGAAGCTGAACCTGTAGAAGAAAAAGAGAGTAGAGCCAAGCCAGTAACTAAAAAAGAGCCTGTAGTAGCAGTTAAAAAAGAGGCACCGAAAAAAGTAGCGGTTAAAGCGGAAGTAAAACCAAAAATTGCCGTAAAGTCCAAACCTACGGCGAAACCTAAAGTTAGCACTGTCGCTAAAAAAGAGGATATAAAGGATTTATCCGTTGGGGAAAAACAATGCCAAGCTGCGACGGCTAAACAAACACGCTGTAAAAGAAAATCAGCGTTGGAAAGTTTAGAAGTGACGATAAAAAGTAAAAAGTAAAAAGTACCGTTATTTATCATGCAGCCAGCATAGAAAAAACTTTAAACCTTATCAAGGTTAAATGAACTCACTCGTTTGATTGGGGTGCGAATAGCACCCCTTTTTTATGCGCTACTTAACAGCCCCAGCGCAAACTTGCTGTATGCACAGGTGCATCCCATAGTGCCGTTAATTCATCATCTAATAGCGTTAAAGTAATAGAAACCCCAGCCATATCTAAAGACGTTGTGTAGCTACCCACTAAAGAGCGAATAATTTTTACGCCCCGTTTTTGCCAATAAAGTTCAGCCAAATCATAAATTAAGTATTGCTCCATAAGCGGTGTGCCACCTAGGCCATTAATATGCAATAAGGCCGACTGTCCTGCTTTAGGCTGTAAATCTTGGTGAATTGCATCGGCAATAATTTCTACAATTTCGTTTGCAGAGCCTAAGGGTAATGTTTCATGCCCACGCTCACCATGAATACCCACACCCATTTCCATTTCTGTTTCAGTGATTTCAAAAGTAGGTTTTCCCAGCGCGGGAACAGTACAACTACTAAGTGCTACCCCCATAGATGCCGTATTAGTATTGGCGCGTTCGGCTATATTTTTACATTCAGTTAATGATGCACCTTGCTCGGCCGCTGCGCCGGTCATTTTTTCTACCATTAAAGTACCTGCAACACCGCGCCTTCCCGTGCTGTGATTTTTAGGTAAAGAGACATCATCATCAACTAAAACAGAAACGTTTTCAGAGTCGATCATTTCAGCGGCAATTTCAAAATTCATCACATCGCCCGCATAATTTTTTACAATAAATAACACGCCCGCATCTCCTGCAATGCCTTCGACTGCAGCAAGCATTTGATCGGGTGTCGGTGAAGTGAAAATTTGCCCTGGGCATGCAGCATCTAATAGGCCTTTACCTATGAAACCCGCATGCAAGGGTTCATGTCCAGAACCGCCGCCTGAAATAAGCCGTACTTTATTATCTGCTTTGCTGGTCTTGCGTGAGATAAAACAAGGGTCAGAGTTAAGGGTAATAATATCGGAATGTACTTTTGCAAAGCCTTGTAGGCTTTCATCGAATAATGATTCAGTTTTGTTAATAAATTTTTTCATAATAAAACTCCTAAATGAATAGTTGGACTAAAAGCAAAAAGAGACGTTAATTAAACTATGTTATATAACTCATTTAATAGTGTGAAATGACACGTTTATGTATAATAAACCACAATTACATTAAGTTAGGTAATCATTATGACTACATTATCAGGTTTTTGTCGCTCATTTTTCACTCAAGAACAAGCGACTTCTTTTGCTGCATGCAAGTTACAAGGATATGATCTGAATGCAAAGCAAGATGCTTTAGATGCAGTGGATATATTAGTTAAGTATAAGACGGGTGTTCATGAATTTACAGATGAGATCGTTGAATTTTGGCCTCTACCAAAAAAAGTGATGCAACGTTATAGTTTTGACGATGCTGAACAACTTAATGAGTGGTTAGACGGCCTGTCTTAACACTATTTTCTACACTGTATTTTATATGGCTTAAGGGACGTGAACGGAATAACATCCCGAAGTTATAACGCAGGATTTTTGTGCCAGGAAGGTTGCTCTCATGAGGCGCATAGTTATTCTACGCAACGAATGAGAGCCGCCTTCCTGGTGCAAAAAGACTAGTTAGAAGTCGGGAGATTGTTTCGTGCACATTCCTAAAGTAATTAGGTTTTTTAAATCCTCTTGAGCCAAAAAGCGCAAAGCAATATTTCATTGTTAATATTAAAGATTATATAATTTATCATTAGCTGTTATTATCCTCATAAAGATCAAAAAAGAGATCATTATGAATTTTAACACAATGAGCAATCACGCAATTGCCGCTGAAATTGGTCAGCGAATTTCACAGTTACGCCTAAAAAAAAACCTTAGCCAGCAACAAGTCGCTGATGAGATAGGTATGTCCAGAATGGGGTATGGGAAACTGGAAAAAGGCACTGGGAAATTTGAAAATATGATTGCTACTCTCCGTGTTTTGGATCGCTTAGATTTAATCGAACATTTTATCCCGCAAACTCCTTTTAGCCCGATGGAACAACTTAAATTAAAGGGTAAGCAAAGACAGCGAGCAACAGCAATCAAAGCTGTTGAGAAAAATAGCAAGCAAGATAACGAGCTAGACTGGTAATGAAAAACCTAGCAGAAGTACATTGCTGGGGGTATTTGTTGGGTGCATTAGCGTATGACTCCACAAGTAAAATAAGCACTTTTGAATACTCGCCTAAATGGATAAGCACAGGTGTAGAGATTGCCCCCATTCATATGCCGTTATCCACGCAAATATATCAATTCTCACATTTAAATCCAGAAACCTATAAAGGCTTACCTGCGGTATTTGCCGATACTTTACCTGATGATTTTGGTAATGCAGTTATTAATGCTTGGTTGGCAAAAAATGGTCGTGATGTTTATTCATTCTCAGTACTTGAGCGCTTGCTTTATACAGGCAAACGAGGAATGGGCGCGTTAGAGTTTAAACCTGCCATTTCAGAGGCTGAAACAAAAAATGAAAAATTACAACTCAGCTCATTAGTTAAGCTGGCGCAACAGATTATTAATCAACGAACAAAGCTAAGTACAGGCGCGGCTGATAAAGCTGATATGTCGGCACTATTTCAAGTAGGCACTTCAGCCGGCGGTGCAAGAGCTAAAGCTTTAATTGCTATTAATAAAGATAGAACCCAAATACGATCAGGCCAAATCGATGCACCACAAGGATTTGAACAGTATTTATTGAAATTTGATGGTGTTGAACAGCATAAAACAAATACTGAAACATTTGGTGACCCTAAAGGTTTTGGGCGTATGGAGTATGCCTACTATCTTATGGCACTTGATGTCGGTATCAATATATCCCCCTCTGAATTATTACTAGATGGTGAAAGAGCGCATTTTATGACTAAACGCTTTGATCGTATGGGTAATAAAAAATGCCATATGACTTCATTGTGCTCTATGGATCATGCCGATTATAAAAGAGCTGGCAGTTATAGTTATGAGCAGTTATTCGCAATAGCTAGGCAACTGAGATTACCTCGACAAGATGCGATAGAGATTTATCGGCGTATGGTTTTTAATGTTATTGCCCGTAATCATGATGACCACACTAAAAACACCGCTTTTATATTAAAAGATATGCAAAGCCAATGGCAACTAGCCCCCGCGTTTGATATCGCCTATAGCTATAAAAAAGACTCGCCATGGGTTAATGCGCATCAAATGACATTAAATGCTAAACGAGATGCTTTTAATAGAGAGGATTTGCTGGCTGTTGCTTCTTTAATTGGTAATTTTAAAAAACAAGCACAGCAGATTATTGAGCAAACATTATCGGTGGTATCGCAATGGCCAAGCTATGCAAATAAGGCCGGTGTTTTTGAGTTGTTAACACAAGAAATAAAACAAAATCATCGTTTAAAAATTTGATGTTATGCATTTAATGAGTCGCTAAAAAATCACCCTCAGCTTCGGCATAGCAAGGTAAATGAAGGAGAAGAATTTTTATGGTTGTTGAATGTAGCAATTTTTTAGCTTAATAGATTAGAAAATGGCTGGGTATTTTTCCAGCGATAGGCATGAAAATCTCGTTTATCCGTACTTAAAATGCGACCATGCTCTAAATGTTCAGCCAATAACACCAGAGAAGCATCTGCAAAATCCATCGGTAAATCAGCGTATTTTTGCATTAATGTCAAAATTTTCTGCTTACCTGTTGCAGGAATATCAAAGATATCAAAGACACCCAGTTGGTACATTTTTACAAAATGGAGTTGTGCGTCAATACCTTGCCTACTTAATAAAAGATGGCATGTTTCCGTTATGACGGGATAGGTACTAATAAAGCGTTCCGAGTTTGTTTTAGCAAAATTATTAGCTTGTTGATGGTGTTTATCTTTTTTATCGCCTAATGCTAGCCAGAACCTTGTATCGGCAATAATCATATTTTATGGCTCCAATCAAGGTACTCTTTATAGTTTTCTGATAAGTTCTCATGATTTTCCACACAGCCGATAAAGCCAGATTGCAACATAAGCTGATAAGATTTTTCACCTTCTGTTTGCTCTGTTTTTTTTGGAAAAGCCTCATCAATCGCTAAAGCAACTAATTCAGATATGTTTTTCTTTAGCTTACCTTCTTGCTCATGTAATCGTTGAATATGCTGCTTATCTAGTTCAATAGTGATTTGCATGATGAGTCTCCTGAAAAGTTATGTTTGTATACCCAATCGAAATTAAGTTGCTTTGGGAGTGCGAGTTTTAGTCGCATAAAATACCCCATGCAGGCTCCATAAGGCCTGTTGCCATTTTGTAGACTTTACTTGAATTTTAATGGCTAAACCACTAGATTTTATTTTTCCGCCAAAAAGAAGCAAGCGATGCCAAGACAAATGTTTACGGGTGAATTCTGGAAAAAATTCAAAACATTTATGTTGCAAGTGGGTCTATAAATATTAATAGCCTGCATTTTCTACAATCTCACATTTGCCAAGTATAATAATGTCTTTGAAAGCTATTTTAAAACATTGTTATGAGCTTATTATTAAACCTTTCACAACGAAGTTCACAGTACATTGATGCGCTTAATGAGCAAATAGGGCGGTCCGTTTCTTGGTTAAGCCTAGTCATGGTCTTAGTTGTTTTTTGTATTGTTGTTTTGCGTTATTTATTTGATGCCAGCTGGGTGATGATGCAAGAGTCGGTTATTTACTTGCATAGTATTATCTTTATGTTGGGCGCATCATATACCTTAAAGCATGATGGTCATGTGCGTGTGGATATTGTGTATCAGCGATGCAGCCCAAAAGTAAAAGCATGGGTCGATTTATTAGGCAGCTTGTTTTTATTAATTCCTGTGTCACTTTTTATTTTATGGAGCAGCTGGGAATACGTGGCCGATTCATGGTCGATTTTAGAGTCTTCACGTAATTCAGGTGGCTTGCCTTTAGTTTATTTGCTTAAAAGCTGCTTAATCCTTATGTCTGGTTTATTGGTGTTACAAGGTTTGTCTTTAATTTTAAAAAAAATAAATTACCTAGTAGGCGCTAAACATGGATAGTTATATGGCTTTATGGATGTTTGCTGCTGTCTTTGTGGTTTTGTTATCAGGTTACCCTGTTGCATTTGTACTGAGTGGCACAGCGCTTATTTTTGCTGGTTTAGGTTTACTGTTAGATAACTTTGATGCGGATTTTTTAGCAGCAATGCCCAATCGCTTATTTGGCATTATGAATAATGAAACACTGATTGCTGTGCCGCTATTTGTTTTTATGGGCATAGTCTTAGAGCGTGCAAAAATAGCGGAAGCCTTATTAGAGGCGATGGCAGAGCTATTTGGTTCTTTACATGGTGGTTTAGGTATTGCCGTGACTATTGTAGGTATGTTGATGGCTGCCAGTACTGGTATTGTCGGTGCTACGGTTGTAACCATGGGTTTATTATCTTTACCCACAATGCTAAAGCGCGGCTATGATCCAGCAATTTCTTGCGGCATTATTTGTGCATCAGGGACTTTAGGGCAGATTATTCCACCTTCTATCGTTTTAGTTTTATTAGGCGATGTGATTTCTACTGCTTATCAGCAAGCACAATTAGAAATGGGCATTTTTGCTCCCGAAACGGTTTCTGTTGGTGATCTATTTGCGGGCGCGTTAATTCCGGGTTTATTATTGGTATTGCTCTATTTAGTTTATATTTTTATTACCGCATGGCTTAAGCCAGAGTTATTACCTAAACCTGAAAAACCTGCACAACAAGAAAAAGGTTTTTATATAAGAATTCTTAAAAGCCTATTGCCACCGTTATTATTGATTTTATCAGTCTTAGGTTCAATTATTGGTGGCTTGGCAACACCCACGGAAGCCGCAGCTGTCGGTGCGGTTGGGGCATTATTTCTGGCTTACCTGAATGGCGTGTTAAATAAAGCCATATTAGAAGATGTTACCCGCAATACCACACAAATTACCAGTATGGTGTTTATGATTTTAATCGGCGCGGCTTTATTTTCTTTAGTGTTTAGAGGCTTTGAAGGTGACGAGTTAATTATTGAACTACTGTCTGATTTACCGGGTGGAAAATTTGGCGCTTTATTTATTGTTATGGTGGTTATGTTTTTCTTAGGGTTTGTTTTGGACTTTATAGAAATTACCTTTGTTATCGTACCGATTGTCGGCCCCGTTTTATTAATGATGGGGGTTGATCCAGTCTGGCTGGGTATTATGATTGCCTTAAACTTACAAACTTCCTTTTTAACACCGCCCTTTGGTTTTGCGCTTTTCTATCTGCGAGGTGTTGCACCTGAGGAAGTTACAACTGGGCAAATTTATAAAGGCGTTTTCCCCTTTATATTAATACAATTATTATTACTCGCAATTTTGGCTTATTTTCCTTTACTGGCGACTTGGTTACCTTCCTTTATTTATGGGTGATGGTATGATATTTCCTAAATTTTTAGCACTTTTAATTTGCGGGCTTTTACTAATGGCTTGTGGTCAAATCGGCCCTTTAGTCATGCCGCTAGAAACAGACACTCAAGAGACACATTAATGGATTACTTTAATTATCGTGACAACCGCCTTTTTGCCGAAGATATTGCGGTAGATTTAATTGTCGCTAAGCATGGATCACCTTGTTATATTTATTCTAAAGCCACTTTAGAAAGACATTGGAATGCCTTTGACTCCGCTTTTGCACAGCAAAAACATCTGGTTTGCTATGCCGTCAAAGCGAATTCTAATATTGCTATTTTAAATATTTTTGCGCGTTTAGGTTCGGGCTTCGATATTGTTTCTTTAGGTGAATTACAGCGTGTTTTAGCTGCCAAAGGGGATGCCAAAAAGATCGTGTTTTCAGGAGTAGGTAAACGAGAAGATGAGATTAAAGCAGCCTTAGAAGTTGGCATACGATGTTTTAATATTGAAGTAAAAGGTGAGTTAGATAGAATCAACCAAATTGCTGGTGAATTAGGTGTTATAGCGCCGGTTTCATTTCGTGTGAACCCTGATGTCGATGCAAAAACACACCCTTATATTTCCACAGGTTTAAAAGAAAATAAATTTGGTATTAATATTGATGATGCTCTGTTGGAATATAAACGTGCGGCGGCAATGCCACATATTGAAATTATAGGCATTGATTGTCATATTGGTTCACAATTGACTGAAACACGCCCTTTTTTAGATGCGCTAGATCGTGTATTAAAAGTGATAACCGCGTTAAAAGCAGAAGGCATTAACTTACATCACTTAGATTTAGGGGGAGGCTTAGGTATTCGTTATGATGATGAAACTCCGCCAGAACCTGCAGAATATGTGGCTGCGATTTTAGAGCGATTAGGTGATAATGATTTAGAGATTTTATTAGAACCAGGCCGTGCCATTGCAGGTAATGCAGGAATTTTAGTCACTAAAGTAGAATATTTAAAACCGACTGAATACAAAAACTTTGCCATTGTCGATGCCGCGATGAATGATCTAGTGCGTCCTTCGCTTTATAGTGCATGGCAAGCCATTATCCCAGTTAAGTTAGGCTGCACAGCAGAAGAAAAAGAGTGGGATATTGTTGGCCCTGTATGTGAAACAGGCGATTTCTTAGGAAAACAGCGCTTACTGTCTTTGCAGCAAGGTGACTTATTAGCCGTTCGCTCTTCAGGTGCTTATGGTTTTACCATGAGTTCAAGCTATAATTCTCGCCCTCGGTTAGCTGAAATTATGGTAGATGGCGAAGCAATGCATGTGATTCGTGAAAGAGAAACCATTGAGCAACTGATGACAGGTGAGCATTTATTACCTTAACGGGGCATTAATATGAAGATTGAATTTACAAAAATGCATGGGCTAGGTAATGATTTTGTTGTTATTGATGCCATCCGCCAAGAGATTGAGTTAAGCGCTGAACAAATCCGCTTTATTGCTGATAGGAATTTTGGTATCGGGTGTGATCAAATTTTATTAGTGGCTTTGGCAGAGCATTCGAATGCTGATTTCCGTTATCGTATTTTTAATGCGGACGGCAGTGAAGTTGCACAGTGTGGCAATGGCGCGCGTTGTTTTGCACGATTTGTACGCGATAAAAAACTCTCTTATAAAGATAATATTTTAGTTGATACTCATTCGGGACAATTATTATTAAGCTTTAATGATGACGGCTTGATTACCGTTAACATGGGAAAACCACGACATAAGCCAGCATTAATTCCTTTAAAAACTGAGCAAGAAGAAAAGTTTTATACCGTTGATGTTGATGGTGTAGAAAAAGCTTTTGGTGCAGTTTCTTTGGGGAATCCACATGCGGTTTTACAAGTCACTGATATTAATAGCCCGATAGAGAGTTTGGGAGAGGCATTAGAAAGTCACCCATTCTTTCCTGAAAGAGCCAATATAGGTTTTATGCAAATAGTGGATAGAACGCATGTTAAATTACGTGTTTTTGAACGTGGCACAGGTGAAACTTTGGCTTGCGGTAGTGGTGCTTGTGCTGCGGTGGTCATTGGTATAGAACATAAATTATTAGATAATGATGTTACCGTTCAGTTGCCAGGTGGTGCATTAAATATACATTGGACAGGGCGTGATTTTCCGGTTTTTATGACTGGCCCTGCGGTTAAAGTTTTTGAAGGAAGTATCGAGTTATGAGCGAAGTTGAAGCAAATGATGTAGAGAGTTTTTTACAAGATAATCCTGATTTCTTTAGTGAGCATTTAGAGTTATTGGAAAAAATAAGCATCCCTCACCCAAGTGGTAATGCAATTTCACTGGTTTCTAAGCAGTTAGAATTATTTCGTAATCGTCATCATGAAATGGAAAATGAGCTAAATGTACTGATTGACATCGCTAGAAATAATGATGATTCAGCCAATAAAATGCATGAATTAACCCTAGCCGTTTTAGAGGCTGATACTTTAGGTGTTGCGATTGCTAATTTAGACAAGGTCTTAAAAGAATGTTTTTTAACTGACTTTTTCGCGGTTAAGATTATTTCTGAGGAGCCTGAAGGTATAGCAATACCTAATGTTTTTGTGGATGCAGAAAACGAAGGTTTAACGCATTTTGCAAAAGAACTAAGCAGTAATCATTCAAGTTGTGGCAGACCCACCTTAGCGCAAGCTGAATTTTTATTTGGCTCTCAGGCATTAGAGGTGCAATCTTGCGCGATTATTCCGATGGCTTTTTTAGAAATAGAAGGCATCATTGCTATTGGTAGCCGGAATAAAGACCGATTTAGTCGAGAGATGGGTCGATTATTTTTAACGAAAATTAGTGAAATTGTAGGGACACGTTTTATTTCTCTGCTTAAAGGGTAAGTTGTAAAAGAAATCAATAATTGAACTATTTGTTTGTTTTTTTATAAAAAGTTCATTTTGATATATGCTTAGCGTATATACCCAAAATAAATGAAGATGCGTGATCTTAACTAAATGGAACAGCGGTCTTCAGCCGCTGTAATCACATATTAAGCATTCCGCGACTAAAGATCGCGGTTCCATTAAACCTGCATCTTCAAGTAGCTTGGGTATAAATAAAAAAATACACAGGGCATTGAAATGATCAATGAATACAAGAAACTAAATAGTATCGATAAGCTATTGTCGGAGTATAAGAACTCAGCGAAACTTTCTCATGCATTAGCTGTTTCACGTACATCTTTAGTGCGTTGTATGGAAAAACCTGAATCTATAAAAGAGATACAGGTTTTAGATATTAATGTGTTGTATTGCGATACTTTTGTTACACCGGTATTAACTAAAGTCGCTGTACCAGAAGCAGTACTTTTACCTGATGATTATCAGCCTAAATTAACTAACTTGCATTTCAAAAGTATGACTTTTGGCACTTATGAAATTGAGGATATAAATGTTGATTCCCGTATATTTGAAAAAATAATCAGTGAGCCAAGTCTTCCACGAGGTATAGATAAGACAACTTTTATGGCCATGTATAATACATGGATATCAATGACTCAATTGATAAGCTCGATTAAAACAGGGGGAGCGCTAGATATTTCTGATAATTTGGTTCGTGATTTACATAGCCAATTTATGAGGGGTGTTCGGGCTGATGCAGGGCAATATGCAGAAAAAATCGTGTGATGGGTAAACGACAAGGAATAGAGACGACTTTGCCAGAAGACATCGCGGGTGAAATTGCTTATTGGTGTGCAAAATATCGAGAGCCTAGTAATTTTTAACGGCAATAGCAACGGCACATAGCCACTTTATACGCATCCACCCTTTTGGTGATGGTAATGGGCGAGTAGGTAGAGCCTTATTAACTGTTCAGCTATTGAATGCAGGATTAAAACCCGCTGCATTATGTAAAGCTAATCAGGCTATTTATTACTCTACACTTTCGTGGGCAATGCGGCATGGACAAAACAAGCCATTAGCGCACTTACTGAGATATGCGCAAGAGAATTGAAACTCAGGAATGTTAAAATTTTTACCCTTTGAATGCTAATTAATTTACAAAACCGATGCATAAAATAGCCGAACAATACATTTCTGATTTTCTTCAGCAGTTAAAAGTAGAAAAACGCGCTTCTGAACATACGCTAAAAAGTTACCAAAGAGACCTGAGGCGTTTGGCTGAATTTTGTGATATTAATGAATTGTCTATTTGGGCAGATTTAAGCCATGAATGGGTATTAAAGCATATTGCAACTCGGCATCGTAATGGTATTGGCAGTACCAGTTTACAGAGAGAATTATCCGCTATTCGCAGTTTTTATTTATTCTTAATGAAAGCAGGTTTGGCAACTGAAAACCCAGCGCAACATGTAAAAGCACCTAAACAGCCGCGCAAACTTCCTAAAACTATGGATGTGGATCAAGTGGCAGGTTTATTGGATGCCGGTGCGAATTCAGTCTTAGAAAGTCGTGATGTCGCCATGTTTGAATTATTTTATTCGTCGGGTTTACGTTTAAGTGAGTTAAGCGCACTCAATCTAGTGGATATTGATTTACAGGAACGACAATTAGATGTATTGCATGGAAAGGGCGATAAATCACGCCGTTTACCTATTGGTAAAAAAGCCATTAAAGCGATACAGCAGTGGCTGGCTGTTAGGCCGAGTAAATCGGCTAATGAACAAGCGGTTTTTACCAGTGCCAGAGGCACACGTTTAGGTAATCGCAGTATTCAATTACGCTTAAAACAATGGTGTATTAAAAAAGGTGTCGCTGAATCTGTACACCCTCACATGTTACGTCATTCCTTTGCGACCCATTTATTAGAAGCCAGTCAAGATTTGCGTAGTGTTCAGGAGCTGTTAGGCCATGAAAATATTAGTACCACACAAATTTATACAAACTTAGATTTTCAGCACCTTGCGGCTGTTTATGACCAAGCCCACCCTCGAGCAAAGAAGACAGATTAAGCTGGTTTTAAATCCTAGTTAAGCAGATCTGCTTAAGTGGTATGATGCTAAACACGCTTTAAATAGAGACTCTAATGATGCAGATAAATCAGAATTTTCAAGTGACTATTTTATTTGTTGTCAGCACTTTATTATCCTTTTATACCCATAGCCTTCTGGCTTCCCCAGTTTTAAAGCCGGTATCCTTACAATTAAAATGGCCTCATCAATTTCAGTTTGCTGATTACTATGCCGCAAAGGAAATGGGTTATTACACGGATGAGGGTTTAAGTGTAGAAATCAGAGAAAATTCAGAGACAAAAAAAGTCATCAATCAGGTGGTTAATTCGGAGGCGAATTTTGGTGTGGGTGGCTCGGCTCTTTTAGTTGCTTATGGCGTATTAACTTTGCTTGTCATTGTATTGATTATCGTCTTAAGAAATTATTTTCGTCAGCAAGTTTTACTTAAAAGTATTAAGCGGCTTAATTTAGCTTATGGAACCACAGGGCAATCTTGGTTTGATCTGAATGTAGCAACGGGTGAGGTTGCCGTTAGTGATGATTATGCGTGATTATTAGGTTATTCCCCAACTGGATTTCATACTAGCCTGCAAGAGTGGCAGCAAAACATTCATCCTGAAGATAGAGACAAAACAGTAGCGAAGTATAGTAAGTACTTAAAAAACAGTAATGTTTGTCAAATGGAATATCGGCGTAAAACAAAAAGTGGTCAATGGCTTTGGCTGCATTCTATCGGGCAAGTGGTGGAGTGGGATAAGTATGGTGTATCCATACGTGTTGTGGGGGTGCATGTTGATATTACAAAACGTAAGCAGGCAGAGATCAAGCTTATTGAAAGTGAAAAGAGATTACGTTTAAGCCAAGCAGCTGGAGGGATCGGCTCTTGGGAGTACGGTTATGTAAGCAATACCAGTATTTGTTCTAGTAATGTGGCTTTGCAGCTAAAATTTCCTTGGGCAGCTGAAGACCCCACCTGGGATGATGTGTTTGCCGCTATTTATCCTGAAGATCATGATGCTGTTAACCAATGCATAGAAAAACATATCACAGAGGGTACAAAGTTAGATGTTGAGTACCGTATTACCGATACTGAAGGCAATAAAATCAGCGGAAGAAAAAATGCAACTTTCTGCGCAGGTTTTTAATAACTCACATGAAGGCATTATGATTACAGGGGGGGATTGTCATATAGTTGATATTAACCCCGCCTTTACTCAAATAACCGGTTATAGCCGCAAAGAAGTAATCGGTAAAAACCCTAAAATGTTGAGTGCAGGCAAGCAAGATAAGGCTTTTTATACAGAAATGTGGGAAAGCATTGTAAAAGAAGGGTGTTGGCAGGGTGAAATTTGGAATCGTAATAAAGCAGGGACGGTTTATGCGGAGTTATTAACAGTTTCTAAAATGCAAGACGCGCAAACAAATGTGGTGCATTATGTGGGCGTTTTTTCAGACATAACTCAAAGTAAAATACAGCAAGAAAAACTCAGTCAGTTAGCAGCAATTATAAATTTATGGAAATTCAATGAGTTATGCCCGAAAGGGGCTTTAATGCTGATATTTTTAATTTTTAAATAATTAGATAAATTTATTGGATATGACTAAATTTAGCAAAATAAGATCAATTTTTATGAAAAAAGGCAGTGAGTGCTGAAAATTGATTCATAAATGAATTATTAGAATTAAGTAACATATTGATTTTAAAGGGCCACCCTAAATTGATAATTGCTGGTCAGTTAGCCTATTATGATGTGTTAACAAAACTACCTAACCGTGCTTTATTGGCAGATCGATTGCAACAGGCAGTGGCGCGTAGCCATCGTAATAAAACTCAACTTGCCATTTGTTTTCTTGATTTAGATGGATTTAAACCTGTTAATGATAATTTTGGCCATGAAGTAGGGGATCAAATTTTAATTAAAGTTGCTGAGCGAATTACTCAAAATATAAGAGAAATAGATACTGTTTCTCGGCAAGGTGGTGATGAGTTTGTTATTTTGCTGAACGATATAGAATCGGAAGAGCAATGTGCGCATACATTAGAAAGAATACATCAGTCATTATCACAGCCACAGTTAATTGATGGTGTAGAGCACTTATTGACCGCTTCTAGTGGGGTTACTTTATACCCAGGAGATCAGAGTGAAATGAGTAGCTTATTACGTCATGCTGATGAAGCCATGTATTTGGCAAAAAAAGCAGGAAAAAATAATTATCAATTTTTTATAGTAGAGTAAAATTAATGCGCTTTTTGAATTTAAAAAATAAGGCTATACTCAAAACCAATGAAGATGCGTGATTTTAACTAATTGGAACAGCGGTCTTTAGCCGCTGCAATCGCATATCAAGGTATTCTGCGACTAAAAATCACAGTTCCATTAAGCCTGCATCTTCAAGTAGCTTGGGTATATGTCGCCGTTAAGTGTGGAAAAACAGCAGCTCTTAAAGCCCTCCCTTGATGGGGAGAAGTTAAAATAAGTTTATTTTGTAAGCTTATCTTAACTGCTTATACAGACACGAAAGGAGTGCTGACAACATGCATTCTACTTCCCCTTACCCAACCCTCTCCCTCCGGAGAGGGCTTTTTAGAAAAAAAGTAATTAAAAATCCATACTTAGGAACGTGCACGAAACAATCTCCCGATTTCTAACTAGTCTTTTTGCACCAGGAAGGCGGCTCTCATTCGTTGCGTAGAATAACTATGCGCCTCATGAGAGCAACCTTCCTGGCACAAAAATCCTGCGTTATAACTTCGGGATGTTATTCCGTGCACGTCCCTTAACGATGACATAGCCAAAAATAATGATGAAAAATTGTTGTTCTAAACAAAATTGTAGCGCGACAAAAGGTTGCCCTCAATGTGGAAAAATCAGTAAATCTGTCGAGTTACAAACAGTAGTACATCAAGTGAAATTTCCTGATGTGCTGAGTATTGTAGAGGATGATTATTATTTTTGTGACGAGCAATCTTGTGCGCTAGTTTATTTTTCTGCTAGTAATAAGCAAATTTATAAACAACAAATCAGTGTGTTTGATAGCGCTAGGGCAGCAAAACTTTGTTATTGTTTTGATGTTGATAAAGAAGTCTATATTCAAGCGTTAGCTAATAATAGCGCTGCAGAAATCAAGCAATTTGTAGTACAGAAAACCCAAGCAAGTTTATGTGCTTGCGAAATTAAAAATCCTTCTGGGCGCTGTTGCTTAGCAGATTTTAAAAAGTTAGAAGCTATTAGCCGAGTTAAATTTTAGCTAAGGGAAGTTCGGTTGGTTCAGAAAAATAATAACCTTGAGAAAAGTCGATAGCTAAATCGTTGACCACTTTTTGCACGGATTCATTATGCACAAACTCTGCAATACAAGGAATACCTGAGTTTTTGGCAAAGAAAGAAAGAGATAGCTCGTACAATCTCAAAACTTTTAGGGTCAGTATCAATATTTTTAATATATTTAGCATCGATTTTTAAGAAGTCGACTTCTAGGTCTAAAACTCGTTCAAAGTTTGAATATTCTGCACCAAAATCATCAATCGCTAAACTAAGTCCTTTGCTTTTAAGGGCGTTTAATTGTTTGATGTGGTTTTTCTTACCCGTAGAGCTAACACCCTCAAGGATTTCTATAATTACACGCGTTGGGTCTATTTTATATTCAGCTAATTTTTGCGCAATAAAGTCATTTAAATAAAAGCGGCTTAAATCATCCTCGGTAATATTAATAGAAAAGCTAAAATCATTATGTGCCATGATTTTAAAGCTTTTATCGATCATGATTTTAGTGATTTCAGGCAGTAGGCCAGAATGTTTAGCGGGTTCTATAAAGTAATAAGGGCTAATGATTTCGCCCTCTTTTTTGATGCGTGCTAAGACTTCAAATTTTTGAATTTTATGCGTTTTATTATCATGAATGCCTTGAAAAAAGGGAACAATTTGATCATTTTCTAAAGCGTGATGCAGTAGATTATTGGCGGCAATAAAGGCTTTGTGGCGTGATTCATTCGTACTTTCTTCTGTTATATCAAAAATATGGTAACGATTTTTACCCGATTTTTTTGCTTGTTTTAAAGCAAGCGCACTGCTTTGTAATAAATTATCTTTTCTGTACGCTGCCCCATAAGTGAATGAAATATTTAAGGCGACATCACTGACTTGAAATTGAATGCCGTAGGAGTAGCCCTGGATATGATTAATATAAGCTTCAAGGTCTATTTTTTCTTGGATAACAATGGCAAATTCATCTGAATTAAGGCGGTAGGTGTTGTCTGTACCAAATTTTGATTTTAGAGTATCAGCAATTTGTTTTAATAATTGGTCGCCCAGCGCAAAACCATAAGCGGTATTAATGTAGCTAAAATTATTTATATTCAATAAAATTAAGCTGGCAGCTTGCTTTAAATTATGGATGTTTTTTTCAAGATAGGTTTTGTTATAAAGCCCTGTTCCAGAATCAATAAAGGCCATCTGCTCAATTTTTTTCTGAGCTTTTTTTAATTCAGTGAGGTCAGAAAAAACAGCAAGATGATGTTGTGTTTGTTTGTCCTTACCTAAAATTCGGCTGATGCTCATCCATTGGGTAATCTCACTACCATCAGCGCGATTATTAATGATTTCCCCGCTCCAGTGGTTATTTGTGGTGATGTCATTCCACATCTTTTGATAAAAGTCTTTATCATGTTTTCCTGAAGATAATATGCTTGGGTTATGATTAATGACATCTTTTAGGGTGTAGCCATAAATATGCTCAAAAGAAGGATTGGTTTCAATAATATTGTTATTAATTCGGTGATGAGCATGCCTTCAGAGGCTCTTTGGATGGCCGTGGAAAAGAGTTGAATTCTTTCTTCGTTAGATTGGTTTTTTAGCACAACCCTAATAATGGCTGATCCTGTCTCAAGTAGTTTTTTATGGAAAGGAGCGGGGGAGCGGTGTTCAAATGAAGATAGTGCAAAAGTGCCAATGGCTTCATTCTTATCATTGCGGATAGGAAGAGACCAGCAGGAACAAAGGTTAAAATCAATAGCAAGTTGGCGCAGGTCTACCCAGCGATTATCTTCGAAAGTATTTTGTACAAATTGTGCTTCATTTTTAAAAACAGCATTGCCACAAGAACCACCACCAGGTCCCGGTTTTAAATTAGATAATTGATGTTACGCAGTAGCCGACTTTAATTGTTGCAATTCATCAAAAGCTTGTCGCATAGCATTAATATAAAGTTTCGATTTTAAAGCGAACTTGTTCAGCCCTTGCTGGGCACTGAGAATCTCTAATCGAGCAGTCGCATAAAGCGGCATGAAGATAGGGTTACTTTGTGTTCTCACTGTTC